>CAZJSO010000186.1:0-1524 GCA_964548795.1 uncultured Dehalococcoidia bacterium | reverse complement strand
CCCTTACCCCCCAAGCCAGGTCCTTAAAAACAACTCTACAGGGCAGGCCCTGTGGAATAGACCCTGTGAAATAGATATTTCACGGGGTAGATATTCCACAGGGCAGGCGGCGGGTAATAAGGTACGAGAGGTGGATTGAGGGGGGAATAGAAGGGGGGAATTAATCTTTCCTCTTTACTTTAACTTGATAAGGGATTAAAAACGCGGTATGATAGACTGTGACTAACTCCCGATGCCTGAAGGCATCGGGCTTCTCGCTGGGTCCGACGAAGCTGTTTGGCGAGCCACTTAGGGGTCGGTCACAACGACCCGACTACGAGCGCAACTTTCCTGCCTGGGTGTCGCACGCAGACAGCTCAGTTGCCAGCCGATACGTTGACGAAGCGATTCACTTCCTTGTCCCATCGATACACGATTGGTGGGTTGAACTCCATCTCATCAGCTATGTTCAACCTGCCTATCAAGCGTAGCTTGAATGGCCTCGGCTACATCTAAGGTAAGATAGCACTTAGCATCGCGGCGTCCAAGCGCCTGGATGCTTGGCTGGGTTGGAAAGGAGATGACTGATGGGGAAACTTATACGCTATATCGTTAAGTCTGTACTGGTGTTTGTGCTTCTGACTGTGATCGTAACCCCGCTGCTCCTTGCAGGGCTGGCTGGGCAAAGAACGGAGCTGGGCAAGATCGTTGCCCACGCGGTGAACAAGATCCACCCCGACCTGCGCCGGCTTCAGCTGATCATCGAAGCTCCGCTCAGTATCTCGGAATCGCCGAGGAAGTACACCGTCCAGCCGAGGGACTCCCTGTCCAAGATAGCCGCGCGGTTCGACACGACTGTGGAGAAGCTGATTGAGCTTAACAAGGATCGCTACTCCAGCCTGGTTGAAGACCCTGGCTTCATCGAAGTGGGCTGGGAGCTCGTCATGCCAAGGAAGGCAGAGAAGCAGTCTAAAGGGGTGGATCTCCCATCCGTGGCGCAGAGGCTCCTGAATCGAGTGCGGGAGGAGTTGGAGGCAATGGACATCCATTACTCGGTTCTGCCGCCATCTAAGCCTGTGAAGCCTTACGATGTAGAAACAGCCAGACTGGAGGCGATAAGGTTGGTAAACGAGGAGAGGAAGAGACACGGCCTCCAGCCACTCGAGATCGATCCCGTGCTGATGGAAATCTGCCAGGAGAGGGCCGAACAGGCCGCCCGCAATTTCACCCATTATGGCCCGAACGGAGAATACCTGGTGCTTGAGGTAGCGAAGAAGCATGGTTTGAATAAGTGGGTATGGGAGAACTTGGGAATATGCCCCTTCGCTACAGGTGTGGTAGGTGGTTGGATGGCAAGCCCTCCCCACCGCCGTGGAATCCTCACCCCAAGCTTCCATTATGTCGGTGTAGGGCTGGCTTGGCCCTCTGGTGCATGGGCTCTTTGCATGACCGAATAAAAAGTGGTGATTACCCATAACTTAATTGTCAAATAGAAGCGGCTCTGCCCTTGGGGTATAATTAGTTTGCAGAAACCACTTCCCAGGA
>CAZJSO010000185.1:0-1542 GCA_964548795.1 uncultured Dehalococcoidia bacterium | reverse complement strand
CCCGCTCCCGGCTTCTCAGCGGAGAGCGGGTAAGTCGATCAAAGGGGTGGGGCAGACACACCAGCCCTCCCTGGGACTTGATTCGAGCCACGGTCTCCTCCGCCGAAAGTCCCGGGGGAATTTCCTCCTGCAGAAAGTAGCCGATCAGCTCCCCGCTGCGGGTCATGATCTCCTCCCCCACGATAATGGGAAAGGGGGCCAGTTCCTTAAACCTCATCGCCCCGGCAATGGTATTGTGATCAGTTATTGCCAAACAGTTTATCCCCTTCCTCTGGCAGACCTTCACGATGTCCTCCAAGGAGGCTCGGGAATCTGGAGAATAGCAGGTGTGAACGTGGAGGTCAGCTCGAAGGAGGGAATTAACATTTTCCATTTTTGAGGCCTGTGGGAGGCTTTACTGCTTTGCCCTCCTGCTATTTTTAAGCCCTTGCAACTCGATATGCCTGGCCTGCATGGCGGAGCCAAAGGTGGCCACCGAATAGGGAACCAAGTAAGTTATCGCTATTTGAACAATATCCGTAGCTGTCACGGTCCTACAAAGCAGGACATTGCAGTGATTGATCAGGGCAAGTATAGTTCCTACCACTAAGGCAACCTTGAGCGAACGGCGAACGCAAACCCCATCTAACGCATACTTCAGGAACGGCCTCATCGTTATCTTGCACTAGTTCAGCCTTCGGCGATGAAATCCGACTTCCGCTTAGCTGACTCTTTCCAGGTACTCGCCGGTTCGGGTATCCACCCGGACAATATCCCCGGTCTCGATGAAGAAAGGAACCTGGACGGTAAGGCCGGTCTCCAGGGTGGCCGGTTTGCCCCCACCGGATGAGGTATCTCCTTTGAAAGCTGGCCCGGTCTCCACAACCTGAAGGTCAACCGTGATGGGTAGCTCAACCCCAACCGTCCGGCCCTCATGCCTGGAGAGCTGCACCACCAGTCCCTCCTTCAGGTAATTCAGGGCATCACCCAGTTGCTCCTGAGAGAGCGGAATTTGCTCAAAGCTCTCCTGATCCATGAAGTAGTAAAGCTCGCCATCCTGATAGAGGTACTGCGCCGGCTTGGTCTCCAGGTAGACCCTCTTGAAGGTCTCCCCGGCCTGAAAGGTGCGCTCGATGGTGTGCCCTTCCTGAATATCGCGCAGCTTCAACCTTACCTGGGCAGTGCCTCTCCCCAACTTGATGTGACGATAGTCGAGAATGTAATAAATCTTGCCCTCCAGCTCGATTGCTATCCCCTTACGAAGCTCGCTGGTGTCGATCATGTCTTTCCTCCACCTCGACTAACTTACAAACTTTCCCTCTTCTTAATACTACCATGTCCTCGAGTCTTACACCACCCCGGCCCTCGAGGTAGATCCCGGGCTCCAGGGTGAAGACCATTCCCTCTTCCAAGATATCCTTCGACTCCGGTCCCAACCTAGGTGCCTCATGAACCTCAAGCCCCACCCCATGTCCCAGCCCATGCCCAAAGGCCTCGCCGTAGCCGGCTCCTTCAATGACCTTCCGGGCCAATCCATCGGCCTCCTCCCCAGTCATGCCGGAG
>CAZJSO010000184.1:0-1573 GCA_964548795.1 uncultured Dehalococcoidia bacterium | reverse complement strand
CCTTCGGTCGCTTCGCTCCCTCAGGATGACAGTGAGGGAGGCTGAATAGTTACAATAATATTGGTCGTCTGAGGCGAGGTTTTCTCGGTGATGATTACTTATGTTCTCCTTCAATAAAGTCTATCCAAACTCCTCGCCCTTTCACTATCTCAAAGTCTGAACTTTCACATCTAGGACAAGCAACGTAAACATGGGCGATCTCAGGAACAAAATGTATTGACTCCCTCTCCTCTTCACTTAATCCCTCTATTGCCTTGCTGAATAACCATTCATACCCACAAACCCGACATTTTAAGACGGCTTCTTCGGTTTCGAGTTCTATCTTTGCCCTCTCCGCTTCCAGCCCTCGACTCTGGCTAACTTCCTTCAAAGCTAATTCAAATATCTCCCTGTCTATTTGCTGCAGTTCGCCCATCTTTATTTTAATTCGGGTAATCTCCCTCAGTCCTTCTTCCTCCGCCGCCTTAAGAGCAGTAGAAATTACTCCTTCTGCTAATGCCCACTCATGCATGCTCCTATCTCTCCTTCTTTGTAACAGTTTAACTTCTCCAAAATTTCTAGCATATAGTATATCACCCCCCCCATGCTGTCAAGAGTCTTGGGAATTTTTTCACCAGGATTGGCAAAAAGTCAATAATTTGTTATTACAGGGCTGGACTCCGTCTCATCTTTATGCTACGATGATATCGATGGATGAGACAATAAGAGTTCAAGGGCGGGAAATAACCAGGGATGACGTTGAGTTAATTCGCCGGCTGATTGAAGCCAATCCATCCCTCAATCGTACTCGGCTTTCCAAGGAGCTATCCCTTCTATGGGATTGGCGTGCTGCCAATGGTCGAATTAAAGGCCGCACCCTTCTTCTAAAACTGGAGCAGCGCGGCTATATTACCCTGCCCAGGCCCCGAACTCCCGGTTTCCAGGAGAGAACGGGCACCCCATTTCCCGGCCCACTTGAGTGGCTCGGCTCCCATTCGGTCGGTGGCTCAGGGGGAGAGCCAGGTGTAGACATAAACCTCACTGGTGATGAAGCTCACATTATCCGTGGCCCAGTTGGCAACATAGTCCTTGGTCGCATTGCTCCCCACGTATTCCACTGCAGGGGGTTCGGAGAACCCCGGGACCTGACGGACATAGGCGGAAACGCTGATCCCGTCAATGGTAGCGGTGATAATATAATCCTTGTAAGCTTTGACGTATATCCAGGTATCATCGGTGCTGCCTGAGGGCCGGAAAGGAGCGGTGGTTTTCGCTCTGCCGTTGGAGTTATAGAATACTATAGTGTAAACTCCCCCGCTGTCATCGGTATCGGGATCCACCGATAGAGGTCTGGTGAGATTATGGCTATCTCTAAATCCAGCCATGCTGATTGCGAGAGGGTGGCCAGCAGGCCAACGATCTATTTCCCCAGCGGGGTAGGGCTCGCCAGTCCTCCTGTCAACGGGCATTCCCGCCCAAACTCCTATTATCGTTTGACCCTTTGGGCTATAAGCCCAGTTTATCTGGAGCGTCCCTGCCTTCACATTATAGAGACGCATCAGGTAGCCATGGTGCGCTTCGACTACGGCCAGGT
>CAZJSO010000183.1:0-1582 GCA_964548795.1 uncultured Dehalococcoidia bacterium | reverse complement strand
GGGCTCCTACTTTTACTACCTGTACCCCTTTAAAATTTGGTGCAAGTTTGCTGCCGACTAACCCCCTCATGAGCAGCTTGCTTGCAACGCTGTATAAAACCCCCCCTTACCGGGGTTTTCAAGGGAAATGATACAGACACCCCCTGTCTCGGCCAAAAGGCTCGCCATAAGACTTGGTTGCCCGATCTATGCCCATAAGGAGTTGGTTGATCGAGCAGACCTTGTCCTCATTACCACGCCAGATGACGTCATCGGCCAGGTGGCCTCTGAGGTAAGTTGGCGCCCGGGGCAGTGGTTGATCCACTGCAGCGGAGCTGCCTCGGTGGATATCCTTGAGCCGGCGAGGAAACTGGGGGCCAAGGTAGGGACTTTCCACCCCCTGCAAACCTTCGCCGATGCTGACCAGGCACTGAAAAACCTCCCCGGCTCCACCTTTGCCTTAGAGGCCGAGGGAAGGTTGCTCGCTTTCTTGAAGGAGATGGCCGAAGCCCTCGAGGGGAGATGGCTGGTGTTAAGGCCGGAGGATAAGGTTCTTTATCATGTGGCTGCGGTGTTCGCCTGCAATTACCTGGTTACCCTGGTCAAGCTGGCCACCGACCTCTTTCGGACCTTTGACGTTCCCCCTCGAGAGGCTACCCAGGCACTCTTGCCCCTACTTCGGGGCACGCTCAACAATCTCGAACTCATTGGCCTGCCTCACTGCCTCACCGGTCCCATAGCCCGGGAGGACCTCGGAACCGTTCAAAAACATCTGGAGGCCCTGGCTCAGCACGCCCCGGAGCTGCTCTCAGTCTACGCTGAGTTGGGGCAGCGAACCATTCCCCTGGCGCTCGAGAAGGGCAAGTTAGATGTGGAGAAAGCACAGAGGTTAGCTGAGCTACTGGAGCACTTTTCCAAACGAAAGGAGGAACATGCGGGTCACCGTGGGTCAAATCCAGAAGATGAAGGAGCAGGGGGAGAAGATCCCCATGCTCACCGCCTATGACTACGCCACTGCCAGGCTGGTTGATGAAATGGGAGTGCCGCTGATTCTGGTGGGTGACAGCTTGGGCATGGTAATGCTGGGGTATGAATCCACCATCCCGGTGACCCTGGAGGAGATGATTCATCACACCAAAGCGGTGGCTCGGGGGGCTAAAAAGGCGCTCATAGTGGGGGACATGCCCTTCATGACCTACCATACCTCGGTGGAGGAGGCCCTGCGCAATGCCGCTCGCTTTATACAGGAAGGAGGAGCGCAGGCAGTAAAGCTAGAGGGGGGAGAGGTGGTGGCGGAAAAGGTTCAGCGGCTCGTTCGCTGTGGCATCCCGGTGATGGGCCACCTGGGTTATACCCCTCAATCCACCTTCCAGCTCGGCGGTCCCCGAGCGGTGGGGAAGGAGAAGGACTCCGCTGCTAAGCTTGTTCAGGATGCCCTCGCCCTGGAGCAGGCTGGCGCCTTCGCCATCGTTCTGGAACTTGTCCCCGCCCCGCTGGCCAGGCTCATCACCCAGAAGCTGACAATCCCCACCATCGGCATCGGCTCGGGCAAGGACTGCGATGGCCAGGTTCAGGTCATCAGCGACATCCTGGGACTTTCCGA
>CAZJSO010000182.1:1392-1669 GCA_964548795.1 uncultured Dehalococcoidia bacterium | reverse complement strand
CACCTCTTCTCCGAGAGCTCGAGCAGGGGGCGCATGAGGTTGGTGGCAACACAGTTTACCAGGACATCAATGCGACCAAACTCCTGAAGCACTTGCTCAACCATCTGTTCTACCTCGGCCCCCTGAGTGAGGTCGGCCTTTACCGCTAAGCCCCGTCTTCCGTAGCGGTGGACCTCCTGCGTCACCTTTTCCAGCTCGGGTAGGGTGCGGCTGACCACAGCAACGTCGGCTCCGGCCTCGGCAAAGGCCAGGGCCAGCGTCCGCCCAATCCCTCGCC
>CAZJSO010000182.1:0-1382 GCA_964548795.1 uncultured Dehalococcoidia bacterium | reverse complement strand
TTGTCCTCCAGGGTAAATTTCAGCCGGGTCATCTCACCTCTTAAGAAAGCGGTTCTTTAAGAACTGGTCATCTGTGTCTCCGAGTTTGGGATGATTCCCCACTCCCCAAATCCCGGAATTCTCAAAAAATGCTTGTCCCTGGTCAGCAACTTACAGCCATTCTCAATGGCAACGGCGCCAACTATACAATCCGATAACGGAATGGTGACCCCCCTCCCGGCGCAGTGAGGAATAGATGCTCGCTGCTTTTATAAAGGTCTCCCTGGTTTCTGAGAGATAAGGGAGCGCCAGAAGCCTATTCCTCAGCATCTGTGCCTCCTCCTCTCCCCTCACACCGCTTAAGACCTCCGCGAGAATCAATCCACAAATGGCTATCTTCCCCCCGACCAGTTCCTCATCGAAATTGGCTGAAGGGGTTTTTCCCGATTGGAAATAGTCCACCCAGATGCTGCTGTCGACCAGTATCATTGCTCTCCCTTTTCCGCCTCTTCCAATCTTTTCAGATGGCCTTCCTCAAAGCGAATCTTGCCCTTTAATTCTAAGACCCCCTCCCTCTTCCTGCGGGAAACGTACTCCTCTATTGCCTTATTGATTGCTTCACTTCTACTCCGGAAGCCCCCAATGGCAAGCAATTCTGCTAAAAGTCTCTCATCCACCACGATGGTCGTTCTCATTCTATGCCTCCCTTTTCATAACATTTGTATGGTTATAAATTATGAAAAGGGATAATTTCAAGATTCCCAGCTTTAACCACAAACACCCGCTGCAAGGCAGAACTAAGTCTGGACGGTTACCTCGGCCGGGGCCGGCTGGAGGGCCTCCTTTATGGCCGCATCCACATCCTCGACGAAGACGAAATCGAGCTCATCCCTCACCTGCTGCGGAACCTCCCCCAGATCCTTCTGGTTCTCCCGAGGGAGGATGACCTTCTTCACCCCCGCCCGGTGAGCGGCCAGCACCTTCTCCTTGATCCCACCCACCGGCAAGACCTTACCCCGCAGGGTGATCTCACCGGTCATGGCCACTTCCTTCTTCGTTGGCCTCCCGGTGAGGGCCGAGATGAGCGCCACGGCCATGGTTATCCCAGCCGAGGGCCCATCCTTGGGGATGGCCCCGGCAGGAACGTGGATGTGGACATCCTTGGTCTTGTAGAAATCCTCCCTCACGCCAAACTGGGCTACTCGGGAGCGACTGTAGGTCAGGGCAGCCCGACCGGATTCCTGCATCACATCGCCCAGCCGTCCGGTAAGGATGAGCTGTCCCTTCCCCGGGACCAGGGTGGCCTCCACGAACATGATGTCCCCCCCGGCAGGGGTCCAGGCCAGGCCGGTGGCTACCCCCACCTCATCCTCCTCCTCCACCACCTCGTAGCGGAACTTCTC
>CAZJSO010000181.1:917-1672 GCA_964548795.1 uncultured Dehalococcoidia bacterium | reverse complement strand
GGCCACCTTGCCAATGAAGGAGATTAACTCCGCACCGTGATCAGCACGTATCAAAAATGTGCGGGCAATTTGATATTCGGCGTAACGCATTGACTTAGCCTCCCAACCATCCTTTTTGAATCTCTCGCCAGAGCGATTCTATTTCCTGGGAAACCCTTCCGTCGGTGTATTCCACCACCGGAACCCCACAAGCCACGGCCTCGGTGACCACGTTATCGAAGGGAATCCGACCGACCAGCTTTAGGCCCATGTCGCTGCAGTAGGCCTCTATTCGGGACGCATTTTCCTCATTGAGGTCGTACTTATTAATGCACACTAGAGCGGGAACATTGAAATGCTGGCAAAGGCCCAGAGCCCGGCTTAGGTCATGCATTCCGGAAAGCGTGGGTTCGGTGACCAGGAGGGCCAAGTTTGCCCCGGCAACTGAGGAGATGACGGGGCAGCCTATCCCCGGCGGCCCATCGGTGATGATATATTCCAGATGATTCTCCTCGGCCAGGGCCTTGGCCTTGTTTCTGACGAGGGCAACCAACTTCCCCGAGTTCTCTTGAGCTGCCCCCAGCCTGGCATGGACCAGGGGACCGTACTTGGTCTCGGAGATATACCAGTGCCCTGCCATTCGCTCCTTCATATGGATGGCCTCGGCAGGGCAGATGTGGCTACAGAAGCCGCAGCCTTCGCAGGAAAGTTCATCTACCTTGAAGTCCTTTATGGCCTTAAAGCGGCAAAGCTCCTCACACAGCCCGCATTGGGTG
>CAZJSO010000181.1:0-907 GCA_964548795.1 uncultured Dehalococcoidia bacterium | reverse complement strand
ACTCAGGACGACCAACTCCTTCATTCTGCTCCTCTGAGATGAACATAAATGCAAGGGCCCTCTTCCACCCTTCTAACCAGCTAACCTCCTTTTAACCTCCTGAAAAAGATTCAGGAATTTCTCTCGCCAGCTTGGCATCCCCTCCACTAGAGGGATTCCCTGAGAGTAAAGATGGGCAATCTTGATATCTAGCGGGATTTCGAGCAGGAGGGGAAGTCCTTCCTGGACGCAGTATTCCGGCACTCCGGAATCTCCGATGCCAGCACGGTTCACCACCACCCCGCAGGGAATTTTCAATTTCCGGACTACCTCAACGGCCAGGGTAAGATCACTCAGGCCAAAGGGCGTGGGTTCGGTCACCAAAAGACAGAAATCGCTTCCTTCTATGGCCTCTACCACGGGGCAGGAAGTCCCCGGGGGGACGTCGATGATATTTACCCCATCCCCATCGAGGTGCTCCTTTACCTTTCTGGTCACCGGGACGGCGAGGGGCTCTCCTACGGAAAGTTTTCCCTGGATCAGTTCAATCTCGCCACAGCGCCCTATCTCCACTACCCCTATTTCTCGCCCCACCTCCGAGATGGCCTTCTCGGGGCAGAGGTAGGAGCAAGCACCACAGCCATGACAAAGCTCGGGGAAGAGGAGCACCTTATCTTGCAGAACGGCGATGGCATGATAGGCACAAACCTCAGCACATCTCCCACAGTGAGTGCATCTGGCCTCGTCCACCCTAGGAACGGGTATATAAACTGGTTCCCTGGAAGTAAAGGTCGGCTTAAGGAAGATATGGGCGTTAGGCTCCTCTACATCACAATCCAGGAATCTCACCCTTTCGGGCAAAGAAAGGGCCAGGCTGGTGGCCACTAAGGTCTTTCCAGTTCCCCCCTTGCCGCTGGCGACCGAGAGC
>CAZJSO010000180.1:0-1723 GCA_964548795.1 uncultured Dehalococcoidia bacterium | reverse complement strand
ATATTACGATGGCCTCCTGGCCGTGGATCATATTAGCTTCGAAGTTGGAAGAGGAGAGTTTTTTGGCTTTCTCGGTTCCAATGGGGCTGGCAAGACCACTACCCTCAGGATACTGACCGGGGTCATAAAGGCAGACCAGGGGAGAGCTTCCATTCTGGGATATGAATTCGGCAGCCTCTCAGCCAAGCAATTAGCGGGAGTGGTGCCTGAGGTAGCAAACCCTTATCCCGACCTCTCTGGTTGGGATAACCTGATGCTGGGGGCGGGGTTGTATGGTGTCCCCCGTCGGGTGGCCCGAGAAAGAGCAACCAACCTACTTGAGGAACTGGGACTTCTGGAGCGGAAGAATGGCCTGGCCCGGACATACTCTAAGGGAATGAAGCAACGCCTGATGCTATGCCTGGCACTTATTAGCGAGCCTGAGTTGCTTTTTCTGGATGAGCCGACCTCTGGCTTAGATGTGCAAAGCGCCCGGCTCATCAAGGACTTGCTTCGGAGGCTTAATGCTCAGGGTAAGACGATTTTCCTCACCACGCACAACCTAGAGGAGGCCAATCAGCTCTGTGATCGGGTGGCCATCATCAACCGAGGGCGGATTGTAGCCCTGGATGCGCCGGAGAAGATCAGAATGGCTACCAGGCATATGCATTCGATTGAGGTCAGCTTCAATGAGCACATAAACTTGAAAGACCTTGTCGGTCTCCCGGGCGTGAAGGGAGTGAAAAGGATGGGGGACAAGTACCGGCTATATACCTCTGACCCTGGAGAGGTGGCAGTCTCGCTAATTAACTACGCCTGTTCCACTGGCTGCAAGATTGTTTCCTTAAGTACCCTGGGTCCTTCTCTGGAGGATGCCTTTCTAGCGCTCACGGGGAGAAAATGAAGTGAGGTTTTGTGGCGTAGAGGTTGCGTACCAGGCGCAGCGTGTGTTGACCATAGCCCGCAAGGATATCCGCATATATTATGCCAAGGGACCAGTGCTCATCTTTGGCATCCTTTTTCCTATATTCCTTTTTTGACCTTCGCCATTGGTCGACACCTAACGATTGATTTCCTGATTCCGGAACTCCTGGGAATGATTCTGTTCTTCACTGCTACCAGCATCTCATCTGTAGTAACTCCCTGGGAGGCCCAGGCAAGGACGCTGGAACGGCTCATGTCCTGTCCGGTAAGACTGGAGACCATCATCCTGGGGGATATCCTGGCCTCTTCTGGCTTTGGGCTAGCTATCTCGCTGGTGCCCATCATTCTTGGTCTAGCTCTCGGGATTGGAGTATCGCACCCTTTCATCTTTTCCCTGTCGGTCATCCTGGCAGCCTTTTGTTTCTCCTCGCTGGGCAATGTTTTCTCCATCCCGCCCACCAACATGCCCTCGACCGTGCAGATGGTCAGTGGGGCGGTTAAGCTCCGCATCATCTTCATGAGCGGCATCTTTATCCCCCTGGACCAACTGCCTGCCTGGGGTCAGGCAGTCTCTTACCTCTCCCCTCTGACCTACTTCGTCGACTTGGCCCGTGGCTCCCTTGAAGGGCAAGGCCATCTTCACCCGGCCATTGATTTCTTGGTTCTTCTGGCCTTCACCCTCATTTTCCTGTTGGTGGCCCTGAGATTTCATCGCCGCACGATGTCGCAGAGGATATAACGCCGAAGTTTGTCTTGCCTGGCCAATGCCTCTAAGCTCTACGCCACCTTTAAGCTCAGCACATTCAGTTGCCCTGAGGTC
>CAZJSO010000179.1:0-1725 GCA_964548795.1 uncultured Dehalococcoidia bacterium | reverse complement strand
TCCAGCACGATACCCTTCGGCAGTCCCTGAATACTTCGTTCGGATGCTCACAGATCCGGGAGAGCTTGTGCTGGCCTGCCCCCCGAAATTAGGTCCAATTTCAATGAGACAGTCCTGTAGAATAACTACAGGAGGTCAGATGAATGAAAACAAGAAGGTATTCGGAGGCGCAGGTAATCAGGATTCTCCAGGAGGTTGACAGCGGCAAGCCAGTGGTGATTGCCGCCCGGGAGCACGGAGTATCGCGAGCCACCATTCACCGGTGGAAAGCAAGGTACAGCGGCATGACGGTAACCGAGCTTAAAAGGCTTAAAGCTCTAGAGGAGGAAAACTCAAGGCTTAAGCGAATAGTAGCCCAGCAGGCGATAGACATCGAGCTCCTCAGGGAAATCAATGCAAAAAACTGGTAAGCCCTCTCGCCAGGAGGTCAGCAGTGAAGTATCTGGTTGAAGAAAAGGAGTGTTCGGAAAGACGGGCGTGTATCCTGGCGGGAATATCAAGATCGGTGGTGAGATATAGGGCCAGGAAACGGGGAGACGAACGGGAACTGGTAAAGAAGATTCATGGGCTGGCCGTTAGACATAGCCGGTATGGTTATCGGCGGATAACGGCGCTGCTGCGGCGGGAGGGCATAAAAGTGAACCGTAAACGGGTACATCGCATCTGGAAGGCGGAAGGCTTGAGTTTACCGCTAAGACGTCCCAGGAGGCGCAGGGTAGGGCAAGTGGGTGAGATAGTGAGAAAAGCAGAATATCCCAATCATGTCTGGAGCTATGACTTTCTCGAGGACAGGACCGAGGGAGGTGGCAAACTGAGGGTCCTGGTGGTGATTGATGAGTTCACCAGGGAGTGTCTGGCTCTTGTCATCAGGCCATCTATACCAGCAGCAAAGGTGGTCGAGGTGCTGGAACGGTTATTTCTGCTGCGCGGTGTGCCGAAGTACTTGAGGAGCGATAATGGCCCTGAATTTATTGCCAGGGCAGTCTGTCAGTGGCTTGAAGTAAATGGCTGTTCGACCATCTTCATCAACCCGGGCAGTCCTTGGGAGAACGGCTATATTGAGAGCTTTATTGACAAGCTAAGGGATGAGTGTCTGAACCGAGAGGTCTTCAGGAACTGGAAGGAGGCACAAGTGATTGCGGAAGGATGGAGGCAGGAGTACAATAACTACCGGCCACACAGCTCGCTTGACTACCTGACTCCAGCTGAGTTTGCCAGGCAGTACTACGAGAACAACAATATGAAGAATGACTTAACCAGGGAGAAAGCAGGAACTGTCTCATTCTAAGTGGTACTAAAATCGGGGGCAACCCAGATATTCGTTGAAAGCCCCTCTTTCACTCAATAGCCAACTGGCACGGATGAGTTCTTCGTGGAGAGGCTACTTTCGCAGTGTGGCAACCAGCCTAGCGGGCTTAAGCAGTAAGTCGAGGGCGTCATTTATGTTAGAAACTACTAAGTCAGAGCTCAGTATCGCCTCACCCGATGCTCCTTCCCCGCCCGCCACGCATATGCCAAGAGCCGATTCCTTCAACATAGAGGCATCGTTCGAGCCATTCCCTATGCAGATGGTATTCTCCTTACCCAAGCGCTGCACCAGGGCGAGCTTTTGAGCATCCTCTTTGCCTGCTTCTAGTCTGCGCATCTTGATATCAAGCCTCTTTTCTAAGCGCCGGGCACTACCATGTGTATCAGCAGTAACAATGGACAGGCTAAGTAAGCTAC
>CAZJSO010000178.1:0-1750 GCA_964548795.1 uncultured Dehalococcoidia bacterium | reverse complement strand
GTTATCTGCAATTTCGGCTATAAACCTATCAAATTTAAAAACCAAAAGAGAATTTCTTTAAGAGAGAGCAGGCTTAACATCGGGCGTTGCGGAAGACCAGAAGGGCTGCAATAAAAACAGAGGGGCGCTTCTCAACGCGCCCCTCTTTCTCGCTCTCAAAATGAGCTCTTGGTGTTCTACCAAGAATCCTCAGATGTTATCCCTGAGGTTCAGCACCTGCCTTATATGTCCCCCGCCTCTCGGCGGGGAAATACTGATCATTTGCCACACCCCAAACATTGCGTGAACCCTCATGTCTGCACCTCCCTTTTAAATTCAGTCGGCGCTCCTTGGGCTCCTCAACCTCATTATAACATCGTGAAAGGGTATGTCAAGCCCCTGTGCTGAGCCTGACCGGAACACTATAGTCCCAGCAAGTCGGGGAGGTTCAGGCTGCCGGAGTATAGCGCCTGGCCAAGGATGGCCCCCTCTACTCCCATCTCGGCCAGTTTCCAGAGGTGCTCCACACGAGAGATGCCCCCGGCCACGATCAGGGGGTTATGAGTCTGTGCCTTGAACCTGGCGATGGCTTCAAAATCAGGGCCAGCGAGCGTGCCATCCCGGGCGATGTCGGTGTAGATGAACCTTCTCACCCCCAGGCTCTCCATTTTCAAGGCTAGCTCCACCGCAGGCAGGCCGGTGATCTTTAGCCAGCCATGACTCCTGATGTATCCTTCCTGGGCATCAAGGCTGACAACGATATCCTCGCCAAACATCTTACAAGCTTGCTTTACCAGCTCTGGATCATCCACAGCCAGAGTTCCCAGGATCACTCGATTGGCCCCCATTTCCAGCAATTGCTCCACCGTGTCCAGGCGCCGCACGCCACCCCCTACCTGCACCGGGATCTGCACCGCCCGGATTATGCCTTTAATGGCTGGAATATGACACAGATCACCTCTGGCCGCACCATCAAGGTCAACCACATGGAGTCTTCTTGCACCCAAGCTCTCCCAATGACAAGCCATAGACACCGGGTCCTCAGAGTAGACCGTCTCTTTGTGGTAGTCACCCTGATAAAGGCGAACACACTTCCCGCCACGCAGGTCAACCGCCGGTATTATCTCCACTGTCCTATCCTCCCAGCTCGGTCTGGCCCAGGAGCCGACGGTAGTAAGAGGAGGAGAGATAAAGGGCTGCCAGAGGGTTATGCCCCGTCACCCGGTCCTTCACCGCCAGCACGGTCAGGGGCACCCGACTATACTTGATGAACAGGGTATCATGCCCCACGCAAAGGCCCAGCAGGATGCCGAGCTCAACCTGCTCGGCGTTCAGGATCTCAGCCTGAGCGATGGGGTTGCACATTGATTCCCATCGTTCCGGTCCGGCTATCTTTTCCTCCGGCTGGAGGCCGATTTTTTCCTTGGGCACCGCCCCCACCTTGCAGCAAACGGAAACCACCTCGAACCCCTGATACTCCAAAATTTCGGTCAGGGTGCGAGCTTCCCGGGCCAGGCCCAGGCAGAAGGCTAGGCCCAGCTTCTTGAAGCCGCACTTGTGGGCGAACTGAATAAGCTCCTCTATTCGCGGTATCTTGGTCCTCAAGCCAGCGGGCGTGCGCTCGTAACACTCGAACTCCTGAATTGAGGCCAACCGGGCAAATTCCCTCACCTCAGGCTTCTCGTACTCGGAGAAGGCCTGCTCGATGACCGAGGGGTGAAGTTTCATGGGACAGAACGGCGGTACCTCGGCCAGGGGAGGAGTCTCCTCG
>CAZJSO010000177.1:0-1754 GCA_964548795.1 uncultured Dehalococcoidia bacterium | reverse complement strand
GCTGGCCGAGCTCGGCCAGCTTTTCCTCGGGGACCTTTACTACCTCGGGGTCGTAAACCTCAACCCTAGTTGAGGCTTTTAGGTCGGGAAATTCGAACCTAGCCTCTGCTCCGAGGAGGGCCATCTCCAGGGCCAGATCCAGGATCTCCGCCTCCCCGCCGGGCTTAGAGGTGGCGGAGAAGCCGAGGCGTCCGTTCTTAATCAAGCGCAGGGCCACCCCTCCTGATTCCTTGGTCTGCACTCGCTTTAAGCGGTTGGCTTCGAAAACTGCCTGGGTCTCTTCATGGGAGAGGGAGAATACCTCAGCCTCATCGGCCACCACTTTTGCCCTCGCTAGCAAATTCTCCACTATCTTCCCCCCACGAGGCAATCTCTTAGGCGAATATGTGGGCTGCCGTTGGAGACGGGCAGAGGATATTGTTCCCCTTTTCCACAGCCCCCACCCTGGTTCATCTCCAGGTCGCTGGCAATGGCATCAATTCTGGCTAGAGTGGTAAAGACATTGCCGGTTAGCACCACTGGCCGAAGGAGTTCCTCCACCCTTCCCTGGCGTATCATGTAGGCTTCCCCGGCAGAAAAGGTGAACATTTCCATAGAGGTCATCCCGCCGAACCAGTTCTTGACATAAACCCCTTCCTTTATCTCGCTGATAAGATCTTCGAAGGAGGCCTCCTTTGGCTCAATATAGGTGTTGGTCATGCGCACGATGGGTGGAAAGCGGTAGTCCACTGCTCGAGCATTTCCGGTAGGCTTTTCCCCCATCTTAGCGGCGGTCTCCCGGGAGTGGAGCCGCCCTACCAGTATGCCCTCACGGATGAGGTAGGTTTTGTGGGCTGGGGTGCCCTCGTCATCATACCTGTAGCTTCCACGGAGGTCAGGAACCGCTGCCCCATCGACAATGTTGAGGTGTTTCTCCCCGAAGCGCCGTCCTAAGACCATGAGCTCTCGCAACTTATTATTCTCGTAGACGAAGTCCGACTCCGAGAGATGGCCGAAGGCCTCGTGGGCAAAGACTCCGGCCAGCACAGGGTCCAAGATCACCGTGTACTCCCCGCCCTTTAGATGAGGGGCGGAGAGCAGCTCCACTGCACGCTGACTCATCTCCTGAACCTCTGGGTGAAGTTTCTCGATGAAGTGAAAATCTCCCCGACTGCCCAGGCTAAGATGGGCCTGTTGGACCTCCCCTCCGTCCCGGGCCACTACTACTAGGCGAAGGGTGAGGTCGGGTTTAAGCTGCTCAATATAACTTCCCTCTGAGCTGGCGAAGATCACCTTCTTCAGTTTGTCGGTGTAGCTAATGGTAGAGGTCTGCACCTTGGGGGTGCTCCAGATGAGTTCATTGTACTCGTCCAGGAGTTCCTTCTTGCGGGCCAGGGGAATCTTGGAAGGGTCATTTTCTAGGTCTTGGATTATGTCTACCACCGGCTCGGTGGGGGCTAATTTGCTTTCCTCCTGTCCGGAAAGCTTGGCTTCCCTTATTGCCAGGGCCACCTTTTCCCTCAGGTTATCCAGCCGATTAAAGGAGACGAACCCCCAGCCTCCCTTAATTAGGGCTCGGACATTTCCCCCCAGGGAAGTGGTCTGGCCGATCTCCTCTATCTCTCGGTCGCGGTACTGCAGGCGGGTGGTGCGGGATTCCTCTAGGCGAATCTCGATATAGTCCGCCTCTTGGCCTCTCAAGGCCTCAAAAATTTGATCACGCATGCTAACCCTTATTTTAAACCGTCGAAATTGAAAGAGCAAAGTTGTATAAT
>CAZJSO010000176.1:0-1759 GCA_964548795.1 uncultured Dehalococcoidia bacterium | reverse complement strand
TCCAGGCTCCTCGACCTCGAGGGACAGCCGGGGAACTTCAAGGCCAGAGTTCTGAAGCAGTCCAGATACGTTGACCCCCAGAAATGCACCGGGTGTGGGGAATGTGCTGAAGCATGCCCGGTAGAATTAAAAAGCGAATTCGACGAGGGGCTGGGCCTGAGGAAGGCCATCTATAGGCCTTATGCCCAGGCCTTCCCCAACATCTTCACCATAGATAAGCGAGACAGGTCTCCCTGCGTTCAGGCCTGTCCCGCCGGGGTAAAGGCACAAGGGTACATTGCTTTAATCTCAAAGGGCAAGTTTGAGGAAGCCTACAGGCTAATACGGGAGGAACTGCCCTTCCCCGGCATACTGGGTCGGATTTGTCCTCATCCCTGCGAGGTCGAATGTCGCCGGGGGCTGGTGGATAAGCCCGTGGCCATCTGTGAGCTCAAGAGGTTCGTGGCCGACAGAGTAGGGGTTATCCCTCCACCGGAGAAAAAAGCGGAGAGGGAGGAGAGGGTGGCCATCATCGGCTCGGGGCCAGCGGGCCTTACCGCCGCCTATTATCTGGCCCTGGAGGGCTACCGGGTCACCATCTTTGAGGCCCTGCCAGTGATTGGAGGTATGCTTTACGTCGGCATTCCGGAGTATCGCTTGCCCAGGAAGGTTCTGGAAGAGGAGGTCGAGATAGTAAAACAGCTTGGGGTGGAGTTCAGGATGAATGCCAGGCTGGGGGAGGACTTCAGCCTGGATGATCTGTTCCGACAGGGCTACCGGGCGATCTTTCTGGCCATTGGGGCTCACCGCGGCCAGCGGCTGGGGATTACGGGCGAGGACTCCGGGGGGATAGTTGAGGGGGTTGATTTCCTGCGTGAATTGAATTTAGGCCAGAAGCCGAGCGTGGGCAAGAAGGTAGCCGTTATTGGCGGGGGAAATGTAGCCATAGACTCTTCCCGCTCTGCGCTGAGGCTGGGGGCCGAGGAGGTACTTCTCCTCTATCGCCGGTCGAGGGCGGAGATGCCGGCAAGCGAAGAGGAGGTTGAAGCTGCTCTGGAGGAGGGGGTGAAGATCGAGTATCTGACTGCCCCCGTTGAGTTTATCTCTCAGGATGGTCAGGTAAAGGCGGTGAAATGTGTTCGAATGGAGCTCGGCGAGCCAGATGCCTCGGGCAGGAGACGGCCCATTCCCATCCCAGGCTCCGAGTTTGTAATAGAGAGGGATATGGTCATCATTGCCATTGGCCAGCTTCCGGATCTCTCCTTCTTGGCAGGAAGCGGGATAAGGACTACCGCTCGGGGCATCGTTGAGGTTGACCCCCTGACGCTGGAGACCAGCCAGCCCGGCGTCTTCGCCGGCGGTGATTGTCAGAGCGGTCCAGGGATAGCCATAGAGGCGGTGGCGGCGGGCAAACGGGCAGCGGAATCAATCCGGCGTTATCTGGAGGGGGAGGACCTGAGGCAGGGAAGAACGCTGGAGAGGAAGAAGCCGGAGAACCTGAGGGAGATTCCCGAGGGGGAAGAGGAAAAGCCCCGGGAAAGGATGGCCACCATAAGCCTGGAGAGGAGGAGGACCAGCTTTGAGGAGGTGGGGTTGGGGCTCAGCGAGGATCAGGCGCTAAGGGAGGCCTCTCGCTGCCTGAACTGTGGCGTCTGCTCCGAGTGCCACCAGTGTGTGGCCGTCTGTAGGGCTGAGGCGGTTAACCACGAGCTGGGAGATGAACTCCTGGAGCTTGAGGTTGGTGCGGTGATTCTGGCCCCGGGATATGAGGTCTTCGACG
>CAZJSO010000175.1:0-1764 GCA_964548795.1 uncultured Dehalococcoidia bacterium | reverse complement strand
CTTTTAAAGCTTCCGAGGTTTCCACGGAACCGGGAAGTCCCTGACCTTCTATAACTACTTCGGTATAAACTCCTTCAGGAACAGTTATCTTTCTAAAAAGTTCTTTTAACAAGTGGAACCTTCCAATTGCTGAGAGATGAATCAAAATTGATGCGTCGGCAATTATCTTCATCTCATTAATCCTTTTGTTGCAAGGCCTCTCGAGTGTCCGCCAACGAGGACGACCTCAATGGAGGAACTTATTGAGATTTGCTGAGATTGGGAGATTTAATCTCCGCCAATCTCTGCTAAATCTCCAAGAGTCTCCACGAATCTCTCAAAAAGACCCAGGACATAGGACTCACTTATAGCTATTTTAGTCTTTTTATAAGCTTCGGTGCAACGGCCAGGGCTACTCCGATCTGGGTTGCCAGCCACCCCACCCCCAGGATGCCCAAGTGGGGCAAAAGGACATAGCTTAGCACCAGAGTGCCCAAAGCTATGCCTCCGGTTACCAGGACTACATTCTTAAGCTTCTTCTCTACCCGAACTACTCCAAGATAGAGAAGGTTTAGGCTCGCCGGCAGACTTGCTGGGGAAAGAAGCCAGAGAAGATGTGTTCCCGCCTCGGAATACTCCCTCCCGAAGACGAGAAGGAGCTTATCCGCCACTAAAACAAAGTTAATGACGGCGGGGAGGAGGATCAAGGCCATGAACTTAAGGTTCCGCCTGAGATCACTGCTGAGCTGCTCCTCCACATGAGAGCCCTCGGCAAAAAGGGAAAAAGAAGTTGCCTCCGAAATGGCGATGAGCAGTCCGGCCATCGACCAGGCCATATAGAAGTAAGCGTTGTCCTCAGCGGTTAGGACATGTAAGACCATCAAGGGCAAGAGCCAGGTGGGAAGGCTCCAAAGGATGCTGCTCATGTAATTGGCGAAGGGAAAACGTATAAGCTCGCCGGGGGTCAGGGTTTGGGGGCTGAGGACTGGAGGCTGGAGAAAGGCGCAAACGAAGGCAAGGTAGAGGGCGGTAGCCGGGAAGAAGCTGGGGCAGAAAAACCAGGAGCGAGAGCCCCAGGCCAACCGCTGCGGCAATCCCCCAGGAGGCGAAGATCCCAAAGACCTTGAAAGCTGAGGCAAATTCCGCCGCCAGAATAAGCTTGAGCAGACTGAAGATAAGGCCCTGAGCCAGGGTAAATCCCGCCCGGTGGAAGGCCACAAAGGCTTGGCTTACAATTGAACTCAGCGTGGCCACCGCCACAAAGATGACAAAGGCAGCCAGGAAGATAGGATTCTATCGAACGAAGATGAGCTTGGGAGACCAGAAGGGAAGCCCGGCGAGAAACACGAGAGCAACAAGCATGGCGGCAATGCTGGCAAAGGTAAACGAGGAATTGAGGAGCCGAGCCTTATTCTCCGACCTGGGGAGGTAGCGGATGATAGCAAAGCCGAGCCCCAGAGTTCCAATGAAGGAAAGAAGCCCGGCAGCCGAGATCAAAGCCGAGCCGAGGCCGACATCCGAGGTTGGATAAAGCCTCGCCACCACCACCCAGAAGGCAAAGCCCAAAACGGCACTCACCCCGGAAGTCAGCATGAGGTAGACGGCATTCCGGTAAAGCGAGACGCCATAGAGTGATTTTAAGCCTTCAGGGGAGCGCAAGAGGCCCAAGGCGTCAGCGAAGGTCTCCCGAAGAAAGTTAAGTAGTCTCATTGATATTAAGTCCTATGTCTGAGGTCCGGAGTGTCCCCCGCTTTTTGTCTCTACTTCACCTGACTTAATAATTGG
>CAZJSO010000174.1:0-1773 GCA_964548795.1 uncultured Dehalococcoidia bacterium | reverse complement strand
CTCCGCCTGTCCAATCGCCCGGTCGAGGTAGTCAGCCACCACGGGGACGATATTGCCCTCCACCTGAAGCAGGTCCACCTCGCGCGAGGCACCTTTAACCTCGCTAGCCAGCAATCCCGCCAGTCCCAGGAACAGGAGGGAGAGGAAAAAGAGCCGGGTAGCTTTCCTCAGTAACCGGAACAAAGCTTTCACTTCACCGCCCACTTTTTAAGAGCATCTAATTTGGTACCCCATGAAAATATTACATCCTCTGAAAAGACTCCGTTTTTCAGAGGCATCTAATTATAGCCGATTTCTTACCCCTTGGCTATATGGTATAATGTAAGCGTTCGGCTCCCGACTGAGGCTGAATGCTTGTGATATAGTAGTTGTTTACCTCATCATGATTAAAGCCGTTTTCTTCGACCTTTACAACACCCTGGTTCGTTTTGAACCCCCTCCAGAGAGGCAACAGGCTCAAGCCTGTCGGGAGTTTGGCCTGATGGTCGAGCCGGAGAGCTTCCGCCGGGCTTTCCTGACCGCGGCAGAGTTCCTCATCAAGGAAAATGCCCGCCTTCCCATCAGCCAGCGCAGTCAGGAAGAGCAGGATAGGTTCTGGGTGGATTATGAACTCACCTTACTTCGGGCGGCCGGGGTGGAGGCCAGGCCAGAGCTAGCTGCCAGGATCCTGGAGCGAGTTCGAGGTTTCGAAAGCCGACTGGTGTTCTATGAAGATGTCCCCCCTACCCTGAGCCGGTTGCGTCAGCAGGGCCTCAAGCTGGGACTCGTCTCAAACCTCGATTGTACCCTGGAGGAATTCTGTCGAGAGCTTGAGGTCAAAAGTTTCTTCGATTTCACCCTCATCTCCTACGAGGTGGGGATTGAAAAGCCCCGCCCGGAGATATTCCGGCTGGCGCTCAGGCTGGCTCAGGTAGAGCCAGGGGAGGCCATCCATGTGGGCGATCAGTACCTCGCGGCTGTGGTGGGGGCGAAGCGCGCCGGGATAAAGGCGTTGCTCCTTGACCGTGAGGGCCTCCTGGAGGATCACCACGACTGTGAACGCATCCGCAGTCTGAGCGAGATAATATATCAACTTTAGGGAAGGAAGAAAAGTGGAAAAGGCAGAGAAGATCTGGCTGAACGGAAAGCTGGTGGATTGGGATGAGGCCAAAATACATGTTCTGACCCATGCCCTTCATTACGCCACAGCCGTCTTTGACAGCATCCGCTGCTATAAGACGCCTCGGGGGCCAGCCCTCTTCCGGCTAAAGGACCACCTTGAGCGCCTCTACAAGAGCGCCAAAATCTACACCATGAAGATCCCTTATTCGGTGGAGGAACTCTGCCAAGCAACCAAAGAGCTGGTTCGAGTGAACAACTTCAGTGAGTGTTATGTGCGTCCCATTGCCTACTATGGCTACCGGGAGATGGGTGTTAACCCGCTCGCCAACCCGGTGGAGGTAGCCATCATCTCCTGGCGCTGGGGAGCTTATCTGGGCGAAGAGGGCCTTGAGAACGGCATCCGTTGCAAGATCTCCTCCTGGATGAGGCCTGATTCGAGGATGCTTCCTCCCCTGGCCAAGGCAAGCGCCAACTACGGTAACTCGGTCCTGGCCAAGCTCGAAGCCTTGCAATGTGGGTACGATGAGGCCATCCAGCTCAACTTCCAGGGTTACGTCTGCGAAGGAACGGGGGAGAACATCTTCATCGTAAAGGAGGGGGTTCTGTTCACCCCGCCCACCGAGGCCGGGGCCCTTGAAGGCATTACTCAGAACTCGGTGATCACCATGGCCC
>CAZJSO010000173.1:0-1778 GCA_964548795.1 uncultured Dehalococcoidia bacterium | reverse complement strand
GATGGGTTTGGCCGGACCTTCGGGCCTGGGTGGAGGCCCACTCCACCGAGCTCAATGTGCTGACCCTCATTTCCGCATTCTTCCAGGTTATCTTTGGATTCTTCCAGGTGCTTTCGTGGTGGGAACAGCGAAGGGCGCGGCAGATAGAGGAGCGACGGGAGGAAAGGCTGGCCCGTGAGCCCTTCGAAATCCTTCGCACTCAGGAAGAGCTGATGGCGTATCTGTTCCCTAACCCGGAGAAGCGAGTGCTTCCCGATGCTGACATCCCCTACTTGGATCGGGCAAGCTGGAAGGTGGACTCCGCTTTGTCCCAGACGGGGCAGCTCCTCATCAGCGGTATCCCGAAGTGTGGCAAGACTCGAGAAGCAGCGCAACTCATAGCTCGCCTTAGGCGCACGCAGGACGTGATGGTGCTAGCGCTTAAGCCCAACGTTTGGCTGGAACCACCAGATCCCCGTCAAGACCGCTGGCTAGAGAGGGTACCTCGGCAGAGAATAGTTCTCTTAATCGAAGACATTGATACCTACTTCCTCCCAGTGACTGAGAGGAAGGGTCCTCCAGTTCCCACCTTCCAAGAGCGACTTAAGAAGACCATCGATTTCTTTAAGAAACGTCACGGTCGGGGCGAGGTTAAGGTCATCGCCACGGTGCGTGACGAGGCAGATCGCTGGGAGCGGCTGCGTTTCGACGATGATCCTTTCTGGCGTGATTTTAACCACTATGAGTTACCTCCCCTCTCGCCGAAGGAAGCCCTTAAGCTGATCAGGATGCTGGAGAGCGAAAACTACATACCGCCAGTGGATCCCCAAGCAGCAAAGGCCATTGCCAGCGCCAATGACGGCACCTTCTTACGGTTGCTTCTTTTCCTTCGGCAGAAGTTGGAGGAAGGGGCACCGCGTATCACTCCTGCCGATGCAGCAACCTTTGCCGGCGATCTCCATCAAGAGTTTAAAACTAGATACCAGGAGGCAATAAACCGAAATCCTTATGCCCATTATATCTATGCCGCCCTGCACCTTTTGCGCCAAGCCTGTATTGCCCCTTACGATTTCTTGGTGGTAAAGCTGGCCACAGAGTTAGCAGGCGGCAACTTACTGCAGCGCTTGCACCGGGGCTTCCTGATAGGCCAGGCTTTGAGAGAGTTGATTACCTCTGAGATTCCGCGCCGAAGGGAGCTTCTTCTTCCCTATGAGGGACAGGTGGAGGTAGCTGGCGCAGACGTGGCGGAAAGGATCGACCTCATTATTCACCTGCTTTTCTCCCTGTGTCGGCTACGTTTCCCATTGCCCTCAACTGCTAAGCGTTGTTCTAAGCTCCTTCTCCCTTCTTTATTTTCTTTCGGTTCTTTCCTCACTTTTGATTATCAAGATTACTCGATGGCAATCCAGATCTGGCAGATTGTAATTGACCACTCGCCTAGCCTTGCTATAGCTTATAACAATCGAGGATTTGCCTATGATCGCCTCCGTCATCATAAGCAAGCTATTGAGGATTTCAACCGGGCCATTGAATTGAATCCTGAGCTGGCCATTGCCTATAGCAATAGGGGATTTGTCTATTCTCGCCTGCACCAATATCAACAGGCCATCGAGGATTACAACCGTGCCATTGAAGTGAATCCTAACTTAGCCACGGCTTATTCTAACAGAGGATACGCATATTCTGGCCTTGGGATGTATCAACAAGCCATTGAGGATCTTGACCGGGCTATCCAGCTGGATCCCAAGCTTGCTACAGCTTACTCCAACCGGGGATATGTTTATTCTAGCCTTAATCAA
>CAZJSO010000172.1:0-1780 GCA_964548795.1 uncultured Dehalococcoidia bacterium | reverse complement strand
GAATACGCCATGGGAGTGGTATCCGAAGGGTGGTCATTCAACCTTGTTCCTGTAGAGTTTCCCGTGGAGCGATTGGCGAGGATGCCTGTCACTCTTCCATCAGAGCGTTTTGATCTCTCCGTAGTGCTTTCAATCCTTGAGCTAATTTTAAGCTTTATATCTCTAATGACCGGCTAAGGCGAGTCGCCCTACTACATTGGCAAGGAGCCACTTGCTGCGCACCGTATTCAAATATGAGTGACCAGCAAAGTTTTGAGGTATAGGAATGAGCTTTTGGGAAAGATTGTTTAAGGGACAAGGGGAAGAGAAGCCGGGGACACAATTGGAGCTCGTAGAAGAAGAGGCCCCCTCGGAGCCAAAGATCCGCTACGAGGAGATTCCGGGCACCTTAGACCTCGGCTGGTACTGGTCAGAGGAGAAAGAAGAATTCCAGATGGCAAAGATTGCCGAGGAGGACAGGACCTCCCATTTCTACGTCATTGGAGCCACCGGGACGGGGAAGACGAAGTTCCTGGAGTTTTTAATCCAGCAGGACATCGAAAGGGGAAATGGCTTTGGGGTGATTGATCCCCATGGCGATTTGGTTGAGGATATAAAGGGCTTTTTGGCCTGCTACTCTTACCAAGACGAAAGCATCCTCGACCGGGTGGTCCTGATCGACCCCACCGATCCAGACTTCACCGTGACCTTCAATCTTTTAGAGAAGCTACCTGAGCTCTCAATTGCCGAGCAGGCAGCCGAGCTGGTGGGTTGCTTCAAGAAAATCTGGGCCAGCTCCTGGGGAGTGAGGATGGAAGATCTCTTGAGGAACTCGCTGATCTCCCTCGGGGAGGCGGAGCTCACCTTGGCAGACCTTCCCCGGTTTCTAACCGATAAGGCCTTTAGAAGGCTAGTATTAGAGAAGGTTGAAAACCCCACCGCCTTGGATTATTTCCAGAGGTTCGACATGCTAACGGATAGGGGAAGGGTTGCCTGGATCGAGCCGGTGATGAACAAGATAAACGCCTTCCTCTCCGATGAGAGGATAAGGCAGATGTTCTCTTCCCAAAAGAGCACCTTTGACCTGAGGGAGATAATGGACCAGAGAAAGATCCTCCTCGTAAAGCTGGACAAAGGGAAGCTCAAGGGTTCGGCAGACATCTTAGGCTCCCTGCTCATGGCCAAGATCCAGATGGCCGCCTTCTCAAGGACTGACCTCCCTCAATCAAAAAGGACGCCCTTTTACCTCTATATCGACGAGTTCCAGAACTTCGCCACAGAGTCCTTTTCCGTGATGCTATCTGAGGCCAGAAAATACGGGCTCTTTCTCATCATGGCCCATCAGACCCTAGCTCAAGTCCCAACAAAGCTCAGGAGCCTGATCCTGGGGAACACCGGCATTCAGGTCTACTTCAGGCTCAACCGCCAGGATGCCTCACTTTTGGCCAAGGAAGCCTTTGAGTATTCGGGGTACGAAATAAAATCCTTCAGCCTCCGAAGGGGCACGAGGTTCTGGAGCCTGGGGGAGGAATGGGAATTCTATACTGAGGAACTGCAAAGTTTACCTCCCAGGGCCTGCTACGTGAAGCACAAGATCCAGGGTGGCCTCATCCCTATCCTGACGGTGGAGATCAAGCCGCCCAGAGAAACCTTAGGGATGGAGGAGGACGAATACCATGAATACTTGAGAAGCCTTCCCTTGGGCAGGAAATACCTGCTGCCCAGGGAGGAGCTCAAGGCCCTCACCCGCCGGAGGTATGAGCTCATCGAAAGGGAGACAGCTCCCGTTAAAGAGAAGGCC
>CAZJSO010000171.1:0-1800 GCA_964548795.1 uncultured Dehalococcoidia bacterium | reverse complement strand
CACTCCTTTTCATGTTATAGGTTTTGCGTCTCGGATTTTCTCTGATAAGATGCCAGCCCAGGAGGTTTTTGCTGGTTTATCTAAAGCTTACGATCTCCTCCAGAGGCTTGCGGGGGCGGGGAGGGGGAGCTTCGGCCGGCAAGCCCACCGCCACCAAGGCCGCTAGAAACCACGGAGGCTCCATCTCCAACAAAGCCTCCATTTCCTCCCGCGCAAACTCCAGGGGCAGGGTAGTCCAGCAACTCCCGTAGCCCAGCGCCGTGGCCGCCAGGTGAAGTTGAGTTATCGCCGCAGCTACACTCTGCAATCCCTGATTAAATATCGACCCTTGCCCCGGGAGAGCCCTCGGAAAGGGATAGGTGGCCACCGCAATCACTACCGGGGCATCGGCAAAAAAGGTGGCATAAAAGCGCCTTTCCTGAAGCTTCCTCCTCTCCAGTTCACTCCCAAAGGCTTCCACTTGAGCGCTGATAGAGGCTTCAACCAAGTCCCTAAGCTTCTCCTTTAGCTCCTGATCCCGGATCACGATGAATCTCCAGGGTTGGATGTTCTCAGCGCTGGGGGCCAGTCTGGCTGTTTCCAGCATTAGGTGAAGGTCATCCTCCCTCACCGGCTCAGAGCTAAACCGGCGCACGCTGCACCTTTTCCGGATAACCTCGAAGAAATCCATCAAGAGGTAACCCTAGAAACTGGTCTGGCTCGCTGCAGATAAATCATCAATACCGCAATATCAGCCGGGGTCACCCCATCAATTCGGGAAGCCTGCCCTAGGGTTTGTGGCCTGAACTTAAGCAGCTTCTGGCGGGCCTCAAAGCGCAAGCCCGGAATGGAATTGTAATCGAGGAAATCAACCCTTCGCTCCTCCATCCGCCGCATCCGTTCCACCTCTGAAAGCTGTCGCTCAATGTATCCCCTGTATTTGACCTCGATCTCCACCTCTTGGCGGCACTGTGGAGGAAGGTTTGACCTCCCTATCCCCATGGAGATGAGCTTCTCATAATTCACTTCTGGGCGGCGGAGGTACTCCTCCGCCCCAACTTTCTTCAGCCGCTTTAGCTCCTCAGCAATTAGGTCACGCTTGTTCTCCACTTCTTCATAGCGGCTCCTCGGCACCAGCCCCACCTCATACCCTATCCGGGTAAGCCTGAGGTCAGCATTATCCTGCCGTAGCAGGAGCCGGTACTCTGCCCGGGAGGTGAGAAGCCTATAAGGCTCGGTGAGCTCACAGGTTACCAGATCATCGATCATGACCCCAAGATAGGCCTGATCCCGCCTCAAGATGAGCGGGGGTTTCCCTTTAATCTTAAGTGCCGCATTTATTCCAGCGAGGAGACCCTGGCCTGCTGCCTCCTCATACCCTGTGGTGCCATTTATCTGCCCGGCCAGGAAAAGGCCAGGGACTAGCTTGGCCTCCAGCGTAGCTAAGATCTGGCTTGGGGGAACATAGTCATATTCGATGGCATAGCCTACCCTTACGAGTTCTGCCTTCTCCAGAGCCGGGATGGAGCGAACCAGAGCCAGTTGGACATCCTCAGGCAGGCTGGTGTTCCCACCCTGAAGATAGACCTCAGCGGTCTCCCAGCCCTCGGGTTCAAGGAACAGAGGGTGCTTCGGCTTATCGGCGAAGCGCACAATCTTGTCCTCAATCGAAGGGCAGTAGCGAGGCCCAACGCCCTGAATAAGCCCGTTAAAAAGCGGGGCCCGGTGAATGTTCGCCCGCACTATCTCATGGGATTTGGGGTTAGTATAGATGAGATAACAGGGGAGCTGGGGACGCCAGGGAGTGGGGTCAGCCTGAGG
>CAZJSO010000170.1:0-1811 GCA_964548795.1 uncultured Dehalococcoidia bacterium | reverse complement strand
GCAAGATAATTTCTGGCCGCTTCGTTTAAGTTCTTCAAATTAGGCGTTTCCATAGCCTACGGTATTATATCAAATTTGCTGCTAAGTAGAAATCAGACGAGCTAATTGTAGTAAACGCTGGAAGAAGTTAAAATTAAGCTAGTGAAAATCGAAGAACTGGGCGAGTTTGGCCTGATTGAACAGCTCTCCAAGGTAGTGGCTGAAGCTGGGGTGGGACAGGGGCGCAATCTGCTGATTGGGATCGGCGATGACGCCTCTGTCTGGCGGGGCCAGGGGAAGGTACAGCTCTGTACTACTGACATCTTGGTTGAGGGTGTTCACTTCGATCTGGAGACCACAACTTGGCGGGAGCTAGGCTGGAAGTCGCTAGCGGTTAACTTGAGCGACATCGCTGCCATGGGAGGTCTTCCAGCCTATGTGGTTATCTCTTTGGGCCTGCCTTCAGAAGTGGAGGTCGAACAAATTTCAGAGCTTTACTCTGGCATGGCCCAGCTGGCGAAGGAATTCAATTTACTGATAAGTGGGGGTGATCTAACCCAGGCCCCTCTGCTCATCATCAGCCCCACGGTGTTGGGATATGCCAAGAGGGGAAGATTACTTAGGCGATCGGGCGCCAAGCCGGGAGAGCTTATAGCGGTAACCGGCTATCTGGGCTCAGCCGCAGCCGGGCTGCGGCTGCTGAAAGAAAAACTCGAGTTGGGCTATGAGTCACAACTCTTCTTGCGTCAGGCTCATCTTCACCCCCTTCCCCGGATAGGTGAGGCGCAGATGCTAGTTCGGGAAGGAATAAAGGTGGCCATTGATGTCAGCGATGGCCTCCTGGCCGACCTGGAGCATATTTGCCAGATGAGTGGGGTGGAGGCTAGGGTTTGGGCCGAGAGCCTCCCCATACACCCAGTGGTGAAGGCTGCCTTCGGTGAGGACTCTCTGAGCCTGGCATTAGCGGGTGGTGAGGACTATGAGCTTCTGTTTGTGGGTAGCGGAAAAAGGGTTCACCGGTTAAAAGAAGTTATGCCTACCCCGGTGACCATCATCGGGGAGATTGTAGCTGGGGAACCGGGAAGGGTAAGGGTTTTTGAAGGAGGAGAGCCTCTCAGCCAGCGGGGAAAAGGATGGGAGCACTTCAAGGGCAGGTAGACTCCTTGAGATTAGTGAGCCATAGCGAGGAGGAGACCAGGCGTATCGGCTCTGAGCTGGGGAAGCTTGTCCAGGCTGGTGACCTAATCCTTCTTACAGGTGAGCTGGGGACGGGCAAGACCTGTCTGGCTCAGGGGCTGGCTCGGGGGCTAGGTATAGTTGAACCTACCCCAAGCCCATCCTTCGTTTTAGTTCGTGAGTATCAGGGAAGGCATACGCTATACCATCTGGATTTCTACCGGCTAGAGGAGAAGGAGATTGAAGAAATGGGACTGGAGGATTACCTTTCTCGAAAGGGCGTCTGCGTGGTGGAGTGGGCTGAGCGAGGCCTAAAGCTTCTTCCTCCGGAGCACCTTCTGGTTGAGCTATGGCATTTAAGCCAGGGCGAACGCCGACTTCGCTTTAGTGCCTATGGAGAGCGTCATGTGAAATTGCTCTCTGAGCTTAAAAAGAGATGGAACTGGCCATAGACACTTCCAATGAGGTAGCTGGACTGGCCCTGTCCAGGGAGGGAGTAGTGCTGGCAGAGCTTACTTGGGTTGTGGGACGAAACCATACTCAGGAGACTATTCCTGCCTTGCTGCGCCTCTTGGAGCAGGCTGGAGCAGGACTTGGGGAGGTAAGGGGAGTCATTGTAGCCAGGGGTCCAGGTAGCTTCAGCGGGGTCAGGGTTG
>CAZJSO010000169.1:0-1833 GCA_964548795.1 uncultured Dehalococcoidia bacterium | reverse complement strand
AAGACGCTGCGCATGACCTCAGAGGGGGTGGTGAGACCCTCTTTAGCCTTGAGCATGCCATCCTGACGCATGCTGATCATCCCCTCCTTGATTGCCTCTTCGTTTATTTGCGTAGCGGTGGCCCGCTCGTTGATGAGGGCCCTTATCTGATCCGAAACGAGGAGAACCTCAAATACGCCGATGCGTCCCAGGAAGCCAGTATAGGAGCAGAAGTTACAACCCCGTCCCGTGTAGAATTCGCTGTGGGACTCTCCGGTCTCTCTCTGATAGATGGTGGCCTCGGCCGCTGAGCGCTGCCGAACCCGGCAGTGAGGACAGATGCGGCGCACCAGGCGCTGGGCTATGCTACCGGCCACGGCTGAGCTGACGAGATAGGGCTCAATGCCCATCTCAACCAGGCGGACTATAGCCCCGGCGGCATTGTTGGCATGGATGGTGGTGAGCACCAGATGTCCGGTGAGGGCTGCCTGGACGGCTGTGTTGGCCGTCTCGGCATCCCGAATCTCCCCCACCAGGATGATATCCGGGTCCAGCCTCATTATGGCCCGCAGGCCCACAGGGAAGGTTATCCCCGCCTGCCGATTAACCTGAATCTGGTTTACCTCCTCGAAGTGATATTCAACGGGGTCTTCGATGGTCATGATGTTGCGCCCCGTGCCTATAAGCTGTCCCAGGGAAGCGTAAAGGGTAGTGGTCTTACCAGAGCCCGTGGGACCTGAGACAAGAATCATACCGAATGGGAGGCGGAGCAACTCCTGGTATCTTTCCAGGGCAGAGGGCTGGAAACCAAGCTCAGCCAGATCAAGAAGCGAGACCGATTTATCCAGCACCCGTAGCACCATTAGCTCTCCCTGCTGTGACTCCGCCGTGGCTACCCGGAAGTCAACCTCCCGGTCACCCAGTGGGAGGGTAAGCTGTCCATCCTGTGGTCGGCGGCGCTCGGCAATATCCATGCTGGCCAGGACCTTGATCCGGGAGAGGAGAGGCTCATGAATTTCTTTGGGCAAGGAGACCGCTGGGTGTAGCACGCCGTCTATCCGATAGAGGATATCCACCTGGTCCTTGCGTGGCACGATGTGGACATCTGAGGCCCGCTCCTTCACTGCCTCTTGGAGAATAGTATCAACAGCCTGAACCACAGGCGCTCGGGCTACCGCCTCAGCCTCGAGCAGCGGCGCCCGTAGGGGTGCTGCCCTTAGTTCTCGGGCCAGCCGGGAGGTGGCTTTATAACTGGCGTCTATGAGATCTTTGATCCCTCCGTGCAGAGGAAGACAAGGCCTTATCTTGAGTTTGCTAAGGGCAGCCAGGCTATCTATGGTCTCTAGATCCTGAGGATTCTCCATGGCCACTCGTAGGGCCCCATCCTCGATGGAAAGGGGTATTACGCCCTTCTCCCGAGCAACCTCCTCCGGAACAAGCTCCAGGGCCTCTGACTGAACTCGGAACTGTTTCAGATCAACCACGGGAACGCCAATTTGAAAGCTGAGCACTGTGGCCAAGGTCTCAGCCGAGAGCATATTCTTTTCCAGGAGAATTTGGCTCAGCGTCTTGCCCTTCTCTCTGGCTGCCTTGAGGGCCTCTTCCAGTTGCTCCGAAGTAATGAAAGCGCCCTCTACCAGGGCCTGTCCCAGCTTTTCGTCAATCCCCAGGGTGGCTTGCTTTTCCACGTTCAGCCTATATTAGGGGTTTCCCGTTTCTATGTCAAGAAATAAATCGCTACTGACTGAAGGTGATAATCTTCTGCCGGTTGTTCGCTGGGTGGCGAGGTGTCAAAATTATGAAGATGAGGCTCTCTGGACTTTTGCCGCTGTTGCGTCATATCCCTGCCTACCG
>CAZJSO010000168.1:794-1872 GCA_964548795.1 uncultured Dehalococcoidia bacterium | reverse complement strand
GCCCCATGTCCCACCTCGTCAATGGCCCCGGTGCCGGGGTAGAAGGGATACTGATGGGTGGAGAAGTACAGCACACTGGGGTCGCTGTAGAAGGCCTCCTGGGTGCCGTTCCCGTGATGGACGTCGAAGTCGGCGATGAGCACCCGCTCGAGTTTGTGGGTTATCCGAGCGTACTTGGCCGCTACGGCCACGTTGTTAAAGAGGCAGAAGCCCATGGCTCGAAGCCTGGTGGCATGATGTCCCGGTGGACGCACTAGGCAGAAGGCCGAGCTCACCTCCCCCTGAAGCACGGCGTCAACCGCCTGCAAAACCCCTCCGGCAGCGTAAAGCGCTACCTCATAGGATTCTGGGGAGGTGACCGTGTCCCCATCAAGCCATCCGCCACCCTGCCCGGATACGGCTCCCACCTGGGAGATGTGGGAGGAATCGTGCACCAGCAGCAGATCCTCTAGGGTTGCCTTTCGGGGCTTAAGAAGCTTGAGCCTTCCTAAAAGCCCGGAGCTCTCCAGGAGGTTGGTCGCCTCCTCCAGCCGGCGCCGATTCTCAACGTGGGCCCCGGTATCGTGCCGAAGATAAATTGGATCATAGACCAGTCCTACCTTCATTTTTCTCCCCTTTCTCCACTATAATGCTAGCAGAGCCAAATCTCAAATACAATTGCGCTGAGCTAAGGTGGAGCGCAGCCCATTGCTTAAGGGTTTGCTTCAAGAAATAGAGGAGAGCCGGATATATCAGCGGTTCTTATGCTCCTTGCAAGCATACGGCATCGGGCAGATATGTGATTTCCACGCCCATATCTCTTCGGGAAGACATGATTTCCTCCCCACCGCCTCCCCGGAGGAGGTGGCTGAACTTCCAAGCCATCCCTTCTCCCTAGAAGACCTCTACGAGTTCTACGAGGCCTTATTTCGGAGTCGAGGCCTCAAGGCTTCGGCCGTCGTCTTTGATACTCCCCTCTTAGCCTATGATATCTGGAAGAAGAATCTGAACCTGCTGGAGAATCTCCGCCGGCTCGAGCCAGCAAAAGCAGCCAATCTTTTTCCCTTTGCCATCGTCACCCCGGAGATGCGGGAGGCGG
>CAZJSO010000168.1:0-784 GCA_964548795.1 uncultured Dehalococcoidia bacterium | reverse complement strand
GGGCTTCAAGACCACTCCCCGGGTTTCGCCAACCTACCGCAACCGGAGGAAGGTCACCGACGTAAAGCTGGCGGAGATGCTAAGCCCTTCTTCCCTCAGGCTCGCCCAGGGCCACCGAATCCCCTTCCTCATCCACTTTCCTCAGCTTATGAGCTCCGAAAAACTCGACCCGGGCCTTAAGGAAGAGCTGGGGCGAATCCTTCTAACCTACCCCGATTTGAAGCTTGTCCTGGCTCACCTAGGCCTCTGTCAGACCCCCTCCAAGCTGGCGGACCTCCTCGGATGGGTGGAGGAGGAAGACCTCGGGGAAAGAATCTGGCTGGATGTCTCGGCCATCACTCTCCCCGAGGCCTTTGAGCTTGCTCTCCTAAGCCCTGCCCAGCTTCTCTTCGGGACGGATATGGACTTCTGCCTTATGGAGAGGGGAAGGTATATCCTGATCGGGCGGCGGGCAGTTCTGGTGAGCCAGTCCTTCGGAAGGAGGTTTAAAGGCCTGGCCCAAGAGCAAGGCATTGAGCTTAATGCCCCTCTCTTTCTCTTCCAGCTTGAGGGCCTCATGGAAGCCGTGGAAAGGCTAAAAAGGAAAGGGATGGGCGAGGAGGAACTGGGGCAAAGGCTTAAGGCCCTTTTCTACCGGAACGCGGAGAAAATCCTCAAAGACAGGGTTTGAAGTTGCTCAAGGGGCGCTTAAGCCTTAGAATAAGCCAGGAGGTCTGAGAGACATGCCCCTATCTAAGAAGCAAATCCTAGATGAGGTAGCCTTAAGCGAGGAGGAATACCGCCT
>CAZJSO010000167.1:0-1900 GCA_964548795.1 uncultured Dehalococcoidia bacterium | reverse complement strand
GGATATTGGCTGCTAACCCAGGCTGTGAAGTCGGAGTTTCACACTTATTGACGTAGAACCAGCTTTTTCTCTCTCTTGACAAACGCAACGCTTTCATACATGCGAGCGAAGCGAAGCAATCCCGCCTCCATTTTAAGAGATTGCCACGTCGCCTGCGGCTCCTCGCAATGACAGTTGAGGTTTCCCCTCAGAGAATTCACGGATTAAGGGAGAGGAGTTACTGTAACATCTTAGTAGGTAGAGGGAAGGGTGAAATATGTGAGAGACTTCCCTGAATCCCTTAGAATACAAAGGGCAAATAAGCCAAAGGGATAGAAGGAGGTCTCTCATGGAAAGCATAGAGGAACTGGTCAAGAATCTCAATCCCGAGGAATGGGAAAAGCAAGTCTATGGCTATGTATGTGAACAGTCGCAGAGATTAGCAGTAGCACTGCTCAGGAAGATGGACGATGACTTATTGGCAAGGCGAGCGGAGGGGCTAACGGTGGTGGGATTCCGGGAACGGTGGGTAATTACGCTATTCGGACAAGTGCGGATAAAACGCCGCTTTTATCGGGATGAGCAGGGCAGGGGACGATTCCTGCTGGATGAAACGATGGGATTGGATAAGAGAAGTCCGCTCAGTTCTGGAGTAAAGGAACTCTGTGCTTTGCTTAGCGGTTACATGCCCTTCGGGAAAGGCGAGACGCTGCTGAATCTCCTGCTGCCAGTGGGGGTATCCCATACCACTATTCACCGCCAGGTGGGTAAAATTGCCGATCCTGCCCTGGCCAAAGAGGAACAGGAGGTAGCCGAGGTATTTGAGCAAGGCAATCTGCCTGAGGTATGGGGTAAGCGGCAAGTGCCCATCCTGTTTGTGGAGAGTGATGGAGTGAGTGTTGCCTTACAGAGGGAAAAGGAGAGACGGGCCGAGGTGAAGGCTGGTATTGCCTACGAAGGCTGGGAAGCGATAGGTGGTCAAGGTCGTTTCCGCCTGACGGACAAGACAGCTTATCTAGGTCTCATGGGCGGGGAGCGGTTCTGGGAGGGTTTCTCACTAGTCCTATCTAAGAAGTATGACCTCAGCAGCATTAGACACGTGGTAGTTGGTGGAGATGGTGCCCACTGGGTCAGGGATGGTGCCGGGTTTATGAATGGGAGCTATCAGTTGGACCGTTTCCATTTACGGCGGGAGTTACTGCGGGCATTGCGGGGTGACGTGGAGACAGCTAACCAGGTTTACCAGGCTTGTGTCAGTGGTAATGTAGCCTTGGCGGATTCATTGCTGTTGGCGGTGCAGCAAAAATCCCGATGGAATCGAGATGACGCCATAGAAATAGCCCGGGTGCGAGCTTATATACTTGACAATACCTCTGGCTTAACAGATTACCGGCTGCGGCTGGATGATGGTGAAGTACGCGGACTAAGGGGTCTGGGGGCAATAGAAGGGAACGTAGATAAGCTGGTGGCTAACCGGATGAAGAAAAGAGGTATGAGCTGGACTAAAAAAGGTGCCCAGAGGATGGCTCGTCTTCTGCAGATGCAGCAATGGGGTGAAATTTGTACCTGGACAACTAAACCGACCAAGCCCGCGCCTCTTACCAGCCTGCGGTCTGGCACCAGGGCCAGGATAAAACCCAAAAAGCACAGCCACGAAGCTGCCTGGCTCGATATGAGCTTACCTGCTTTATCCGGCCCTCATTGCTCCCGTCCCTGGGTACAAGCTCTAAAGATATTGGCACACGGAGATAAATCTCTTTGATGTCTTTTGTATTCAAACCTACTAAGCCTTGACAGTAACTAACCTTTCGTGTTGTTTGCAATAGGGGTGTAAGCAATATATAATTTAGTTTATAGGCGGTTGAGAGGTCAGCGGTTATGTTAAGAATCTTTCGCATTTTTCTGCTAGCAGGCTTATTAG
>CAZJSO010000166.1:0-1905 GCA_964548795.1 uncultured Dehalococcoidia bacterium | reverse complement strand
AATGTGGGCAACTCCGCAGGAGTTGTCCAAGGGATTGTGGATAAGTCGCAGACTTATCCAAGCGAGGGTGGGAAATCTGGAGATTTTCCACCCAGCGTCAATCCCGTCATTTCCACAACATACCCAGTATAGTAGCTTTCAACTCTCACTGGTTGTTCCACGAGTAAAAACCTTGACCCTGGGACCGAAACTTCTTATCCTACTATGAGAGCTTCGGGACAGGAGAGGGATAGTGCAACCCCTCCTTGCGGCCCAAGACCGCTATCGAAAGTAGGCATTCCTGGGTCTGTCTGGCTTTAGATGCTAACACACACACTGCAGCGGCCTTTCTTCTCCGCGGGTGAAAGACACTGGCGCGGTGCACTCAGAAGAAAAGAGACCGACTGCTGATAAATGGCCGAGGATGCATGGCAGACAGCACCGGGAAGTTCCGGTCCCAATCTTAAGCTCTTAAGGTGGTGACAAAGATTGCTAAAGACATTGAATGTCGGAGTTGACATCAGCCTCAGGGAAGCGACCATCTCTCTGCTCACCTGGCAGGGGAAGTACCTGGGAGGAAGTTCTAAGATCTCTAACAACCTCCCAGGGGCTAAGCAGCTGGAAGAGAGCCTGCTGAGCATCCTCTCCCTCGGCAACTTCGAACACATCCGCTTTGGGATGGAGGCCACCAGTAACTATGGGTTTCACCTGGCAGAATACCTGGCCAGCTCGGAGAAACTGTCAGCCTGGAAGCCACTGGTCTATGTGATTGGTGCAAAACACATCAAGGACTTCAAGAAGGCATTCCCGGAGAGGGACAAGACAGATCTTGTCGACAGCCAATTTATTGCCGAGTACCTCCGCTTCGGGAGGCTTCCCCACCCCTTCCAGGCGAAGTGCCGCTATCTGCCCCTGCAGAGACTGGTTCGCTACCGCTATCATCTGGTGAAAAACCTCGAGAGGGAGACCAAGTTCTTCCTGGCCAATCTGTTCCTCAAGTTCCCCGGCTGGGTCCAGAACAGGCCAATTAAGACTCTGGGGAGGACGGCCATGGAGGTGCTGACTGAATTCTACTCCCTCGATGAGATCGTCCATATGCCCTTGGAGGAGCTTGCCCTGTTTGTGGCCCGGGCAGGCAAGAACCGCTCCCCGGACCCAGAGAGGATAGCAGCCGAGATCAAAAGGGCAGCCCGTGAGTCCTATCGCCTCAACCCAAAACTGGCCAACTCTGTGCAGTTCATCCTGGAGAATATAATCATTAACATCAGGGCACTTAAATCTTCTCTCAAAGAGGTGGATAAAGCCATCGCCTCCCAGATGGAGGGATTTTCTAATCCTCTGCTTTCTGCCCCAGGGCATTGGGCCAGTCTATGCCGCCGGCATCTTTGCCTGCATAGGCAACATCAAAAGGTTCTCCTCCGATGACAAGATAGCCAAGCTCGCCGGTCTGGTATGGAAGAGAAAGCAAAGCGGAAAATTTGAGGCACAAGAGAGACACCTTATCCGTGAGGCTGACCGCTACTTGAGGTACTACTTAATAGAGGCAGCTAACTCGTTGCGAGTGCACAACGAGCAATATCGCGCTTACTACCAAAAGAAGTACCGGGAGGTGAATAAGTACCAACACAAAAGAGCCCTTGTGCTCACGGCCAGAAAGCTGGTAAGGCTGGTCTTTTCCCTGCTCTCAAAGAACCAGCTCTATGAGCCAGCCCGTGCGTTCCAGTGCGCACAGCCGTCTTGATTAAATCTCATCTCGTCAATCAAAGAGCAGATTAAACAATAACTTTAGAGTCAAAATCCCTTTTTCAAAAAACAAGATTTTGATTCCAGGGGAGGGTACGTCTTTTTTTCACTTGACATCATACCACACTCTTTGATAGTAGACCCTCAAAGGAGATATACACTATCTCAAGCCTTGTCAACCAA
>CAZJSO010000165.1:0-1937 GCA_964548795.1 uncultured Dehalococcoidia bacterium | reverse complement strand
TAATACGATTCTCATAGGCCCAATACCTCCTAAATCATGTAGCTATAGAAACCCCCTGTAGGGCGGGATGACTACTGATGCTCAAACAAGATGTGGATACTTTTGGGCTTTACGGCTGCCTGCAGGCCCTCTCTGGGCAGCGCGCAGGAGATTCGTCTTGACCTGGGGGCACTCCTTCTCGATGGCCCTCAGCAGCTCCTTCATCCTGGTGCGCTTAGAGGAGACGCTTTTGGGGCAGCGGCGGGATGGTGAGGGGAAGCCGCATGCCTCGGCGAACCTGGCGATCTCCTTCTCCGGCACGTAGACCAGCGGGCGGATGAGGGTGAGCCTCCCGCCGAAGAACTCCACCCGGGGCTCCATCGTCTCCAATCGGCCGTGATAGAAGAGGTTCAGGAGCGTGGTCTGGGCCACGTCGTCCGCGTGGTGGGCGAAGGCCACCTTATTGCAGCCCAGCCGGTCCGCGGCGATGAAGATGGCCTTCCGGCGGTTCCAGGAGCACCAGAAGCAATCGGGGTCCTGACCCCCTTCTCCCAATATGCTCACCCTCTCAATGGAATACTCGACCCCCTCAAGCTCGAATAGCCTCTTCAACTCCTCGCTGGGGAGGTGCCCAAGGCATTGGTAGTCGGCCTGGACGTTGACGGCAACCAGTTCATACCTCTCTGGGACGGTACGCCTCCGCAGGTTCAGCAGCTTCAGCAGGGTCAGGCTATCCTTCCCTCCGGAGACGGCCAGGGCGACCCTGTCCCCATCCTGGATCATGTCATAGTCACGAATGGCCTTGTTTACCCTCTTAAGCAGGAAAAAAGCCAGTCTTTTGGCCAAAGGGCTTAAGTGTCGCAATTCGCTCATCTTCGCTTCTTAAGCAAACGCTCGAATTCCTTAACCGTCAGGCCAGCGTCCCTTAGAATGCTCTCGAGCACTTTGGGTGGAGGATTTCGCCGCTGTGGTAGGGAACGGTGACGCGATTACCAGAGGAATTCTTGTAGATCTTGTGGCTGCCGCTCTGCCTAACCAGTTGGAAACCCAGTTTCTCCAGCACCTTTATGGCTTGAGCGGCGGTAACTCTAGGCAAACGTGGGCTCATAGGGGATCTCCATGGTGGTCACACTCACGGACTCCAGTTTAGGGAGCGGTTCATTGTTAGCTAAGCGGTCTTCGATGTGAAGCCTGATTGCATCCCTGATATTTTGGATGACTTCTTCGTAGGTATCACCTTGAGTGTAACAGCCCTGCAGTTGAGGACAGTAAGCGAAGTAGCCATCAGCGTCCTTTTCGATGATCACGGAGAGCAATAACTTTTCCATTTCCCTCCTCCTTTTTGGTTGGGCCGGAGATTCGCTCAACATCTTCGCCAATCCCTTGGGCACGCGGTCACGGTTGCTTCACGTGACCTCGATGACCCCCACGCCATCGCGGCGTTTCAGCGACTGAACGTTCTTCACCCCTTCTCCCCATCATTGGCTCCTCCCACCACCTCCCAGAACCGCTCATCCCCCCTTATCCACTCCAAATCCGGGTCCCGCTTCGTATGGTCCTCGAGCCTGGGTTCCTTTTCGATGTCTTCATAACCCTCAGTGCTTCGGTGATTCTAACATCCTCAGTGCCTCCTCCACCCCATCCGGCGGCTGGGGCGATTGGGCCAGAAGCTTAAAATCAGTGGCCAAATCCTTTGGTTTCTCCGAAGGCAGAAGTTGCGCCAAGGCTTCTCGGAGAGCTTGCAAGGCCTCTCCCTTGTGCCCCAGCGCCAAAAGGGCCACGGCCTTGTTCGCCAAGAGAGCGCTCATGGATTGAAGCCGTCGTTCGAGAGCAGTTTCCCACGTTTCTAGAGCCCTGGCGAATTGTTGCTGTCCTGTTTGTATATCTCCTTGGTGCCAGGCGATAGCTCCCAGGGCAACGTAGGCCCTCAAGGCGTCCTTTGGCCCCAGACGTACCCG
>CAZJSO010000164.1:0-1957 GCA_964548795.1 uncultured Dehalococcoidia bacterium | reverse complement strand
AGGACATCCTCTCGCTTCTCGCTGAGGTAAGGCTCGTAGTCCTCATAAGTGGTTAAGGGAACAATTCGGCGGAACTCCTCTACGCTTTTGGGCTTCTGGTTTCCCATGATCTTTCGACCCAGCTTGGAATTCCAGGCCAGGTCTATTTGCTCCAGGAGCAGTCGCTCTTGGATGGCCATGAATTCTTCAAGGGAAAGGTCTAGAAAGCCGCAGTACCTCTGCCAGATCTCTTCTAGACTATGATACTGAAAGAACTCCTCTTCACTCTTCATTGTTAGCTTATTCTTATCAGAATTAGAACGACCCCTTGCCAGATTGGTCCATAATTGACATAATGCTCTTTTATCCGCTTCAGTTGCAGCTCGTCATTTACTTGTTCCACAGGCCGGCCAGGTTCATCTGACTCCCTTCGAGGATGCCGACGACATGTTCATTCTCCTCATCAAGCTGCACACCTACCCAGCCGGACATGGTTCCGCTTCCCCATACGCCCTCATAGTTCCCTGTACCTGCGCTGAATGTCCAGGTGCCGCTAATGTACATCCAGGCCCGGTGTGCCAGCGGACGGAATATTATGGTTAGCGTCCAACCCTTAGCTGTACCTGAGATGGTATTGCCCCCGCCACAATCGACCTCAGTGGTGCCCCAGATGTACCCCGACTGAAGCAGATTGACCACCGCATCGTAGGTGAAGCTGAACTGGCCATTCACGTCGCCGGAGATGGTGCCCGACATGGGCCGGCCTTCCACCCTCCAGTGGAACTTGCCCAGTGGGGTAACCGTTCCCTCGCCTATCTCCGTGGGGATCACCGTGGCCTTGAACGGCGACAGCCAGACGCTACTGGTAGTGTCTGGAGCTCCTGCCGGAGTGTTGACAGCCGCTAGAGCGGTCGTGGGCAGCAGCAGAAGCAGGAGCAAACACAGCGGCACGGATAGAAACCATTTCCTTTTCAAATCTCCTCCTTTCTCTGAGAAGTCGGAAATAGGGGCTCCAAGCTCCCTATTTTGCGCCTTACCTCAGGCCGGGACCCTTAGGGCGATGTCCAATATTTGTCTAACTTCGCTGGTGGCGAATGGCTTTCGAATCAGGAAGAATGGACTTAGGGACAGGGCCTCAGCCGCAATAGGTTCATCGCCGTAGGCGGTGACGACCACTACAATGGTCTTAGCAGCCTTCTTTTTCAATGCCCGTAATACCTCTATTCCACTGATCCCAGGCAGGACCAGGTCTAGAAACACCAGATCGAAGTGGAGGCTCTTAATGAGCTCCAGAGCTTCCTCCCCTGTCCCTACGGCCTCCACCTCATATCCCTGGCCTGACACGATCTCCGCCAGCAGGTCTCGCACCCGAGCATCATCATCCACTATGAGGACCTTCGCTTTGCTGGAGGCTGTGCCTTCCTCCAGCCACCGGTCTAGAACCTCCTTTTTGAACCTCCATGTGCCACCAATTTTCATGGCCGGAATTCTTCGTCTCCGGGCCAGCCGATAAACGGTTATATAGCTCAAGTCTAAGTAATCTGCTGCTTCCTTAACCGTCATCAACTTATCTGCCAAATTCCACCTCCGACGCCTCCCTGGGGTAACGCAATTTTAATATTTTATGGCTTATTTTGTCAATATTAGGACAAAATTATCATTCCAAGCATAAGGCTATCTCCGGGGGTAGTTTGTAAGGCCAGCACCTGGACTTGACTCTCGGGGAAAGTTGGGGCATACTGGGTCGGGAGAGCGAGCCCACTTTGGGACTTTAAAAACTTTGTGCCAAGTAGACCGGGTGGCCGCGGGAAGTTCAGAACTTCCTGAGGAAAGTCCGAGCTCCACCGGGCAGGATGCTGGGTAACGCCCAGGCAGGGTGACCTGCGGAAAGTGCCACAGAAACCAAACCGCCCCGTGGAGTAGCAAAGCTTACTCCACGGGGCAAGGGTGAAAAGGTGAGGTAAGAGCTCACCGCTCC
>CAZJSO010000163.1:0-1970 GCA_964548795.1 uncultured Dehalococcoidia bacterium | reverse complement strand
CGCCCAATTCCGCACAAAGTTTTTGGTGGTTTCCTCTACCCAGAGCTTGAACGACTTCGTAGGCCTCCTCTATGAGGTAAGGCTTAAGAGACCCGTGAGTTTGCCGCCTGTCCCAGGGACAACCATCGGGAGCCCTAAGCCGGGCTATGATTTTCTTGAAGGTCTCAAAACTGGAAAGATCCCCTTCCACGCCCGAATTATACCCCCACCCGAGCTTGACAGGCAAGGCTTACCGCTCTAGGATGAGTGAAAGTGAAGGCTTTAGGTACATTTTCTCTGACATTGTTTGCCGTTTGTCTTGCGGTTCTGCTTGTTACCTCCAACCTCCGAGGGGTGATCAATGAGGTGGGCCTCTACAAATGGGGCTTTGAGAAATATCGGATTAGTCAGAGTACGGGAATACCGGAGGAGGAGCTTCTGCGGGCGTCGAGGGGGCTGATTGACTATTTTAACCTGAGAAAAGATTCTCCACAGATTCAGGTTTCCAGACATGGCGAGAAGATGGAGCTTTTCAATGAAAGAGAGCTGGCCCACCTCAAGGATGTAAGGGATCTCATTCAACGGGCTTATCAGGCTCAGTGGGCCAGCCTGGCCTATATCCTCGGTTACCTCCTGCTGGGGTTTATCTGGCTAAAGAAGGCTTCTCTTCGCTGGGTGGCGAGGGGGTTGTTCTTTGGAGGACTATTTACCATCTTCCTCTTCGTCTTCGCCGGGGCCTGGGCCCTGGTCGATTTTGACAGCTTTTTCCTGGTCTTTCATCTGGCCAGCTTTCGAAACGAGCTCTGGATACTTGATCCAGCTAAGGATTACCTCATAGCCATGTTTCCTGAGGGGTTTTTCTTTCACGTGGCGCTGCTCCTTGCTGGAGCAGTGGTAGCAGAGGCAGCGATCCTGGCAGGCATGGCGGCGATTTACTTGCGAAGGGTCAAGAGGCGAGGCTCTTCAGCGTCCACAGGTGTCACAGCTGGCAGCTGAGCAGGTGGAACAAGAGCTGCCGAGGGAAGTAGGGATGCCATCTGCATCCTTGGTAAAAGAGGCAAAGCGGGATAGTAATCTTCCAGCCTTCTGGTGGCAGCGAGGGCAAGAAGCTATATCCGCTGCCTGGCTTATCGGACGAAGCAGTTCGAATTTCTCCTTACACTTGGGGCAAGAATATTCATAAAGTGGCATTGTAGCTGCACCCTATCTTAGCATCCTAATAAGGCTGAGTCAAATGCGTGTGCTATCCTGATCAAAGGGCTTCTAAGCTGAGGCTGAGGTCTAGGGCCTTCGCCGAGTGGGTTAAAGCACCGATGGAAATGAAATCCACCCCCGTCTCGGCCACCTGGCGAACATTGCCCAGGTTGATGCCTCCCGAGGCCTCGATTAAAGCCCGGGCTTGAACCAGCTCCACCGCCCGCTGCATCTGGTCTAGCGGCATGTTGTCCAGCATGATGACATCCGCTCCGGCCTCGACGGCTTCCCCAACCTGCTCCAGGGTCTCGACCTCCACCTCAATCCGCAGGGTGTGGGAAGCATTCCGGCGAGCAAGCTTGACCGCCTCTCTTATTCCCAGTCCTTGTGGGCGAAGGACAGCCAGGTGGTTATCCTTAATTAGTATTCCCTCGCCCAGGTTGTGTCGGTGATTATGCCCCCCGCCTATACGAACGGCATATTTCTCCAGCAATCTCAGGCCAGGGGTAGTCTTACGAGTGTCCAGAATTTTGGCCTTGGTGCCGGATACAGCCTGGACATACTTCTGAGTCTCGGTGGCAATTCCGCTGAGGTGCTGGAGGAAGTTTAGGGCTGTGCGCTCTGCCTGGAGGATGCTGGCCATCCTGCCCGAAATCTGGGCCACAAGCTTTCCCGGAGTGAGCTTTTCTCCGTCAGAGGCCAGTTTCTCGAAGCGAAGGGAATTGTCCACCTGATGGAAGACTTCCTCGGCCATTTCCCTTCCAGCTAGACCCCCTTCCTCATCACCAGTCATGCTG
>CAZJSO010000162.1:0-2005 GCA_964548795.1 uncultured Dehalococcoidia bacterium | reverse complement strand
GAGCACCGGAGCAGGACCGCGGCTGCTAAAGCAGAGGAAGGAGCACGCCACGGCAGGTCAGTATAGCCTGGATTTTCTTGGGATACACGCGGGCTACAATGGCTGGTACAATGGGCAGCGACTCCGCGAGGAGAAGCAAATCCCTTAAAGCCAGCCCAAGTTCGGATCGTAGGCTGAAACTCGCCTGCGTGAAGTCGGAATCGCTAGTAATGGCGGATCAGCATGCCGCCGTGAATACGTTCCCGGGCCTTGTACACACCGCCCGTCACATCCCGAAAGTCGGTTTTGCTAGAAGTCGCTGGGCTAACCCCGATGTTACATCGGGGAGGCAGGCGACGAAAGCAGGGCCGGTGATTGGGGTGAAGTCGTAACAAGGTAGCCGTACGGGAACGTGCGGCTGGATCACCTCCTTTCTAAGGAAAGCGCTGGTTCTGGGAGAGAGTACCCCTATTTATTTTATTTAGGTGTCACACTGCTTCCCTGATACCTGTTTCTTGACACCTGATACTAAGAGGGGCCTATAGCTCAGTTGGAAGAGCGCACCCCTGATAAGGGTGAGGTCTCCCGTTCGAACCGGGATAGGCCCACGAAGGGGGAATTAGCTCAGTGGGAGAGCATCCCGAAGAGTCTGGGGGCTGTAGTTCAGATGGGAGAACGCCTGCTTTGCACGCAGGAGGGCAGCGGTTCAAGTCCGCTCAGCTCCACCAATCCTCGGGAGGGGCGCCGGTTCGAGTCCGGCATTCTCCACGGGAAGAGAATTTTTGCTCTTTGACAATTGCATACGGTTTTAAAGGGAAGGATGAGATTTTGCCGCAATCAAGATACTAAGGGCATACGGTGGATACCTTGGCAGAGAAGAGCGATGAAGGACGTGGCTGCCTGCGATAAGCCTCGGGGAGCTGGGAGCAAGCGTTGATCCGGGGATTTCCGAATGGGGAAACCCATCCCGAGGTTTAACTCGGGATACTCCGATGGTGGACATCGGAGGGCGAACGGAGGGAAGTGAAACATCTCAGTACCTCCAGGAAAAGAAAGCGAAAGCGATTCCCGGAGTAGCGGCGAGCGAAATGGGAATAGCCTAAACCTTCCAAGTGTTAAAGCTCATAGGCGTTGCTTGGAAGGGGTAGTGGGACATACCTGGAGAAGGCTATGAACTTCTCAGGAAGTTACAAAACCTCCGCTTAGCCGAATGCCGTGGAAATCGGCAGCCATAGAAGGTGAAAGCCCTGTAAGCGAAAAGTGGGGGTCTTCCGGGGGTATGTTCCCGAGTACCATGGGGTTCGGGAAGCCCTGTGGGAATCTCGCCGGACCACCGGCTAAGGCTAAATATCTTCTCTGACCGATAGCGAACAAGTACCGTGAGGGAAAGGTGAAAAGAACCCCGGTGAGGGGAGTGAAATAGAACTTGAAACCGTATGCCTACAAGCGGTCGGAGTCCCGATGTTATATCGGGGTGACGGCGTGCTTTTTGCAGAACGAGCCGGCGAGTTACTGAGTGCAGCGAGGTTAAGGGATACTCTCCCGGAGCCGTAGGGAAACCAAGTCTGAACAGGGCGACTTAGTTGCACTCAGTAGACCCGAAGCCAGGTGATCTACCCATGGCCAGGGTGAATCCCGCTTAATCGCGGGAGGAGGCCCGAACCCGTTGAGGTTGAAAACTCATGGGATGAGCTGTGGGTAGGGGTGAAAGGCCAATCAAACCTGGTGATAGCTGGTTCTCCCCGAAATATATTTAGGTATAGCCTCACGTTTTTAGCCAGGGGGGGTAGAGCACTGGCTGGGCTAGGAGGCCTACCAGCCTACCGAACCCAATCAAACTCCGAATACTCCTGGCTGGACCGTGGGAGTCGGACTATGGGGGATAAGCTCCATAGTCGAGAGGGGAACAGCCCAGACCGCCAGTTAAGGTCCCTAAGCACAGGCTAAGTGGAGAAGGAGGTGGGGATGCTCAGACAACCAGGAGGTTGGCTTAGAAGCAGCCATCCTTTAAAGAGTGCGTAACAGC
>CAZJSO010000161.1:0-2030 GCA_964548795.1 uncultured Dehalococcoidia bacterium | reverse complement strand
GCTCTGTCGCTTCCGCTCTCGGAGGGAGCAGGGGGAGGTGGTGGAGGGCCTGAAGACCGGAGCCGTGGATATCTGTATCGGGACGCACCGACTGTTGCAAAAGGACGTGGCTTTTAAGAATTTGGGTCTGGTGATCGTTGATGAAGAACAGAAATTCGGAGTAGTACACAAGGAGAAGCTGAAGAAGCTGAGGAGGGAGGTGGATGTTCTCACCCTGAGCGCCACCCCTATTCCCCGCACCCTCCACATGGCGCTTGTCGGGGTCCGAGACCTGAGCACCATGGAGACTCCGCCCGGAGGGCGGCTTCCGGTGAAGACTTACGTGGGGGAACGTAGTGAGGAGGTTATTCGGGAAGCTATCCTGCGGGAACTGGAGCGGAGAGGGCAGGTCTTTTTCGTCCACAACCGGGTGCGCCGGATAAGGCAAGTGGCCGAGGAGCTGAGGCAGCTCATCCCCGAAGCCCGGATAGGGATAGCCCATGGCCAGCTTCGTGAAGAGGAGCTGGAGCGGGTGATGCTGGATTTTTTGGAACGCCGGCTTGACGTGCTGGTCTGCACCACCATTGTGGAGTCAGGCCTGGATTTGCCCAATGTAAACACCTTGATTGTAGATCAGGCAGACCGGCTGGGACTGACGCAGCTCTATCACCTCAGGGGTCGGGTGGGGAGGGGAATTGTGCGAGCTTATGCCTACTTCCTCTACGACTCTGGCCAGCGGCTCACCGAGCCAGCTCGGAGGCGTCTGCGCACCATACTCGAGGCCAGTGAGCTGGGCGCTGGTTTCCGCATCGCCCTGAAGGACTTGGAGATCCGGGGGGTGGGGAACCTGCTGGGCCCAGAGCAGAGTGGATATATCGGGGCGGTGGGGTTTGACCTCTATTCCAGGCTCTTGGCCGAGGCAGTGGAGAGGCTTAAGGCGGAAAGGGAGGGAAGGAAACCTGCTCCTCGCCCAATCTTCCCCACGGTTGACCTGCCGCTGCCAGCTTACCTGCCGGAGGAATATGTGCCCGGACTGAGCTTGCGGCTGGCCCTCTACCAGCGGCTGGCCGATGTCCGCCGCCTGGAGGAAGTGGATGAGCTGGAACAGGAGCTGGGGGATCGGTTCGGCAAGCTTCCTCCCCCGGCGAGGAACCTGCTTTATCTGGTGAGACTAAGGGTGCTGGGCGCTCAGGCCGGAATTACGGCCATCTCCTGCCAGGGGAGACAGGTGGTAATTCGGGTGGCTCAGGGAATAAGTCCAGCGATCCGAGAGAAATTCGCTCCACCTATTCGGGTAGGAGCAAATCAAATCAAGTTCAGCCTCCGGGAAGCAGATGATGGCTGGCCTCATCTTTTGGAAAGATTGATCCGCCAGCTTTGTTGATTCGGTCTGCCCTCTCCTTGACAAATTGGTTCTATTATTGTATGAATTATAGTAGGAGGAGAAAAATGAAGGGAGGGAAGTTTGTCCTGAGAGGGAGAGAATTTGCCATCTCTGCTGGAGAGGTGGAGGATATTGCTGGGAGGCTAGCGCCCCAGCCGATAAGGAAGCATGCCATACTTGTTGGTGGTCATCGCTTTCCACCCAAGCAGCTCTTGGAAGCGGTGCTTGAGGCGAAGGGGATAAGGATGGATCGCCTAGCTTATACTACTAAAGATGCTTATTACCTTTTCACTCGACTCGGCTTCGCTCATACAAGGGTGAATGAGAAAGTGAAAGGCATTCAGGCGCTTAGAAGGCTGACCGGGGTGGTCTCTTTAGGAGGGGATGCCTTAGAAGATTCGGAGAGGTATGAGTAGAGCTGCAGTGGATACCAGCTTTGCCATCGCTCTCATGGACGAGAAAGACCGGCACCATGAGAGGGCACTTCGGATATTGGATGGCATAGAGAAAGCTGGGTTAGAGGTGATCTACATTGACTGCGTTATCAACGAGATTTACTCGGTTATTGCCAGGCGATTTGCTGAGAGGAAGATGAGTGAAAGGTTCCCAGAAATGGCCGACAAAATCACTTCCTCTTTGGAGGATGTGGAGATAATAAATGCCTATC
>CAZJSO010000160.1:0-2039 GCA_964548795.1 uncultured Dehalococcoidia bacterium | reverse complement strand
AGTGTTAGCCATTAAAGAGCGGCTAGGCAGCAGCAAATGAGCATTTGTGAGGAGTAGCTCTGTAGAAATCCTCTGTTGGAGGGATTGTAACAGTTGGGATAGGAGCCACCCAAGGGCAAGTGGGGTGCCGAGGTGGCTGAAAGGGTAAAGTTTACAAACAAAAGAAGGGGTTCGCATGAACTTCAAAACGATCGGTAAGTTCTTCGGATTGAGCCTGGCCTTAGTCTTTTTGGCCTTGGCTGGAGGGACAATTGTTTCAGTTGATCTAGGGATAGCTTCAGCTACTCAGGCTAAAGTCCGCGAGATAAGAGTTGCCTGGGTTCATGATCATGATCATGAAGCATGGTGGGTAAAACTAGAAATAGTTAGGGGATGTGTTAAAGTTAGAGAAATAACCGAGGAAAAGTCGGGAAAGCCCGGGGGTAGAGAGCTCGATACCAAAGAGAATAAGGATGCAAACAGAGCAGCACGTATTGCGTATGAAATATATAAATCCGCAGGCTTCAAGCGGGATAAGAACGGTAAAAAGATCCTCGAGGCTTTATTGAGGCTTATCCAAGGCAACGATATAGGTTGGTTATCAGGTAAACCCCTAAGCGAAAGAGGAAAGTATACCTATCGACTAGGAGCAGAGGAGCTCTATATCCATCCAAATACCCTGGAGTATGGTGATATATTCACAATAATTATTCATGAAGCTACACACGCAGTTTATGCAAAAGATACTGGCCAATGGGCACAGGAGGAAGTTCAAGCCTTTTATGCCCCAAGCCTTGCTGATTGTTATCTAAGGAAGTGGGCATTTAGAGAGGAGTGTGTCCCTATAATTCCCCGTGATCCTTACCTTGAACGAATCGCCCTTAATTCACTATGGGGTGGAACTGGGGGGCCGGAACTCTTATTAACTATGTCCATAACCATTACGTTATGAATAATAGGAGAAGGTGGGAAGGAGGAAACAGAGGTAGATTTCCGAGCAATAAGCTGCAAGGGCTTTATTATGCAACTCTCCTGATTGATGAGGGGCATAAAGAGTGGCTTACATCTGCAAATATGGGAATTCTGATAGAGGCTCTCGAGGATAACGGTTACAATGTTGACACTAACACTACTGGAGGAAGGATTACTCCTGACCTTCTAAGAAAATATGGAATTCTGGTTCTAGGGACGCCTTGGGGAGATTTCCAGCCTAAGGAGATCCAGGCGATTGTGGACTATGTTCGAGGAGGAGGGGGCTTGCTCGTGACGGGCGTAGGGTGGTCTTACATTGACTATGTGAAAAGGCCTTTGAAGGAAGCTCCTTTTAATCGGATCACAACCCATTTTGGAGTATTCTTTGATAAGGGCATTATTTGCGACCCTACGGATCACCGCCCAGAAGGCAAATGCACCCCTGTCTTTAGGAATATCACCCCTCACCCTGTCACCAAAGGGGTAACAGCAGTAACCTGCAAGGGGTGCAATCCAGGACCTCTTAAAGTATCAGCCGGAACTGTCCTTATTAAGGGGGATGAGGATAGTTATTGCACATATGGTGCTCCACCTTGCTCAGATCCCCCTTTTATGGCTGCGATCGAATTTGGACTAGGGAGGATCATTGCATTGGGCCATGAGGGCCCACTAGTTGACGGGGTCAGTGGGGTCAGGTCTTGCAGTGCAACATTGCGAGATGATGTCGGAGATGTGCGATTGGCAAGACCTGCCTTCCTTGGGTTTTATGAAGCTTGATCTCCTGGCGGCAGGCTGGATCCGCAGCTTTGAAGCTGGGTCGGCGAGAAGCGGGGGAGATCTCGGATGAAGAGCCGAGTCTGGAAGCTCTGGCTGGTGGCAAGCGTCCTCGGCCTCCTGCTGGTGCTGATGGAGACCGCGGTGGGGCAAGGAGCCCCTTTTAACGCCCCGAACCGTATGGTGTTCTGGACCCGGGACGGCAACCCCATCCTGGTCGCCGAACTGCAGATCAACTTCACCCTCCATGACCTCTACATCTTCGTGGAGTGGGACTACGGTAGCTACACCATCAAAGACATCTGGTATTTCGA
>CAZJSO010000159.1:0-2058 GCA_964548795.1 uncultured Dehalococcoidia bacterium | reverse complement strand
AAGGCGGCTTTGGGCACCCCGCCAAAAGGCAAGGCGCCCAAAGCCACCATGTCGTCTGGCTTAGAGTGGCTCGAACCACATCAGAAGCAAGGGATGGGTAACGGGCTCCGTAGCGTAGACCACCTTGACCCTCATCCCAACCTTTATATCCTCCCGCCGACCGTAGTTTTTAAGCTGGTGGGTGAAGAGGGTATCGGCCCCGTCCATCTTCACCATGGCCAATACGTAAGGGGTCTCAACCTTCATGAAGGCAGGGACGAACTCGGAAATGGAATAGCTCACCAGCGTGCCTGTGCCTGGGAGTTCCTTCCATCTACAGATGGTTAAGCAATCGGCGCAGACGGGACGAGGGGTAGCCCATACCTTGCCGCAGTTAGGACACTCGGTAGCAAAGAAGCGGCCGTTCTCCAACTCGAGGAAGAATTTGGAGTATTTGCCCAATGAGTGGCGATAGGTAAGCGTCCACTCCAACTTTATCCTCTCGATCTGGCGGAAGTCCTTCCACGGGTCCCCCTCCGGGTGTAGAAATGGCATTGGATCCTCCGCGGTGAATACCTCCAGCTTATTGAGTACCTTTTCCATGTCCTAGTCCCTCCTCTCGAAGATGTTCACGGTCACGAAGGTGCCCGTGCCACCATGGGAGTCCATTCCCCCACGCTTGGCGTGGAGTTCCACCTGCCGCTTAGGATGGGCTTCCTGGCGGAGCTGGCGCAGGATTTCCACCCCCTGGGCAATGCCCGTCGCTCCCACAGGGTGACCGAATCCGATGAGCCCGCCGGAGGTGTTGCAGGGCAGCTCGCCACCGATGTCAAATACCCCCTTCTCCAAGAGCGGCCCGCTCTCCCCTTCCTTGCAGAAGCCCAGGTCCTCATAGCTCACTAGCTCCACCCCTGAGAAAGCGTCGTGGATCTCGAAGCAGTCGAAATCTTTGAGCGGGTTTTTCACCCCCGCCATGGCATAAGCCATTTTGGCCGCCTCGCGCTTGGCCCGGAAGTGGGTGACGCCAGGGTAGGGGAAGGGTCGGTCGGCCATCCTCATAAAGTCGGTGCCGCAGCCCGTGCCTGTGAACTCAATGGTAGGCTTTCTCTCCCAGGTCCTGCAGTGCTTCTTCGCCCACTCCTCCGTAGCGAAGATGAGGGCCGCTGCCCCATCGGAGAGGAGACAGCAGTCCAGCAGTTTGTAGGGCGAGGTGATCAACCGCGACTTCATCACGTCCTCGACGGTGATATCCATCGGATAGTGGGCATAGGGATTATACATCGCATTGCGATGGTTCTTCACCGAGACGAGGGCGCATTGCTCCTCGGTAGTTCCATACTTCTCCATGTGCGCCCTCATCATCATGGCGTAGTAAGCGATATAGAAGCCCGCCACCTGCACCTCCCAGTCCACATCGGAGGCGAGGGCGATGAATTGCTGCGCCATGGACGAGGACACATGCTTCCCCATGTTCTCCCCGCCGAAGACGATCATCGAATCGCAGAGGCCAGCCTTGATGTAGGCATAGGCATTTCGAATGGCCAGCCCCCCTGTGGCCCCTCCTCCCTCCACGCGCACATTGGGTTTGGGACACATGCCGATGTGGTCCTGAAAAATGGCGCCAGCCTTGAGTTGTTTGTTGAAATGATCGCTGAAGTAGCTGGTGGTCGAGTGCTCGATGTCATGGATGTCCACTCCAGCGTCGTCCAGCGCCTCCATGACCGCCTCGACGATCCAATCGCGCATGGTGCCGTCGGCTCTCTCCTTGGCGAACTTGGAGATGCCGCCCCCCAGCACGAATACCCGGCGCTTCTTCTCTAAAATGTGAACGGTCTTTTGCTCCATCTGGTAACCCTCCTTCATCATCGTTGACTTCGGATAAGACAACGACGTCTTACCAAATAGGCCTCACCTCCTTCCAGCTCCTAATCTCAGCACATCACCATTTTACACCAAGCCCTCGAAAAAGTAAAGCTTTTCACAATCAGCCTGCACAGCAGGTCGGGGATGTAGGGATGTAAGGATACTCCCTCAAACCCCTCCGGCTTTCACAGCGCGAGCCCAAATCGCTTTCAACTC
>CAZJSO010000158.1:0-2085 GCA_964548795.1 uncultured Dehalococcoidia bacterium | reverse complement strand
ACCGTGGGGGACCTGCCGGGCAACACCGCCAAGATCATGGACTTTGTACGACAGGCCCAAGGGATGGGGGTGGACTTGCTCTGCTTCCCGGAGCTGGTCCTCACCGGCTATCCTCCGGAGGATTTGCTCCTCAAGCCGAGCTTCATCCGCGATAACCTTCGGGCCCTCGAGGATCTCACCGCTTTCTCCCGGGGGAAGGGCATGGCCCTGGTGGTCGGCTTCGTCGATGCCGCGGAGGACCTCTATAATGCGGCGGCGATCATCTTCGATGGCCAGCTTAAAGGTGTCTATCATAAGATCTACCTGCCCAACTACGGAGTATTTGACGAGGAAAGATATTTTAAGGCCGGGGAGGAGTGTCCGCTCTTCTTGTTCGAGAAGGTCAAGTTGGGGGTGACCATCTGTGAGGATATGTGGTACCCCACCGGTCCGGCCCATCTTCTGACCAAGGGTGGGGCCCAGCTCATAATTAACATAAGCTCCTCCCCCTACCATGCGGGGAAGCGAGGCTTCAGGGAGCGAATGCTCTCCACCCGTGCGGCCGATAGCGTAGCCATAGTGGCTCATGTTAATTTGGTAGGGGGACAGGATGAGTTGGTCTTCGATGGAAACAGCCTGGTTTATAGCGAGAAAGGAGAGCTAATGGCCCGGGGTAAGGGGTTTGAGGAGGACCTAGTTGTGCTTGACCTCCCCCTAGAAGAGGTATTCCGCGCCCGCCTCCACGACCCCCGGCTGAGGAAGGAGAGACTGTCGGCCGAGGAAGAGGCTAGGCTTCCGCAGCTCTTGGTCATGGAAGAGCTTCCCACCAGCCCTAAGCCGCCCCTCCCTCCGCCGTCCACCGAGCCACTGGACTTCTTGGCTGAGATCTATGCTGCCCTGGTTCTGGGCACCCGAGATTATGTGCGGAAGAATGGCTTTGAAAAAGTGGTTATGGGTCTTTCTGGCGGGATTGACTCCAGCCTGGTGGCCGTCATTGCTGTGGATTCCCTGGGGGCAGAGAACGTGATCGGGGTGGCTATGCCTTCCCGCTACTCCTCTGAGGAGAGCGTGAGGGATGCCAGGATTCTGGCGGAGAACCTGGGGATCAAATTGGAAACTATACCGATTGAGAGCGCCTTCCAGAGCTACCTAGAGCTCTTGGCCCCGGTGTTCTCTGGCACCGAGCCAGGGGTGGCCGAGGAGAACATTCAGGCCCGTATTCGCGGTAATATTCTCATGGCCCTCTCCAACAAATTCGGCTGGTTGGTACTCACCACGGGGAACAAAAGTGAAACGGCCTGCGGCTATGCCACCCTGTATGGGGATATGGCTGGGGGATTTGCGGTGATCAAGGACGTACCCAAGACCTTGGTTTATGAGCTGGCTCGCTATCGGAACGAAAAGGCGGGAAGGGAAATCATCCCCCGTAGTGTGCTAGAGAAGCCCCCCTCAGCAGAGCTACGCCCGGACCAGAAGGACACCGATACCTTACCTCCCTATGAAGTGTTAGACCCCATTCTGAGAGGGTATGTAGAGGAGGATCAGAGTTTAGAAGGCCTCATATCCTCGGGCTTCAAGGAAGAGCTGGTGCGGCGAGTGATCAGCTTAGTCGATAGGAATGAATACAAGCGCCGTCAGGCTCCTCCTGGGATCAAGATAACCCCGCGTGCTTTTGGCAAGGACCGCCGGCTTCCTATTACCAACCGCTACCGGGGCTGAGCTCCTCCCCTCATCCACATTGCTGGTATAAGTGCCACTAAGCAGATTCCAAATCCCACCAGGAAAAAATCCTGAAAGAGAGCCAGAACCGGCTGAGTTATCACCTCGGGGGAGGTAACTATCTCTTCCAGAGAGAGGCCCGCAGTCAGGACATGAAAGTGTCCCATCCCCCAAGAGCTCAGGGCAGAAAGTCCGATGATCATACCTATCAGGCGCATCAAGGTCACCAGAGCTGAGGCAACCCCCCTCTCCACCTCCCGGACAGAGTTCAGAACCGCAGTGTTGATCGGGGCGATGACCAGGCCGAAGCCGAAGCCGCAGGTTACCAGATGAAAAGTCATCGCCGGGTCGGCAATATTAAGCCCCCAGCGGCTCATAAAGAAGAAT
>CAZJSO010000157.1:0-2090 GCA_964548795.1 uncultured Dehalococcoidia bacterium | reverse complement strand
CTTCAGGCCCTCCACCACCTCCCCCTGCTCCCTCCGAGAGCGGAAGCGACAGAGCAACTCCACCTTCACCGGGAAGGGCCGCAGCCTTTCTTTAAAGGTGTTAAAGTGCTGCTGGGCCAGCACGGTGGTGGGGACCAACAGAGCTACCTGTCGGCCATCCATTACCGCCTTAAAAGTGGCCCTAAGGGCCACCTCGGTCTTTCCGTAGCCTACGTCTCCACAGATAAGCCGGTCCATTGGCTTAGGGCTTTCCATATCCTTCTTAACCTCCTGCATCGTCTCCAGTTGGTCCGGGGTCTCTGGATAGGGGAAGGAGGCCTCCAGCTCACGCTGCCAGAGGGTATCCGAGGAGAAGGCAAACCCCGGGGAGACCTCCCGGGCGGCGTAAAGCTCGAGCAAATCCCTGGCCAGTTCCTCCGTCGCCTTCCTCACCCGCTGCTTAGTATGGGCCCAGTCCCGAGTCTTAAGTCGGCTAAGCGCCGGAAGTTGACCGACCGGGCCAATATAGCGGCTGAGGCGATCGAGCTGCTCCGAAGGGACATAGAGTTTGTCCCCCTCAGCGTATTCCAAGACAAGATATTCTCGTTCTATCCCTTCCAGAGAAAGCCGGGTGAGGCCGGAAAATTTGGCAATGCCGTGGTCTATGTGAACCACCCAATCCCCGGGGGAAAGCTCGGAGAGAAGAAGCCTCTCTGGCCAGCGGCGGTAAACCAACCGGGGTGGTGGTTTAGCCAAGCTGAAAAGCTCGGCATCGCTTAAGAGGACGACCCTATCCATCTTCCACCCGCCAGCCACCGCCCCCCGAACTAACGTTAGTGAACCAGGGGGAGGCACTTGCTCGAGATCGGCCTGGGGGGCGACCAAGATATCTTGCTCCTGGAGGAGTTCAGCCAGCCTCTCCGCCTGCTGAGAGACGATGACCAGGCGTTCTTCCCTCTCAAGCCTTTCTGGAACCTCCTCCAAGAAGGTAGAGAGTCGGCCTCCGTAGCTGGGGGCGGGGGTGAGGGGGAGAGGTTCTCCCAAGTTGTCCAGTCGAAGCAGGGGCTTGTCCCCCAGTTTGGCCCAGAACTCCCTCCCCCTGAGATAGGGCCGGGGGAAGTTCTGCGGCAGTTCTCCCCCCTCAATTTTGTTTCTCCTCAGGCGTTCTGCCTGAGCCTCAAATGCAGTAAGCTCTTCCTGGATAAGGTCGGGAGAGTCTAGGACAATCAAAGAGCCGCTGGGGAGGAAGTCGCTCAAGGCACCCTGATTAAAAAGAGGGGCATAGAACTCCCTTCCCTCAAACCATCTTTCTTCAAACAGAGACCTAACCTCTTCCTCCATTCTCTCCCGCACCGAAGAGGAGCAATTTGAAAAGTTCAGCCCCTGAAGGCGGCCTGGTGCCAGCGAGGGGAGAAGTTCTTGGGCGGGGATGATAATTGTTTCCTCAGCCAAGGAGACCGAGCGCTGAGTGGCGGGGTCGAAATAGCGCAGGGTCTCTATCTGCTGGCCGTAGAATTCCAGGCGCACCGGAAACTCGCTTGAGGGCGAGTAGAAGTCCAGGATGCCTCCTCTAAAGGCCATGGTCCCGGGGGCTTCCACCACCTCCTCCAGCTGGTAACCCAGGGAGTGAAGGTAACCCAGGAGTTCCCGCAGGTCAGCCGTCATCCCTCGCCGCATCACCCGGCAGGCTTCCCGGAAGTCCTTCGCCGCCATGGTTTTTCGGACTGCCGCCGAAAGAGGAGCCACGAGTAGCGGTGAGCGCCTGCCTTCCGTCAAATGACATAAGGTAGAAAGAGCTCGCAGCCTCTGCTGGATCGTGGCTGGGTCCGAGGAAAGTCGCTCGTAGGGCAGGAGCTCCAGCTCGGGGAAGAGCAAGACCTCAGCCTCACCTGGTAAGTAGCTTTGTATTTCCTCAAAAAGCCGTTTCGCCCCATCGGGACGAGGGGTCAGAACCAGAACAGGAAGCTCGAGGTCCTGAGCCAGCGAGGCCAAAAAATAAGGTTTGGCCGAGTCGAGAACCCGCACCCGCCCTTCCCCACCCCGAAGGAGTAACTCCCGGTAGGCAGGGATATGACGCAACAGCGGCAAAAGTCCAGAGAGCCTCATCTTCA
>CAZJSO010000156.1:0-2110 GCA_964548795.1 uncultured Dehalococcoidia bacterium | reverse complement strand
TGGCCTGATAACCCGTGATGATAACGCCATATCGGGGGCTGTAGGCAACGTAGATAAACCTCTCCGGAAAGGAGCTTGCATCAACAGGTCTGAATGGAGGCACCCTGCCGGGAGCTGCAATTCCACTGGCTCCAAGAAGGGGCGAGAGGCCCTCTTGTGTCCAGCGCCGGAAGAGTGGGTAGGTCAGCACTGTGAACCCTCTCTGTCAAGCCGCCGGCAAGCCCTGCGCCAGGGCACGTGCCTTCTCCTCCCTTACCACCGCCGTAATAGTGCCTAACTATCCTCCGTGGCTTAGCCACGACGCTTGATCGCAAATTTCTAGCCTAGGATTAGCCTTTGGGGATCGACCTTTTCTCTGAGGATTCGAAGTTCCCTTTCCAAGGGAGGATCCATCTGTGAGGCCCGTGAAACGTCTATGCTAAAGCCGATGTTATTTTGGACCTGCTTTGGCGTTATGCCGGGGTAATATTTGTCCAAGTACATCCTTTTCGTCTCCGGGTCAAAGCGCATTAGTGCCATATCGGTTATCACACACCGTGGGCTTCCTCTTTTATAGCCCGCCCTTACCCTTCCATCCGGACCATCTAGATAGCCAGGCGTCGTGAGATAGTCAAGCCTGGGCACAAATCTTCGTTTTTCGTGCTTAACGAAGATGATGGTTCTTCCCGCAAAGCTACCTGCATCGCATCCCCCTCCTGAGCCGGGGAATCTCACCTGGGGCTTCCAGTAATCCCCGATACAGGTGGAGTTTATGTTGCCATAGATGTCAATTTGGGCTGCCCCCAGAATGGCCACTGTTTTAGGCCCAGTAAAGGGGTTTTGCATGATGCCAAATGCCTCCGCAAGGCCAGCATTAACGCAGGTTCTGTACATCACTCGAGGGTCCGCCACACTTAGGGGAATCTCCATCAATTGAGAATCTATGGCCCCCGTCTCGAAAAAGATGATGCTGTTAGGAGCATATATCAGCTTGGCCGCCATTGCAGCCACCAAAGGCAATCCCGTGCCACAGAAAACTATCTCTCCATCCTTTATCTCGCGGGCGGCAGCAACGGCCATCATCTCGCGCGGCGTATATTCCACTTTCACCCCCTCCTCTGGAGCCCCAGAGCATACCCAAATCGCCGATCGGCCTTGATTTCCGACAGCGCTTCTCGGCCAATCTTATCCAGATAACCCTGGTGCCCTTTGACGCCGTAAATGTATTCATCAAGATAACGTTTAAAATCATCATCATTGGATGCTATTTCCCGATAATAATTGAGATGCTTAGCATCGTAGTCGTAATAACCATAACAAGCTGTGGGATGGGCACCGTAGGGCAGGAGGACAACGGCATCAACAATGAAAAAAGGTATCTGATTTCTGTCAGGCTCGGCGCGCAGCTCCTCAGGAGGCACGAGTTCCTCGCAGGTCACAATGACATATTGGGCCGCTTTAGCTTGTTCCACATCAGCGAAGGTCAGGCCCTCAATACGGGCGGTTCCCTGAGGGGTCGCTTTCTGAACATGAATTATGGTCACATCCGGGTTGATAGCTGGAACCAAAACCACCTTCTCCTTAACATCTTTCTGGAAGGGATTATCAACGATCACAAGTTTCTGGTCGGGAACCCTTTCCTGATTTCTCCGGAAATCCCTGGGGAATCCCCACTTTTTCACGATATCCGTGCCTATGGAGGAAGTCACCGGCGCGAAGGGTACCCCCATAGCCCCGGCCCAGAAACGCATGGTCATCTGATAATTGGTGTAATCTTCGACCATAATCTGGCCAGATTGTACCGCCTTTCTAAACCGCACACATGTGGGGGCAAAGCGGCCATTCCCGCCGTAAGCTATCTCCACAGCCCTTACACAGCCAGCCCCTACGAGAGGATCAAGGGCCTGTCCACCGGAGTGCATATACACGTGCAGGTCCTTAATCCCCTGCCTTATTATCTCATAAGCAACAGCCATTGGCTGGCGATTTATGGTGAAGCCGCCGAAGCTGATATGCGCTCCGTCCCTGATGAAGGTGCCCACAGCCTCCGAAAGACTCATTATCTTTCCGGCGGTCACTTGAGACCTCCTCTGAAGTTGCTAGGAATAGGGGGATTAACAAATCATCGGGG
>CAZJSO010000155.1:995-2151 GCA_964548795.1 uncultured Dehalococcoidia bacterium | reverse complement strand
ACGGAATACAAGGGGATTAAACTGAGCATTGACCCCCACACATTGCTTGATGCTGCCCTGCCCCAGATCGCCTGGCATCTCCAGCTCGAACACCCCCTGGGTTTAATGTCCGAGGAAGAAGTAAGACGCCTACTTACCGAGGTGGTCAAACGTGAGCGAGGACTTTCGGAGATGGAGGCGAGGCAAGGGGTGAATAAGTTCATCAGCGCCTTGGGTCAGGAGAGCGGGATTTTCCTGGAGAGGGCAATTGATGAACGGGGCATTCGCTGGTTCGGCTTCCTGCACCTCACCTTCCAGGAATATTTTGCCGCCTGCAAGCTTGGCGATATGTTCGTGCAGGGAAGCGACTTCTGGCTTTATGCGCTCCATAAGACTAAATGGCGCGAGCTTATACTTCTCGCCGCCGGACGGCTTACTGAGGCATCCCGGGTGCTGGCCTCCCGATTCATGAAAGCCATACACAATGCCCGCAAGTACCACCAAGCCAAGCTTGAGGCTCAGAAGCTGACTGCCCAGCTTCAGCAATTTCATCGCGATATGGTAGAGTTTCAGGAAGTGCTCAAATGGGACTGGTTGCTGTCCCTCTCCTGCTTTGCCGATGATGTGAGGGTTGACCCGGATGTTTGGGAACAAAGCTTGAACGATGTGCTCCAACTGCTTGGAGAAGAACAAGTCCCGAATTCATTGCGTGAAATGGTGGTGGAGCAGTTATCCGGACTTCGGCGCACAATATATGCGGAAATATGCCTCAGGCGGTTGGTGGATTTAATCGCCGGGAAGCCAAACTCCTTTGCCCTCCGTACTCTCGGTGGTTTGCTCTCCCCAGAGGCGAGGGAATTCGAGGCAAGCAAGCAAGCCATAGAACTGCTGCTCAACCTTGCCCATGATGGCTCCTCTACGGAATTGCGCGTTGAGGCGATCAAGGCATTGGGCAGCAGCGGAACAACCCAGCCCGAGGTAATCGAGGCGCTCCTTAGAGGTACGAGTGATAAAGACTGGTGGGTTCGCTGGGCCAGCGCAGAGGCATTGGCTGAGTTAAAGGTAGCGAGCGAAGAGGTAGTTCAGAAGCTTATCAAGGGCATGGATGATGAAGACGAGGATGTTCGCTGGGCCAGCGCAGAGGCATTGGCTGAGTTAAAGGTAGCGAGCGAAGAGG
>CAZJSO010000155.1:0-895 GCA_964548795.1 uncultured Dehalococcoidia bacterium | reverse complement strand
TAGTTCAGAAGCTTATCAAGGGCATGGATGAGAAAGACTGGCCGGCTCGCTGGGCCAGCGCATGGGCATTGGGTGAGTTAAAGGTGGCAAGCAAAGAGGTTGTTCAGACGCTTATTAAAGGTATAAATGATGAATCTGACGGGGTTCGCCGGGCCAGCGCAGAGGCATTGGGAAAGTTAAGGGTGGCGAGTGAGGAGGTGGTCCAGAAGCTTATCAAGGGCATGGATGATGAAGACTGGCAAGTTCGCTGGGCCAGCGCAGAGGCATTGGGGATGTTAGGAGTGGTGGATAAGGAGGTGATTGAGGTCTTGCTGAAGGGCGTAACCGATGAATCATGGTGGGTTCGTGGAGAGGCGGCCGAAGCCCTGGAAAAGCTCTCCCAGGGCAAGGAAGAGGTTTTATCCCGCCGTCTGTGCCACATGGTAAAGAAACTTCCCCCAGAGCATGCCGATTTCGCCTGGAATTTACTCTATAAACTGGCTCAGCGCTATGTTGACTCCGTGGAATTCCCTCCCTCCGCCCAAACCGTTCCTGAGCCTTTCTCCTAAACCCTTTACCTGCCGATTTAGCTCAGCGGCAAAATAAGCTTAAGGGTAACTATTCAGCCTCCCTCACTGTCATCCTGAGGGAACGAAGTGACCGAAGGATCTCGGAGATTCTTCCCCCGACAAGTCGGGGTCAGAATGACAGCAGGGTGAATAATTACGCTTAAGGTTCTTTTTGGTTTTGAGCTCAAAAACTGTAATTTGGTGGCCTCTCTTGCTTAGCTCCTCCAAAGTGCTAAGTCCCACGTTTCCGAATGCGCCGGTAAGCAGCACTTTCATGAAGTCTTCCTTTGCTCCCGAATTTCCCTCAAGTGCTTTCGAGGGAGTGGTCTCTCACCTGGCCGTGAAGC
>CAZJSO010000154.1:1691-2158 GCA_964548795.1 uncultured Dehalococcoidia bacterium | reverse complement strand
TGACTGCCAACGGAATGGAGGCAAGGGTGAATGCAGGTCATCAACTGGCTTGATCTAAAGCTAACGGACGAAGATCTAAACCAGATGTTAGCCCAGCTGAAGGGAGTGACTCACCTTCGCGTGGTGCTACGGCAATTGGTCAAGACTATCCTGTCCCAATATCCTTGGGAGGAGCGTGAAGACCTTGTCGAGGTCTTTGACTCCTCGCATTCCTATGAGAAGGATGATTGCGTAGCTCTGCCCATGAGGGATGAACAAGGGATTCGCCCGGACAGTTGGCGTATTGCCAGGATCAAGAAGGTAGAAGATACGGAGAACCCTGTACAGGGCTCCTTCCGGGTGGCCTGGGTTGAGCTGGAAGGCAAGGAAAGGCTGTTCGCTTGCAACGTCCCCACTGGCAGCCCTCTCCCCTTGCAGTTTCCTCCTGGCGATGAAGAAGAATGGGATATGCTGGCCAACGAGTTGGT
>CAZJSO010000154.1:0-1681 GCA_964548795.1 uncultured Dehalococcoidia bacterium | reverse complement strand
TGTTTATAGCGTTCAGTTAAGGGAAGTGCTTCTCCAGGCCATTGACGATGGCCGTCTCGATTTAGTGGTCATCCTTGATCAGGCTTTGCCTGGCGAAAAGTTGATACGATTGTCTGAGGAGGAACAAGCAGCGATAGAGGAAGCCTTTGATGTTGAGAGAGAAGGGAGGCTGTATGCCACTACTGCAGAGATTTTAAGTTTTCTCCGAGAGAGGGGCTGGCTCCTTGATGTATCTGATGATGTAGCCCGTTTCTCCATCGAGGATTACCTACGGCAGCCTGAGAGCGATTATCTCCCCTTGGGTGATTCTCGCTGGATCCCACGCGAACGATTTGCCGAGATTGACCGTAACGTAGCCAAAAGGCCAAAAGTGCCTGTGATTCCCTCAAAAGTGGCCCAAGAGCAAGGCCTGGACGACTCTCCGGATTTCGAGGACTACGATGAGGTGGAGCTGGATGAGGAGGGACGGAAGGCACTTAAAGAGATGGGTGAGGAGGAAATCGAGGGCGAAGCAGTCATCAGCCTTGAGGAGTGGCGGAGAAGGGCGCCGACCAAACCGATCAAGCTTCCCACGATTACCTATCAAAATATTATTGAAGGCTTCCTCCCCCTAACCAAAGACCTTTCGAAATGCTTCCCTCCCGTGAGCAACAAGGTGCTGGTGGATATACAGGTGATTGACGGAGCCCCTTTGCCGTTCATCGTGGATTGGGAAGAAGGCCTGGTGAAGGCATTGGACAGGGAGGCTTTTCGGCTCAAGTTCCTTGAAAAAGGAATTCCGGCCGGCACCCACCTCTGGTTAGAAAGAATCTCCAATACGGGATACAGGCTGAAGCCCAGGCCGCTGCCTCAGCCAAGGCGAGTTAAGTGTAAGTTGGCGTGGGTCGAGGGTGGGGAACTCAAAATCGCCGTTGACGAGATTGAAATGCGGTATGAAAGTGACCCAAACCTGTTCAAGGCTGAGCTCCGTTTTCAGGATGTGGAGGCACTATTCCGTGAGGCCGAGGAGCTGGGTTGGAGCATCTTCGATGCGATGTATTACACCTTCCCTGAGTTGGCAAAGCTGGACCCTGAGGGTAGGGTCCATCACGCTGAACTCTTTAATGCCGTCTTCTTCAGGTATCGTATGTGCTCTCCCCGTTCTGTGCAGGCAGAGCTTTACCGCCGTCCATGTTTTGTCTCCTTGGGCGACGGCTACTGGAAATTTGATCTGAGCCAAGGCATCAAGCCTAAACCAGTGAAGAGAAGTACGCGCAGGCGAAAACGACCCTCTCCTGAAGCGCAGACAGCCCGGCGTCCCCAAAAGCGGACCTATCCCCCGAGAAAGCGAAAGCCCCAACCCAAAGCTCCTCTTGAAGAGGGCATTTGGAGCGAAATCAGCAAGCTGGTAGGCCGGGAATTGAAGACCTTAGATGAAAGTAATCCCTTCCAAGTCCTTAAGGTCTCTGACAGCGAGGTGGAGATCTTTATCGCTCAAACCGGCAAGCCCAGAAAGATTCAACGAAGTGAAATTCAAGATGCCTGGAATGAATTGGTCCAAAAAGGGGAACTCTCCCGAACCACGATTCATCAGAAATATTCCGAATTCAACCCGGCCTACGTCGCTGCCATCCTTGCCGAATTGCCTGAGGTGACCCATGAGATAAGTCCTATTAGATTGTTCTACCAGGAAAAAGAGGGG
>CAZJSO010000153.1:1629-2197 GCA_964548795.1 uncultured Dehalococcoidia bacterium | reverse complement strand
GGATCTGGACGGGAGTCCTTCTGGATCGTCGGCTATTCCGGCCACATCCACCCCCAGGGTTGATAATGAGGAGAAGGAGAATGGAGCACTTCGAGAGGGAACTGAAGCTGACCCCCCATCAAAAAGAGCAACTGAGGCGCATTCTGGAGGATCATCGTCGTCGATTTATAAGCTTGCACCGGACCTTTAGACCCGAACTCCTGAGGATACGGGAATCCCTGAGTCACGACATCAGGGGAATCCTAACTCCTGAACAACGTCGAAAATTCGACCGAATGATACATCGTTTTCCAAAAAGAAGACATAAATAAACCCTAAAAAGGAGGTGGCTTGTCATGAGACGTATAATCCCCATCATCGTCGTCCTGGTAGTGGTTCTGCTTGCTGGCAGTGTTTATAGCCAAGGATTTATGATGCACCAGCGCATCGCCAAGGCGCTGGAGCTGACCGATGAGCAAAAGAGCGCCATCCGAGATCTGGCCTTCAAGACCAAAAGAGCAGGTATCGAGGTCAAAGCTAAATTGCAGGTCGCTCGCCTAGACTTAGCTCAACTTATGAACGCCGACAC
>CAZJSO010000153.1:1349-1619 GCA_964548795.1 uncultured Dehalococcoidia bacterium | reverse complement strand
CCGGATACCAAGGCCATAGACGCTAAAATAGCCGAAATCAGTCAGCTCCAGACCAGGTTGATGAGAAACCGCATCGAGTTCTTATTGGGCGTTCGTAAGCTCCTCACCCCCGAGCAACTGAAAAAGGCCAGATCCCTGGGGCTGTGGCGGCTCTTCTTAGGAAAAGGCAGACCCTTCTGCCCGATGCATAAACCACCCTTGCCAACGAAAGATTAACAGCATTTAAAGCCTCCCGCAGGGTTTGAACCTGCGGGAGGTCAGATCGCTTCC
>CAZJSO010000153.1:0-1339 GCA_964548795.1 uncultured Dehalococcoidia bacterium | reverse complement strand
GTGCTGGTCTCAGCAACAGGGACGATCCAGCCCATCCGAAAGGTGGAGGTCAAGTGCAAGGCCTCAGGTCAGATCATCGAGATGCCGGTGGAAGAAGGGGATCATGTGGAGAAAGGTGATCTGATCGTCCGCCTCGATCCCACGGACACCCGCAACGCCTACCAGCAGGCCAAGGCTGACCTGGAAGTAGCCAAAGCTACCCTGGAACAGGCTAAAAGCACCTTCGATCGCCAGAAGGAGCTTTTCGAAAAGGGGCTGATATCCAAACAGGAGATGGATCAAGCGCGTCTGAATCTGGTGAAGGCTCAGGCCTCGTTGATTACAGCCCAGACCAACCTCTCCGACATGGAGATCCGGCTCAAGGACACCTGGGTTCGGGCCCCTATCTCCGGGGTCATCCTGCAGAAGAACGTGGAGGTGGGACAGATCATCGCCTCGGGGATAAGCTCCGTCACCGGAGGAACCCTCATCGCCACTGTGGCGGACATGGATTCCGTCTACGTGAAGGCTGATGTCGACGAGGTGGATATCGGGCAGGTTAAGCCGGGGCAGAGGGCCAAGGTGGTGGCCGATGCCTTCCCTGATGATGTCTTCTGGGGAGAGGTCATCCGCATCTCCCCCCTGGCTCACGTTCAACAGAACGTCACCACCTTCAGCGTCACCATCCTGGTTCCCAATCCGGAGGGGAAGCTGAAGGCAGGGATGAACGCCACTGTGGACATAACCGTGGCCGACCGCCGGAACGTGCTCTTAGTGCCCAGGGAGGCACTAAAGGAGGTAAGTGAATTGCCGGGAGCCATAGCCAATTTGGGCCAAAGAGGGAAACCCGGAAAGGCAGCTCCGGATTCCTTGCGCCGGCGATTCTTGCAAAAATACGGCGTTGAGGTGAAGAAATACCGGGAGCAGGGAGATATCGAGAGCATCAGGAGGCTGTGGCGTCGCTGGGCCTCGGAAAATAAATCCCTGATACCTCGTCAGGAAGGGAAACCCAAGATGGTCATGCTCAAAAAGGGGAAAGATTTCGTCCCCCATGTGATCAGGATCGGGGTCAGCGACTTCGATTACGCCGAGGTCCTGGAGGGACTGAAGGAGGGCGATGAAGTGCTGGTCACCATGGTGAGCCGGGCTATGGAACAGCGTCAGAAGTTCTTGGAGCGGCTGCGCCGTCGCTCCGGACTGGGCATGTTCCAGCGCAAGTAAAAAACTTGAGGAGGCATAGCAATGAACGTTCGGGAGAGCATCTCTGTGGCCTTCTCCTCCCTTGTAGCCAACAAGATGCGCTCGGCTCTGACCATGCTGGGGATCATCATCGGAGTGGGGGCCGTCATCACCATGATCG
>CAZJSO010000152.1:0-2224 GCA_964548795.1 uncultured Dehalococcoidia bacterium | reverse complement strand
GTAAGGGGGGTACCTCCCCCATCGTGGAGGTGGTCGAGTATGCCCAGAGGCCCTCGCGGAAGGGGCTGGTAATAATGGATGGGCCGGCCCACGATGTTGTCTCCAACACTGGGATGATAGCCGCTGGGGCACAGCTAATAGCCTTCACTACCGGGCGAGGGACACCCCTTGGCTCACCCATAGCTCCGGTGCTGAAGATATCTTCCAACAGCGCGGTCTACGAGCGAATGCGGGAGAACATCGATGTGAACGCGGGGACGATCCTTGATGGCGGGGAATCCATTCAGAGCGTTGGGGAGCAGATATTCGGGGAGATCATCGCCGTGGCCTCGGGGAAGCTGACCCGGGCAGAGATCTTAGGGCATCGGGAGTTCGCCATACACCCGATTGGCCCTACGGTTTAACCCGAGAGCTGGCTTGATGGAAGGGAGTGATAATTGGTGCAAGATCTATGAAGCGACCCACAGCTCGGGTTGTCGGTAGGCAGATAGTGATCTTGGTATCATGAGTTGAGGGAAGCTCCTCCTCGCTTAACCTCCCCCTCCAGGGGAGGTTTTGTCAAGAGATTTTGCAGATACTATGAAACAACAAGACGGGAGGTGAAATGAGCCGAATGGGGAGAATTACTGTGCTGGGAGGAGGCAATGGGGCACATACCATGGCTGCCGACCTTACACTGAAGGGCTTTGAGGTGACGCTATGCGAGGCACCGGAGTTCGAGGCCAACTTCCGCACCACCCTGGAACAGCAGGGGGTTAGCCTTATCGATGGCTGGGGGGAGGAGAGGTTTGTCCGGCTACACCGGGCAACCACGAACTTCCGGGAGGCGATCGAGGGGGCCGATTATATCATGCTGGCCATCCCGGCCATGGGTCATGACCGTTTCTTCAACGGGATGCTGCCCTATCTGGAGGATGGCCAGACCGTCGTTAGCTGGCCGGGGAATTATTCCGCTCTCCGGTTTGCCAACCTACTTCGGCAGAAGGGGATCAAGAAACAGGTCACCTTCGCTGAAGGGCATACCCTTCCCTGGGGATGTCGGATGGAGGGCCCCGGAAGGGTGCGGATATTCGTTGAGGCCTGGAAGCTCTTGCTGGCTGCCTTCCCAGCCAAGGAGACCCAGAGGGTGGTGAATGACCTGAAGGATGTTTATCCGGTGGTCGCTGGGGAGAATGTTCTGGCCACCTCCCTGAATAACCTCAACCCCATCGTCCATCCGGTGGGCTGCGTGCTCAATGCCGGCTGGATTGATACGCTGGGGAAGGACTTCTACCTCTACAAATATGGCACGACCCTTTCCATAGCCCGGGGAATCAAGGCGGTCTTTGAGGAGGTGAAACGAGTGGCCGAGGCCATTGGGGTGAAGATGCTTGACTATCCAGAGGAGGCCTTCTGGTCCCGAAGCACCATCATGAGCTACTACTTCAAAGCCACCTTTGACAAGGAGGGGAAGGTAGCCGATATTTCCGGTCCTTCCTCAATGAAGGCTAGGTATGTCACCGAGGACAGCCCCTATGGGCTGGTCCCGGTGGGATTGCTGGCACGGCAGCTGGGGGTATCCACCCCTATCATTGATGCCGTGGTTGAGCTAGCCTCGGTGATCAATCAGACGAACTACTGGGAGGAGGGGCGGAAGCCTGAGGACTTAGGGATAGCCGGACTTGGCCGAGAGGAATTAAAGCGCGTCCTGGAAGAGGGATTCTAAGCCCTCCAGAGCAATCCAATTTGCTCCTTGACCTCATAAATGGTCTGTTGGGCGATAGCCTTAGCTCGCCTAGCTCCTTCGTTCAGGATCTCCTCTACATATCCCGACCGGGCTGCAATTTGAGCCTGATGTTCTCGGAAAGGAGCGAGGGCCTGATTTATCCCCTGGGCGAGAAGCTTCTTGCATTCCACACAGCCAATGCCGGCCTAGCGGCATTGCTCGGCGATCTCAGGGGTTCTTTCCAGGTTGAAGAAGTGGTGTAGGCGGTAGATGTTGCAGCTTTCGGGATGTCCGGGATCACTGCGGTAGCGGCGGGCGGGGTCAGTAAAGGCGCTCATCATGCGGCCTCAGCCTGCTCCAGGAGTCTCAGCTCTGTGGTGATCTCCCTCTTGAAGTCGGCAAAGAACTCCTCGTCGATAACTCCGGCCTTCCTGGAAAGCTCGTAGATGGTGGCTATGTTGTATCAGGCAGTGTAGACCAGATAGGCCTCCGCAAGACAACTCTTTCGCTTCCCGGAGG
>CAZJSO010000151.1:0-2234 GCA_964548795.1 uncultured Dehalococcoidia bacterium | reverse complement strand
GACCTCGGACACATCGGACATTTATGACTTCGGACTAATGCAACTGCCAACTATCAACTGCCAACTGACGACCATGAGACTACTTAACTTTCTTCGGGAGACCTTCGCCGACGCCCTGGGCATCTTGCGCTCCCCTGAAGGCCTGAAGTCACTCTACGGCGTCTCGCTTTACCGCAATGCCGCCTGCCTCACGTTGTGCTGAGTTTGTTGCTGAATGGGAAATTTTCTGTTAAACTTGGGAAAATCTGAACCCCTTTTCTACGAAGCCAGACCGAGAGGGAATGGTAATGCTTCATGGGAAGCAAATCAGACTGACCTTAGTTTAACAGTGCCCAAAGCTGAGCCGTAGCTGAGAGAAGCGACGTATCACAACAACAGAGGGGGCGAAGGGTAGGGGTCAGGTTAGAGGTTGGACCCGGGGTGGTGGCCTGAGGCCCACTGCCCGGAAGGCATCATAGGCCATCCCGGGAAGCTCGGTGCGCCACAGCCAGGCCTTGCCCCGGGCTTCAAAGCGCACCGCCCGCATCTGCTCCAGATCGGCCAGCACCTCCCGGTAGCTGCCCGAACTGCCTTGAGCCTTGAGCTGACGGGCAAGGGCTACCTCCAGCGCCAGGGCCAGGAAGCAGACCACCATGTGACCCCGCACATGATCTTCGGTGCGCAGGAATACGGGCCTTATCTCCAGCCCGCTCTTGAGTTCCCGGAAGGCATGTTCTATCTGCCACAACCCTTTGTAAGCCTGGGCAACTTCAGCGGCAGGAAGCTCGGTGCTCGTCCTGAGCACCCATTTGCCGTCATAGCGAGCCTCCTCCCGGATGGCGTCTTCCTTGAGTGCCAGCTCCCCGCCCCGGAGCGCCACGAACCGCTTCAGTCCCCGGGGAATCACGAAGGCCTGGGGCCCTTTCTCCTCCAGATCCTTTCGCACCCGCTCGATGATCTCCTGTCGGCGTTGCCGATCCCGCTCCCCTTCCTCTTCGTTGTAGCACACTATGTAACGGCGGTCCCCCACCCATACCTCTTTGACCCACAGGTTATCGGCCACCTTGTGGTAACGTCCCGCCCGGCTCAGGACTATGTCCCGAACCTCCTTGTTCTTACGCAGCCGCATCCCCAGGATGTAGTCCACCGCCTCCGGCCCCTTCCCCAGTTCCTCTATGAGCTCCTCGGAGACCACCCCACGGTCGGCCACGATGGCCACCCGCCGCAGGTAGAAGCGCTCTTTCAGATCCTTCAGCGCCGACCGGAAGGCGCTGATGTCAGCGGTGTTGCCCGGGAAGACATGATGGGCCACCGGAAAGCCATCCCTGGTCATCACCAGGCCCACCAGCACCTTAACGCAATCGGGGTAGTTGCCGGGGCGGCCAAAGGCAGCCAGCCCCTCGGGTCCCTGGCCTTCAAAGTGAACCAGGGTGGTGTCGAACAATATCAGGTCCACCGCCAGGGAGAAGAGGTCCCGGTTGCGGGCAAAGAGGGCCTCCTCAATCCTCTCCTTGCCCCTTACCAAACGGTCCAGAGCCCGATAGAGATGTTGTAGCTCCAATGACTCGAACTCCGGCCGGTAGACCCTCTTAAGCCAGTGGTAGGTAGCCCGTTTGCTCCCCGGATCCAGCAGCCGGTGTAGCGCCATGGCGAAGGCCGCCTCATCCAGGGAGAATCGGACTTCGGTGCCCCTCTGGAGCTCAGCAAGCAGCTTGGCCAGCCCCATATCTTCCCACAGCCGCCGGAAAACCAGGACCGGACCATAGACCCTGTCCCAGGACATAAGCCCACCAGCTTCTGCCTCCACCCAGCAGCGTTCCGAGCGCCGGGCCAGGGAGGCAATAAGCCGATCCAATCCCCCGCTTCCCTGCAGGATGTCCAACCGTCCGATGCTACAGATGAGCTCCTGGTGCACCTTACCGTTCTTCCTATAACCACGCACTAGCTGAAGGTAGGAGCGGACGGAGCCATCCTTGTTACGTGCCCTAACCACACGCGTGTACATGTTACAACTATAATATAAAGCAGCCATAGCCATGCTGTCAAGAGGCAGCGGCAAAAACGTGTAACAACAATTTGGCTCTGCGAGGATCAAAACGAATCTGGCGGGGCAGCCACTCAGCTTTGATCAGGAATTTTAACTGTCAAACTTGAGGTATGTTTTTAGCTACGAATTTGTCAAAATCGGGTCTTAGGATTTGGTTATGTAAGATATATTGCTGAAAATGAATTTAGGGTGTACCCTTTCTGGAGAG
>CAZJSO010000150.1:0-2243 GCA_964548795.1 uncultured Dehalococcoidia bacterium | reverse complement strand
GCCATGGAGGGCAGGAGATACTCACATCTCTGGCACCAGGGAAAGGGGAACTTGCCTGCCTCACATTCAATTCCGATACTATACACCTGCTCCAGATCTACCTGCTCTCGCTTGGCCAGCTCTATCAGCGCGCGGACGTCACACGTCCTGCCTACCAGCCCTACTTTCATTCTCTTCCCCAGGTGCTTGGCTGCTAGCTTGGCCAGACTGAAAGGGTAATATGAATCCAGCACGATCCGGTCAACTTCGCTCTCCTCAGTAATGAGGGAAGGGAAGGTGTCCCCTTCAGCCAGGCCCTTCACCGGGGCCAGCACTCCTTCCACCAGGCCACTCCTTAGCATCTCCCTAACCAGGGCCTTTACTTTTTCCATAAGATTCCCCCCAAAAAGTCCTCAACTTTTTGGGGACCCCGTAAATCCATTTTTTAAAATTTAGGGGTCCCCACAAAAATCTTAAGATTTTTGTGGGCCATAGATCCCTTTCAGAGGATTGGGCCCTAAGCCCTTAATGGTCTCGGTGAACTCCCGGACAACCTGGGCAAATCTTATGCCTTCAGAGGCGGAGACCCACTCCAGTCTGACTCTATCGGGCTCAAGGCCTACGATTTTCAGAAGCCTTCTTAAGGCGGTCATTCTCCTTCTGGCGTAATAGTTCCCCTTCATATAATGGCAATCACCTGGATGGCAACCACCGACCAGTACGCCATCTATGCCGCTCAAGAGGGCCTTAAGAACGAAAGCTGGGTTCACCCGCGCACTGCACATCACTCGAATTATCCTGATATTGGGGGGGTACTGAAAACGACTCACTCCGGCCAGATCCGCGCCGGCGTAGCTGCACCAATTACAGAGAAAGCCTAAAATCTTGGGCTCGAAGGTTTCCATCAAGCCACCCCCGCTAGAGCTTCAATCTGGGCCACTATCTGTCGGTCTTCAAAGCCCCTCAGACTGCAAGCGCCAGAGGGACAGGCAGCGGCGCAGTTCCCACAGCCCTTGCAGAGTGCTTCGTTTACTTCGGCTACCGCTTCTTCCTCGATGAAAGAAATAGCCTCAAAGGGGCAGACCCGAACACACTGCTGGCAGCCGGAACAGACGCTCTTATCTATGTGAGCTACTGTGCCCTCGCTGGTGAGCGTTCCTCTGGAAAGGAGCAGGGCAGCTCGAGAGGAAGCAGCCAGTGCTTGATCTATGCTCTCATCGATTGTCTTCGGATTATGGGCTAGCCCGCAGAGGAATACCCCATCGGTGGCAAAATCAACCGGCCGGAGCTTCATGTGGGCTTCCAGAAAGAATCCATTGGCATCCAGTGGCACCTTGAAGAATTGGGCCAGCCTGGTATTATCCTCCGGGTGGATGATTGCCGCTGCCAGGCCAAGCAAGTCAGCTTCCAGCCTTACTTCCTCACCCAGACCGGGCTCAAGTACTCTAACCTCAAGTCTTTCTCCCTTTCTCTCGACCAGGGGAGGCTTCTCCGGCTCGTAGCGAATGAAGGTAACTCCCTTCTCCCTGGCCTCCCGGTACCTATCCTCGTGGAACCCATAGGTTCTTATATCTCGGTAAAGGACATAAACATCTACCCCGGGATTTAATTCCTTCAACTTGAGTATGCATTTAATGGTCTCGCTGCAGCAAACACGGCTGCAATAGGGTCTCTCTTCATTTCGCGAGCCAACGCACCCAATGAATACAGCACTTCTAATGGAGCTAATTTCTTTATCCTTTTGAGCAAGCTTCTGCTCCAGCTCTAACAAGGTGAGTACCCGGTGATCCTCACCATAGAGGTATTCCTTAGGCTGATATTCTCTTCCCCCAATGGCTATCACTGCCGCCCCGTGCTTGATTTCCTCCCTCTTGCCCTTGTCTTTCTCCAAAATCCTGGTGGTGAAATCCCCCACGGACCCGAAAACCTCTTCTATCTCAGAGCTTAAGTGGAGGTGGATGCGGGGATCTCCAGAAACCCGCTCTACAAGTTCTGCTAACTTCGCTGGCACATCTTCGCCTGACATGGTCCAGTGAATTTGCTTGGCCAGACCGCCGAGCTCTTTCTCCTTCTCTACCAGGTGAACCTCAAAACCTTGCTGCGCTAAATTGAGAGCCGCGGTAAGGCCAGCTATTCCTCCTCCAACGACCAAGGCTGCAGGTATTACCTGCACCGAATATTGCTTTAAAGGTTTAAGCAGTCCAGATTTGGCCACGGCCATGCGCACCAGGTCTTTCGACTTCTGGGTGGCTGCCTCCTTCTCC
>CAZJSO010000149.1:0-2245 GCA_964548795.1 uncultured Dehalococcoidia bacterium | reverse complement strand
GGCTGATGATTCAGCTCCCCAACATCGCCGAGCACGTCCTGGTTCGCCTGGCCTGTGAGAAGGCCGGCATCCTTTCCATCCCCGAAATGCCCACCTTCCGCCAGACCGAGCTCAAGTGGATCGGTGATCAGACCCAAGCCGTGGGGCTGGTGATTCTGCGAGTTTATCGAAACTTCGATTATTACCAGATGGCCCGGGAGCTTCAATCAGAGCTCCCTCACCTGAAGCACATCATCGTTGCCGGCGATGAGGTTCCTGAGGGATGTCTCTCCCTTAAGGAACTGATGGAGCACCCTTATGAGGAGGAATATGACCTGAGGGAGCTTGAAAGCAGGAGGCTGGACCCGATCCATGAGGTCGGCTTTCTGCTCACCACTACTGGAACCACGGGCACGCCGAAGATCATCGAACATCGCATCGCTGCCCGAGAGATCTGGACCGCCAAGGCCCACATCAGGAACTGGGAGCTGGGGCCAAGCGATGTCGTCCTCGCCTTCGCCCCGATCGCCGGGGCGGCTGGGGGCACCCCGGCCTATGTCACCGCCCCGGTAGCCGGGGCCAAAATCGCCCTGGAGCATGAATATAGGGGCGAGGAAATTCTTCAACTGATTGAGAAGGAGCGGGTCACCGTTCTGGCCCTGGTGCCCACCCAGCTAGCCAGGCTGGTGCAGCTTCCGCTGGAAAAGTATGACCTCTCCTCCCTGCGCATCTTGAAGACCGCTGGTGGCTACCTGCCACCTTCCCTGGCTCAGGAGGCCGAGGAAAAATTTGGCTGCCCCATCCTGGGGACCTTTGGCAGTCAGGACACCGGCTCGGTCTCCGGCGTCCCCCTCTCCGCCTCTAAAGAAGAAAGATACACCACTGTGGGGAGGATACATCCGGGGGTCGAGGTAAAAGTGGTGGATGAGCAGGGTCGCGAGGTAAAGCCGGGGGAGGTGGGCACGCTCTACTTCCGAGGACCGGGCAACTCCATCGGCTATTACCGAGATCTGGAGAAGACCCTCACCGAGGCTTATGATAAGGAAGGCTGGGCCACCACCGGAGATCTGGTGACGCTCACCGAGGACGGCTGGCTGAAGATCGTGGGCCGCAAGAAGGACATCATCATCCGTGGCGGGCAAAACATTTACCCCCGGGAGATCGAGGATTACCTCATCGCCCATCCAAAGGTCATCGAGGCTGCTGTGGTGCCCATGCCTGATCCGGTGATGGGCGAGAGGGCCTGTGCCTTTGTTACCCTGAAGAAAGGGGAGCAATTCACCTTCGAGGAAATGGTGGAGTACCTGAAGAGCAAGAAAATCGCCATGTTCAAGATCCCCGAGAGGCTGGAGGTGCTGGAAGCCATGCCCCTGGCCGGAGCGGCCAAGATTGATAAGAAGGCGCTCACCCGGATGATAACCGAGAAGCTCAAGGCCAAAGATAAGGCAGAGTAAGCGCACATCTGCATGTTGGGAATTAACAACCGTAGAAAGAAGAAATTTATCTTATTTGTCTGCTGTGGTAACCGCGAAAGAAGCCTTATAGCAGAGAAGCTCCTGCAACAGAGGCTGGCAGAGCAATTCCATTCCTTGACCAGTAAAGTGTTGGTGGGCTCGGCTGGCATCTTTCCACAGGCGTACTTAAAGCACGCCGAAGAAAGGGGTTTCCAATTCAAGCCTCCCCTCTTCGGTAAAAAGCCTAACATTTATGCCACTCGCTACCTCGCGCAAAGAGGCATAGATGTTACTTCCTACAGGTCGAGAGAACTCAGCCAGCAGCTTGTTAGCCGGGCTCACCTGATCCTAGCCTTAGATCATTTGATAAAGGAGGAGGTACTTCGCCTCTGGCCCTCGAGCTTCGGGAAAGTCTTCACCCTCAAAGAATTCGTCCTAGGCCCCGGCTCCGACCTCGACATTGGGGATCCCTTTAAGCTGCCTGAACTTGATAAGGAGACAGGGGCCTGGGTTTGGCCAGAGGGTTATCCCGCAAAGTTCATTGCCGAGATAGAAGATTGCCTTGAAAGAGGGATGGTAAAATTCGTCAGGTTCATTGAAGACATCAAGGGTGGAGGAAAAGATGAGTAAGCTGATAACTGTACTGGTAATGGCGGAGGAGAAGTGGCGGGAGGCTGACTTCCTGCGCCGAGAAATAGAGTCCCGAGGGTTCAAGGCGCTGATGGTAGACATGGGTTTAATAGGGGAGCCACAGGGTCCCTGCGACATCCCCCGGGAGGAGCTCATCCGGGTTAGCGGGAGAGATCCCGAGG
>CAZJSO010000148.1:0-2268 GCA_964548795.1 uncultured Dehalococcoidia bacterium | reverse complement strand
GGTCGAGCGAGGCCTGAATGCCCCCGATGCCACCACCCAGCACCAATACTGCCCCGGTAAAGTCATTGCTTGCTGCCATACGCTCGCGCCCTAGAGCAAACCCTTAGCCTTCAGCAGCTCCACGGGACTGACCAGATGTCGCTTCAGCCACCCTTCCACCCCAGGTAAGCCCAAGGCCAGGCCTAGGAGTTCAGTGAAGTATAATACGGGGACCTGATAATCTTTCCCCGATTCCTTGGAGAGCCTACCTTGATACATGTCCAGGTTTGAATGGCACATGGGGCAACAAACGGCTAAACATTCCGCTCCAGCTTCCAAAGCCATGTCCAGTATCTTCTGAATAAGCCTCTGAATGACATCGGGGCGAGTTAACACCAGGCTGCCACCGCAACAGTCAGTCTTGTAAGACCAGTTAACGCTTTGTGCCCCTGCCAGGTTCATCAGCTTATCCATTTTTTGCGGATCCTCGTAGTCAGCCGCGCCGGTGATCTTCGGGGGACGGACCACCAGACAGCCATAGTAGCAAGCGACTCGTAGCCCGGATAGGGGCTTCCTTATTTTCTCCTTTATTTGCTGGGAGACCTCTTCCTCGGAACAGAGGTCTAGTAAATGCCTGACCTTAGCCTTACCTTCGTAGGGAAAATCTGGAAGGGGCTTCTCCAAGAGCTTTTTCTCCGCTACCTTCAGCCTCTGAAAGCAAGCGGCGCAGGGCACGATTAGATCCTGCCCTTTCTTATCAGCCAAGCTTAGATCCCTGGCTGGCAGAGCCAGGGAAAGAAAGTCGTTGGTGCTGTGGGCTGAAGTGGCACCGCAGCAGTTCCAGCCCTCAAGCTCATCGAGCTGAATATCCAGAGCCTGACAAACGGCTCGGCTTGATTCATCATATTCTTTAGCTGTGCCCAGCAAGGAACATCCAGGATAGTACGAAAATTTCATCTTCGGCTTTGCTCAAATATTTTCTTAACCTCCCCCGACCGACGCCTCAGGTGAGGCAGGAGCTTAAGCTTGCCCCGGCGAAACATTTCCCAGCCAAGCCTGGCTTCTTTTAGAAACTCCCCACTCTTTAGCTTAGCCCACAGATTGGTCTTAAGCATGTACCTGGCCAACATGCTCACCTCATGAACTCGGCCACCAGCCTTGATGGAATCAAGAAAAGCCAGGTGAAACTTAGGAACATCTCCCACCGCCGGGGCCACTGGTGAAGCCTGTGCCAGAGCCAGGCGCCTGAGTGCATCCATCACTCCTGCTATGTCAATCTCATTGGGGCATCTGGTGGTACAAGTTTCACAGGAGGCACAAATCCAGATAGTGGCGCTGCCTAATACCCGGTCCTTCAGCCCAAGTTGAACCATCCGCAGGATTACGTGGGGAAGATAATCCATAGCGAAGTTTACCGGACAGCCACTGGAGCACTTCTTACACTGGTAGCAGAGGGAGATCTTTTCGCCACCTAGCTCTTCGACCTCGTGAAGGAAGGAAGAACCGGGGGTAATGAATGCAGTCTCTTTAGCTGAGGAACTTTCTTCCTTTAAAAGTTGGGGTTTTAAAGTCACTTCAGCAACCTCAATTGAACAATCTGCTACTCAGCATCCCACAAAACACACACAAGCTAATTGAACCCCGGTTAATAAAATAGACCAAATGGAGGTGCTTTGTCAACTTTTGTGAGCCGGCCAGACCCGGTTCCGAAGAAAACAGCCAGCCTCAAACCTTGCTAAGAGCAATAAGGATGTATATAATGTTTGCGGTTTGGACAAGCGCCGATAAAGCCAAAGTTATCAGGCGCCAGAAAGAATAGCTTATGTGGCTTAAGCTACCGCAGTCATTTTATGAGTTCCCTTGTAAAGCCTCTCCGTTATCTCCTTTAAGCCCTGCAGCTTCAGTCACCGTTTCAGTCTGGCCGAAGCACCTATCGGTTTACCAAATCAACGCAACTGGGGGAGAAGGAACTGACCATGGCCTTGTCAAGCGCACCTGAGACAATCTCGGAGAAGGCTGGCGTAGGGGCGGTGCTGGTGTTGGGTGGTGGCATCGGGGGCATTCAGGCCTCGCTCGACCTGGCGGATTCAGGCTACAAGGTCTATCTGGTGGAGGAATCCCCCGCCATCGGTGGGCGCATGGCCCAGCTGGACAAGACCTTCCCCACCAATGACTGCTCCATGTGTATCCTCTCCCCCAAGCTGGTGGAATGTGGCCGACACCCCAACATCGAACTCCTCACCTATTCCAGGCTCCTCGACCTCGAGGGACAGCCGGGGAACTTCAAGG
>CAZJSO010000147.1:0-2339 GCA_964548795.1 uncultured Dehalococcoidia bacterium | reverse complement strand
TCATCGGCTAGCGTAGCTACTGGAAACAAGACAGGCCAGGTCAGCAATGCTACAGTAACAAGGATTAGCAGCAATGCTTTCAGCATCTGGCGCATCTTATCCCCCTAGGTTTTCTTTCCGTATCGGACTGGAATTGCGAAGTTGAGCGGCGTGCTTAGCTTGATTTTACACCCTCGGAGTGTAAAATAAAAGTATTACGCTGCTGGGTTAGTCGACAATGAGGCAGCATAATTATCTAGCCGTCGTAGGGCTATTCCTGCTGGCGGTCTCGATCATGTTTCTCTTATCCGACCCCAAGCTTATCTTTTCCAAAGGGGTCTCGTTTGTGAGCACCAAGGTCGAGCCCCACAGGGAGACCCTTGTCTGGGCGAAGGCCGGGTTTAAGAGCAATGAGAAAATCCTCGACTTTCCCCGAAAGCTCGGAGAGTGGGAGGGGTATGACTGGAGCAAGAGGAAATCTGCGGAGCTGCGGGAAACCCTGGGGGCCAATGTGTTCCTGATGCGAACTTACCGCAAACCGGGCCTTTACAGTCCGGTCTTCTTCCTCCTCGTTCAGGCCAAGCAGTCTTCGGCCCTGCACCCCCCGCCCGTTTGTTACCGCGCCCTGGGCTACCTGGTGAAGGATGAAGGGGAGGAGCCGACCGAGCTAAAAGGGTTGGAGGGGAAAGGGCTTATTGGTGGCAAGGTCAAGCTGAGGAAGCTTGAGCTCTCCAAGATTAAGGGCCATAAGGTGGTCGAGCGCAGACTGGCACTCTACTGCTATCTGAAAGGCAACCAGTTCACCGAGGACACCATCAACCTCATCCGTTTCTCCGCCCTTGTGCCGACCTCCGGCTCCGCCGAGGAAGCGCTCGGGGGCTTGAAGGAGTTTGGCGGGCTGGCTCTCCCATACCTTTTTGAGTTCCAAGAGTATAAGAGCGAGGTGCTCTTCAGCCGCCTGGCTGCCAGGGGGCCGGGAGGCTGGCTTCTTATTCTTCTGGCTTTGGGGATACCGACCGGACTTATCCTCTTTCTTTTCCTCCAGCGCAGCCGGGATTGATTTGACCCTACCGCGAGTTTAACCTATACTTTAGGGCAGATAGGTTATGGGTCGGCCATACAGGTTGCTTGGCCTGGGACTTCTCCTCGCAGGGGTGCTTTTCGCCCCCTTTTCCTATTTCGTCCTCGGCTCGGTCCCCCTCACCGCCATGGGAATCTCCATGCTCATCCTGGGATTTACCTGCATTGCCCTGGCCAACACCCGGCCTTACATCTCGCCGGAGGCCTCTCAACTTATGCTCAAGACAGGGATGGAAAACACCGCCGCCCTGCTGGAGGAGCTGGGGCTTAAGGAAAGGGCGATTTATCTTCCCTCGTCCTTAAGCGATGGCCGAGCCCGGGCAATTGTGCCGCTGGCTGAGGAGGAGGTGACCGAAATTCAGGGGAAAATTCCCGGGAGGCTGGTGGTGAGGTTTGGCAACCGTCCTGAGGACTTGGCCCTCGCCTTTGCCACTCCCGGCGGTCAGATTTTGGGGATGCTGGAAGCCCCGCCCGGTTCCAGCGCCGGTGAACTTGAGGCGGCCATTTCCTATATCTTGGTGGGGGTGCTGGACTTGGCCGCTTCGGTCGGGGTAACCCTGGCCGATGGCCGGGTCGGCGTGGAGATAACCGATCCTCGACTTTACTGGGAGAACATCTGGTACTACCGCTCCCTGGGCAGCCCTCTGGCTTCCATAGCCGCAGCCATTTGTTGCGAGGGCCTGGGAAAGCCCGTGCGCATAAAGGAGGAGCAATATGAGAAGGGCAAGGCCCACATTGAGCTCGAGGTGCTCCGGTGAGAATCTATAACAGGTACATCATCTCACTCGTGCTGGCTTTCGGGGGGATAAACTCCATCCTGGCCGCCACCGATCAGGAGAAGCTTGATGTTTATTTTACGGTGAACCTCATTGCTTACCTGGTAATCAGCCTGCTCTACGTCTATTTTAATCCCCGGGCCAGGAGGCTGCTGAGCACCATTGGAGTGGTGCTTTTCGGGGGCTTTTTAGTCATTGTGGCCATCAAGGTAATGGAGATTTTGGGGAAGTGAAGCGCTGGAAAGGATTAATAATTATTGCCTTGAGCTTAGTGCTGTCGTGCACCTTATCCATACCAGCCCAGGCCCAAAAGCTGGAAGAGCACGAGAACCCCGAGACCGCCAGGGTTATCTATGACCCCATCTCCCTTCTGCGTTACTGCTCGCAGATGGAAACTTTCGTTCTCCGCAAGGATTCTAAAGCGGTGGCCCAAAGATCGGGTAAGCTTCCCTTCGCCAATATCCCGGAGAGCCTGAAGGAGACCGTCGAGGACCTAGGTACCTC
>CAZJSO010000146.1:1270-2448 GCA_964548795.1 uncultured Dehalococcoidia bacterium | reverse complement strand
GGCAAGGTGTAGCCACCAAGCCCACAGCCAGTGAGAGGGTGCTGGGCTATGGCGCGGAGCACGCTGGGCCAGGTATGGTGAACCCTTCCTCCGCCCTCAATTAAAGCTTGCCAGGCCTGAGGCAAGGTATAACCTATCCTGGCCGTGACCCCCCAGCAGGCCAGCCCTAGCCAGGCGGGGAGGGAGAGCAGAAGCCAGCGACTGCGCCACAGGAGAAGGAAGATTAACCCTCCTGCCATGATAGGCCAGGTAGCTCGGCAATAAGAGATCGTTAAGAGCCACAGGAGAAGAAGGCCTAAAATTCCATAGCCCACCCTGAGGGATTTTTTCCCCGGAAAGATGGCCAGGCCCACCAAAATTAGCGTGATCACCTCAATGGCTATGGTGATCCCACACTGTGGGGCGAAGGGAGGGCCAACCCAGCCCTCCGGACAAGGAAGCATTTGAGGATGGAGAAGGGACTGAATTTGCCCGAATGGGAAGAAGAGTTTCCTCGGTCTCTCAAGAAAAATAAATCCGCCGAGGAGAAGGGCCGCAATGGCCCCGCTTGGAAGGGCGAGTTTTAGCAGGAGTTCCGGGTGTTCGTAGTTGGCCAGGGAGTAGTAGAGCATTGTCAGGGCAAGGAGACTTTCGTAGGCCCCCAGGCTTAGGGATCTATTGCTGGAGAAATAAATTCCTAAAAGCCCGGCGAGAAGGAGAAGCACCAGAGGAAAGTCAAAAGGGGTGCGGCGTGAAGGATAGCCCCGACCAGCCCAGCGGATAAGAAACGGAAATGCCCCGGCCACCAAACCATACCAGGCAGGAAGGTCAAGCAGGGAATAAAGGGCGAGGAGGACAAATGCTGCTGCCCCGCCGGTCCAGAGTGGTTCGACCAGGAGGAAAAGGCTAACTGCCTTTGCCACTCTATGTGAAGACATCAGAACAATACCAGGCTCAATTATACGCCCTTAAGAAGCTTTAGGCCACTCTAAGGGGGAACTGGCACCTTAATAGCCGGGCCAGAATTAGCAGACAGGCCAGGGCTACCATAAAGAAGAGGAAGTCAAAGGAGAAGTGGAAGAACCTCAGGGCAGCTTTCGTTCCCCAAAGGTGACCTATAAGGAGGAGGGAGAGTATTCGAGTTAGGTTGGCCAGCAGAGCTATGGGGAAAGCCAGGAGAAAGAGAATTGCCCGGCGAA
>CAZJSO010000146.1:0-1260 GCA_964548795.1 uncultured Dehalococcoidia bacterium | reverse complement strand
GTTTATCCCGCTGCAAGGTAAGCCAATGTAAAAGGAAGCTCGCTCCAGATGTATCTCCGCACCCATTCGCACGAGGGGAATTCCCAAAAAGCTCAAGATGGAAGAGGAGGAGAGGGCGGAGAGGGACTGGAGGGAATAGCCCAGTTCGTCCAGATAAGGAAAGGGGATGGCAAAAAGAAGGAAGAACAAAGGGAATCTCAGGGTCTTAAGTCCTTCCCAGCCCCAGAGAAAAAGCACCAGCCCGCAAAGTGTTACCAGGAGAGAAAGGGCGCAGATAAAATGGAAATGTTGGAAGAATCCCAATAGGTAAATTCCCAAGCCCAGGGCAAGAAGGGGAAGGGAAAGAGGGGAGCTCTGGTTCCACATCTGGCCTCTCTTTTTCCAGGCGATGAAAGCGGAGACAAGCGGAACAAGGAAGCCATGGGAGTAATAGGGCAAGCTCAGCCAGGAACCTATAAGCCAGCGAAAGGTGGGGAAATAAAGGAGTAGAAGGAAGGCAAGGACTGGGAGGGTTTTAAGGGCTTGGGTGGCTTTCAATGACTTTTACCCTCTTATGTCTCTTGAGGACGAGGAAGGTGGCAAGGGCGATCAAGCCTGCGGAGAACAGGATAATGGTGGGAAGTTCAGCGGTGGGGGGCAGAGGATCAGAGCCTGAGTTTTGGGGGTTGGGTGAATCTTGGATGAAGAAATCAGCACTGTTGTTGTCAGTATCCCAAGCAGGACCATGAGCACCATCCTCATCTGTAGTATCGCTGACTTTTCTCTGGAGGCTTTGGCCATCCCCGGGGTTAGTTGGGTAAGGTTGCGTTTCACAATAGCCGGAATTAATAGCATTGGAATGTACACTACCCCAGCCTACTCCATCTATGACCATGCCATCGGCGCGACGAACTATGGCGACAGCGCTATTAGCGGCAATCTCGTAGGTAGTGGATACGTCAGCTTTGATGGTGGTAGGATAGGTATTATCTGCGCTGCTTGCCCAAAGATAAAAACCGCCAGGCTGTATATAGGTACCACTGCTTGCAATGGGCGACTTAATGCTTGACTCCGTCCCAGTTGAGGCGATTTTCCTTAAGTTATAGTCACCCAAATCTATTTGTCCACTCGTAGGGTTATATATTTCGATGAAGTCGTGCTGCGTGTCACCATCACCTTTTATTTGCACCTCGCTTATTACCAAGTGATCGGCCACGCTCCCAGGGTCATCGGCTAGCGTAGCTACTGGAAACAAGACAGGCCAGGTCAGCAATGCTACAG
>CAZJSO010000145.1:0-2478 GCA_964548795.1 uncultured Dehalococcoidia bacterium | reverse complement strand
GCTGTACGGGGCAGGTGTAAAATCCCCAAAAAGGGCAAAATAAAATTCCCCACCTCCGAGGAAAATATGTTCTCCTATGATAGAAATTCCATCATAGGAGGATCCAAGGAGGATGATAACGTTGGACGAGTATCTTGAGATTCAGCAGTTGGCGAGGCAGGGGTTATCGAAGGCAGAAATCGCTCGACGCCTGGGAGTAGATCGAAAGACAGCGCACAAGTATCTGAAGGCGGCAAGTGGACCACCAGTGGGGCAGACCCGCCGTATCCGTCAGAGGCTCCTGGAGCAGTTTGAGAACTACTTGAGGATGCGGGTATCCCAGGGCTGCACCAATGGCAAGGTGTTGTTGCGGGAGATCGAGGCTAAAGGGTATCAAGGAGGCTACAGTATACTGAAAGTCTTCCTCCGACCGCTTCGCCAAGAGGAACGCTGGCGTGCTGAGATAAGGTGGGAAGCTCCCCCAGGGCTATATGCCCAGGTCGATTGGGGCCATTTCACTGCCCAGCTCCCTGACCATTCCCTGGTAAAGCTCTATGCTTTTGTCTTCACTTTGGTCTACTCTCGTGTGACCTATGCGGAATGGACGACCAGGATGGACATGGCTACCCTAGAGCGGTGCCATGAGAATGCCTTCGCCTACATAGGGGGCGTGCCAAGGTACATTGTCTACGACCGGTTAAAGACGGTAATCCTGGGAGAGGATAAACAAGGGCAAGTGCGCTTGCATCCAGCTTTTCTAGACTTTGCCCAGTACTATGGCTTTACTCCGAAAGCTACGCCACCCAATTGGCCTCGCGGCAAGGGGAAAGTGGAATCGGGAGTTAAGTATGTACGCCGCAACTTCTGGCAAAGCTTGGTGAGTATCTCTGGGGTTGATGATCTCAATGGGCACTGTCGGTGGTGGCTGGATAAGGTAGCCAATGTCAGGGTACACGGTACCACGGGCAGAGTACCCTTTGAGATGCTCAAGGAAGAGGGGCTTCAGCCACTGGTTGGAAGGCCTCCTTACCCGGCGTGTCCGGCGGTGTTAAGGCATGTGAGCCGTGACTCGCTGGTAAGTTACGGAGGCTGCCGCTACTCTCTGCCTGCGGAGTGGGCGGGCAAGATGGTATGGGTAAGAGCCGTTAGTGGTGAGCGAATAGTGGTCACTGCTGGCGGGCAAGTTATCAGCGAGCAGCCCCTGGAACCAACCCTAAAGCGGACAGTGATTACTGATTCCCACTATGCCTCACTGCGGGGCAGGCCCAGGCTGAAGCCGGTAAGGGTAATACCACGGATAGAGCCGCCATCACTTGAGGTGGAGCGTCGTCCCCTCACCGAGTATGAGGCTTTATTGGAGGTGGCACGATGACAACACAAGCTTCATCAAAAGCAACCAGTCTTACTTACCTTGCCGTGCAGGAGAATTTGGAGCGGCTCAAATTGACTCAGGCTATCTCAGTGCTGGACAGGATAGCTGAGGAAGCGGCTCAGGGACAATGGAGCTACACTGAGTTCCTGGGCAAGCTACTGGAAGAGGAGATGGCCGCCCGTCAGGAGCGGCGGCTAGCGATTAGACAGCGCATGTCTCGTTTCCCGTGGGTGAAAACGCTTGACCAGTTTGAGTTTCCGTTCCAGCCAGGACTGGATGAGAAGAAGATTCGTGAGCTAGCTACCCTGCGCTTTGTAGAGAAAGCAGAGGTGGTCCTCTTTACCGGTCCACCCGGAGTCGGCAAGACGCATCTTGCCATTGCTCTGGGACTGGAGGCAGTTAGGGTCGGTTACACCGTTTACTTTATCACCCTTTCAGAGCTGGCGGGTCAGGTGCCGAGAGACAGGACTGACCCTCTCTGGACAGAGAGGCTTAGGATCCTGAGTTATCCCCGTCTACTCATAATTGACGAGGTAGGCTATGTGCCCCTGGACGCGGTGGCCTCTTACTTTATCTTCTCACTGGTCTGCCGGAGGTATGAAAAGGGGGCCATGATCTGGACTTCTAACAAGGGATTTGCGGAATGGGCCAGCGTCTTTGCCGGGGATGAGGTGCTCACCGCTGCCATCCTGGACCGGCTGCTCCATCATGGCACGGTAATTAACATCCGTGGGCGCTCATATCGGCTACGTGACAAACTTCATGCCGGCACGGTGGTTACCCCTCCACCTTCTCCCCCTCACCCAGAAAGCAAAACACCAGAGGCAGGTGACAGTGAGCATGCTAGGTAGCTTGATACTCAGTCAGGTGAGGAATTTTAAATTGCCCCAAATGGGGAAAATTAAACTGCCCTTGACACCTAAGCCAATTCGAGAGCTAAGAGACCTCTGCCGCTACCGTAAGAAGCTAACTGAACAAGCATCAGCGGAGAAGAATCGCGTCCAGAAAGTTCTAGAGGACGCCAATATTAAGCTGGCGTCTGTTGCCACTGGACATATTTGGTGTCTCCGGCCGGGCAATGCTGGACGCCTTGCTGGCTGGTGAGATGGACCCTGCCGAGATGGCGG
>CAZJSO010000144.1:0-2532 GCA_964548795.1 uncultured Dehalococcoidia bacterium | reverse complement strand
CTATCTCAATCCCTTTGTGCCCCATGTATAACTGTAAACTGTCGGGTAGCTAGTTGGGTGAAGATAGTGTCACTATGTCAACGCCGTCTTCGCCATATATATGAGATATGAGATATGAGATATGAGATATGAGATATGAGATATGAGAAAGGCGGAATCTGATCTACAGATTCCTAATTCTAGCCCAATATCTGTCGAGATATCTCTGGTTGGCCTCCATACCTCCCTCGAGATTGCCACTCCAGAAAACTGGCGGCTTGATACCCTGCTTAAGCAGGTTCTCCACAGCCTGGGCCAGGATAGCATTAATTATGAAGGACCCTGCTACCGTAGAAGTCGCTCCCACTCCTTGCTCTAAACCCTCATACTGCAGACAAGTATCCCCCACTTTACCACAATTATCTATTACCACATCAGCTACATCAGCTAGCTTCTTGCCTGAAGAGTGTCTTGGCTTGAGGCTGTTCATATAGGTTAGAGAAACCACAGCGATAACTTTCACGCCACGTCTGCGCCCTTCCATCGCTACTTCGATGGGTACTGCATTGTTACCTGAATTGGAGATCACCAGAAGGGCATCGGGAGGGGCAACTTTATGGTAGTCAATTATGATTTTCCCGATTCCCTCAACTTTCTCCATATAGGTACTCTTTACCGCCTGGACGTGACCTACCATGCTAGGCTCGAATATGGCGTGAATTGGAACGAGAGTGCCAGCGCGGAAGAAGACATCCGCGGCCAACAAATAGGAGTGTCCTGCTCCAAATGTGTGCAGTATGCCGTCCTTAGCAATACATTCTGTAACGATATCCGCAGCTCTCTTAATATTCTCGCCCTGCGTTTCTTCGATGGTTTTAAGGATGGTGAGAACCTCATGGAAATACTCGGTATAGCCCATATCATGCCTCCTTAATCAGCTATGTGATGAATTATTACACTTCTTTAAACAATTCACCATGCGCCTTATCAGCTCCTTCTCCGACATTGCCGTCATCAAAATATCCATCGCATGGATTAACAGAATAGTAGGGGCGATCTTACCTTCTCGAGCCTCGTTACTGATTAGCTCAAACTGGATTTTGTGCGCTTGTCCGATATTATCATCGGCTTCCTTTAGCAATTGCTTTGCGTTTGCATAAGCACCTTTTTCAGCCTCTGCAAAGGCTTTGTAAGCTTTACTTTTGGCATCGCCGCTAAGGGCAATAATTTGAAGGCAGACTTCCTCGAGATTTAAATCCTTCCATCCTCCATTCATCGAAATGGCCCTCTAATATTTCATGTGCGAACGAACCAGGCTGCCAGCACGTCGGCACAAGAAGATCACTTATCTAGAGCGATGGAGCGATGCAATGGCTCGGTCCAATACCTCCCGCACCTCCCTCACCTTGTGCTGGTCAACAACACCGGTACGTGTGGGTGGAACGCGCACGCCTGTACCCACATGGACATTGGTTAGGCCGGTCCCTGCTACAATTCGAGCCACATTTTCGGCATTGATCCCCCCAGCCGGAACAATATCGATGCGTCCAGCCGCTTGCTCCGCAAATGCACGAATCCGTGCTATTCCCTCTTCAGCTTTGCCAGTCAGGCCAGCGCCACCGGTGGTGCGAACACTCTGCACACCCAGCTCAATCAGGGTCTCCAACGCTTGGCTCAGATCCACAGTCAGTTCCCATGCGAGATGGAAGTTAATCGAACAATCCCCAGCCGCATCCTTAAATGCCCGCACAGCATCAACATCTATATGCCTGTCCTCCGTGATACATCCCAGAATGAAGCCCTTAGCCCCCAGTTTGCGGGCTAGCCGAATATCCGCGCACATGACAGCAATGTCACTTTTTGAGTATACCATTGTGCGGGCATGGGGACGGATCATAACCAACACATCGATGCCGACATTAGCGCAGACATGCTCGATCATTCCGGCGCTTGGAGTCAATCCCCCTTGGAGGAAATCACACTTCAGGTCAAGTTGGGTAGCCCCACCCGCCTCAGCAGCGAGTGCATCCGAAAGGTCTTCAACAATAACCTCCAACATAGTAACCTCCTTTTGACCTCCCCTAGGTCCATGGAGCTCTAAAGTATTGAACAATTATGAACTACTCCCAAGCTAGGGAGTAATCCATCGCCTAGCGCAACAATTGTCCAACTGGGGCCCAAACCGTTCGAAACGAACTAAAAACGGAACTTTTCCAACTGAACGGCCTTGAGGTGAACTTATCGTGGATCCCCTAACCAAGACGTTCACGAGGAGTCAATTGCCTGCCAAAACCTCAAGTGCTCTAACAGCCACCCTCACCAACTACGCCATGCTGGTGCCCTGGGGGCTCTCTTTGCCCGGCGCATCGGCCTAATGGAGGCCCTGGCAAGTGTCCCCATTCCCTAGCGGTGGCGGGAATACACCCTCCAGACGAAGCTGATCGAATGTCTGGTCTCCATCCTCGCTGGCTGCGCCTACCTTAAGGACATCAGCCATAGCCCACATCCCCTAGATCAAGACGTAGCCGCTGCCCAAGCCTGGGGACAGGAGGG
>CAZJSO010000143.1:0-2553 GCA_964548795.1 uncultured Dehalococcoidia bacterium | reverse complement strand
GGAAAGACCTGGAGGGACTATCAACTCGTAGTTTCAGATAAAGGTGTAGATCACAGAGACCCCTCTATCTTACAATTAGAGGACGGGAAACTCATATTGCACTGGTCTCCTGATCTTGCCTAAAATATCTGGATGCAGTGGCCAGATGATACGGACGAATTGGAAGTTTACAGCAATGCTCTGAAGCCTCCAATGAGGTCCCGAGGCCAGGCAGTCATCAGGGAGAAGGGAATCTATTGAGCCGCATTGAAAGTTCGTAAGTGAGGATTTTAGTCCTTACTTTTATGCACCGAATTGCACACCTCAAGCTAAAATGTGCTAAAGCGCATACTTCAAACAAGGAGGAGTTATGAAAGCCTTAGTCTACACTGCACCAAGGGAGTTCCAGATTAAAGAGGTTGACTATCCTCGGCTGGGGGAAAATCAGGTGATCATCAAAGTGATGGCCTGCGGGGTGTGCAAGACAGATCTGCACATCCACAACGGCGAATTTCTCGCTCAGTTCCCTTTGATCCCGGGACACGAGTTCGCCGGGGAGATCGAAGAGGTGGGGAGTGCGGTAACCGCCTTCTCCAGAGGAGAAAGGGTGGTAGCCGACAACACCGTTCTCTGTGGGGAATGCTACTACTGTCGCAGGAATCAGCCCCTATTCTGCGAGAACTTTTACTCTCTGGGCTGCACCGGACCAGGGGGCTTCGCCCAGTATGTGGTGGTCAACCAGGACAAGGTTTTTCCTATTGAGAAGTTGAGCTTTGAGCAGGCCACCCTCACGGAGCCGACAGCCTGCGCTATCCACGGGATGGATGTGATAGACGTGAAGCCTGGCGACGACGTGCTCCTCTTTGGTGCGGGCCCAACGGGGATAATCCTGGCGCAGTTGCTCAAGCACTGCGGCGCTGTAAATCTGGTGGTAGCCGCACCAACCCAGTTCAAGCTCGACATAGTGAAAGACCTCTGCGCCGACTACATCGTCCAGGTGGACAGGAACGATTATTCCAAACACACTCAGGAGATAAAGCGCCTTTTCCCTAAGGGATTCGACGTCGTAGTGGACGCCACCGGCGCAGCGAGTATCACTGAGCATTGCATACAGTTCGCAAAATACGGGGGGAAGATTGTAATCTACGGAGTATGTCCCGAGGATGCCAGGATAACCATAAGCCCCTATGAGATATTCAGGAAAGAACTGAAGCTCATAGGTTCCTTCGCCCAGACCCACTGTTTCGACAGGGCTCTGAAGTACTTAGAGAACGGCATCGTTAAGGTGGACAGGTTGATCACTCACACCTTCAAGCTGAAGGATTACGCTCAGGCATTGGAGCTGGTGCGGAGCGGGAGATGCCTGAAGGTAGTTATAAAACCAAACGAATAGGGAGGTGCACGATGCAAGAGCTGAGAATCCCTGATCAGGAGTTCAAGGAGCGAATCGAGAAGATCAAAGCCCGATTGGATGAGAAAGGCTTGGATGCCATCCTGCTTTTAGGGGATGAGCATCGCTACGGACACGTCCGCTACGTCTCGGATTACCGCCCGATATTGGAGTACGCAGTAGCTATAGTCCCTCTCGAAGGGGAACCCATCCTCCTGGCCGGTCCCGAATGCGGGGACTACGCCTATATGACCAGCAAGATAGAAGACATCAGAATATGCTCTGACTTGGCTATTCCTGGGGAGGAGTATCCGACCATCAAGATGGTGAGCTTGGCCGATGTGATCAAGGAACTGGACTCGAAAAAGAGGCTCAACAGATTAGGCGTGGTGGATCTGGATTTGCAGCCCGCCTTTCTGGTGGATACCATCAGGCGGACTCTGGCCAGGAGGGAGCTGATCGACGCCACGCAGATTATGAACGAGCTGAGGGCCATCAAAAGTCCCAACGAGATAGCCATAATGAGAAAGGTCTTCGAGATAGGCTCCATCGGGCTCAAGGTGGGGATCGAAAAGGCGAAGGTCGGCATGAGGGAGACCGACTTGGCCGCGGAGATGGCCTGTGCCATGTGGAGGGAGGGTGCAGAGCAGATGTCCCACTGTTTTATGGTGGCCTCAGGGAAGAGGACAGGCCCGGCGCTGAGCTTCCCCACCGATAAGAAGGCCATTGAGGACGGAGATCTGGTGATTTTAGACATAGGTGCAGTTTACGAGGGCTATTTCTCGGACAATGCCAGGACGATAATCGTGGGAAAGGAGACGAAGGAAAGGGCTCATGCGCTTAAGGTGGCGGAAGAGGCGAAGAATGCGGCCATAGCCAAAATCAGAGCAGGCGTCCGGGCTTCGGAGGTGGACCGAGCAGCGAGGGAAATCGTTGAAGAGGCGGGATTCGGCAAAAACTGCATCTACGGCGTCCTTCACGGTGTGGGGCTTCAGCATTGCGAATATCCCTACGCCGGTCCGAAGTCCGATCTGATACTTCAGGAGGGAATGGTCTTCTGCGTCGATGTAGGACTATTCAACCTCCCCTTCGGAGGAATCAGGATGGAAGATGGCCTGGTAGTGACCAGAGACGGAGCGGAGGTGTTGACTAAAGTAGGGGCGTAGCATGCTCCTACATCCCTA
>CAZJSO010000142.1:0-2558 GCA_964548795.1 uncultured Dehalococcoidia bacterium | reverse complement strand
CGGCATACGAGATCTAGTACGGTCTCGTGGGCTCGGAGATGTGTATAAGAGACATTCTTAAATTCCCGGTAATCGCCTACCCAATCGAAGGGCACGGCGATCTGGCGGAACTTCTCTTGCTCCAGGAGTTCCTTCAGCTCCTTGGCCCTATCGGGAATCTCGCTTCGGTAGAAAGGGCAGGCGCCACAATATATCCCGCAATAGCCGATGAGATTCTTATTCTCCACCGTCCCTCTCCAGGCCCGGGAAAAAAACACCTGGCCTTAGTCTATCCCATTTATCCTGTTTTCAGAAGTGAGCCCAGTTGAACTCAAATCTAGCACCTCAAACCTTGGGTAATGTATTACCAGTCCTTTTACCGGGTTCAGGCTGCTCAGGGATTGCACCAGCTCCCCAATGAAGGCCAGCAAGCTCTCGCTTATCGGCCCAATTGGGCCTTCACTTTAATCTGTCCTTACGGCGGGCAATATTAAACAGGGTGAGGAGGGTGAAGGGTGCAGTTAGGATGATTACCAATAACTCGCTCAAAAGGCTGCTTCCTGGTGCGGGTTTCCCTTTAAGTCGGCTGAGGAAGGCATACAGGGTGTTGGTCACCAGCGTGCCGAAGTTCACCATCCGGATGTAGGCGATAATGCTTCGCCCTACTTCAGGAGGGTAGTAATCTAAAAGTCGCTGCACTGCCTCTGGGTCGGGACGCATTCGTATCTCAGCGCAGTGCTGGGCGAAAGCCAAAGCCACCGATTCATATTCTGGAAATTGCCCCAGCTCTAGCGAGAGCAGCTTCCGAATCTCCTCCGGCTGAACGTCGTTCTTGAGCGCCTGCTGAGCATGCAGGTAAGAACAGGCACCACATTCATTGACGACGGTAACTGCCAACATGACCTTCTCCGCAAAGGCTCGACTGAGCCCACGGCGCCGGGCAGCCCTCAGATCCGCAAAGTGGGCCAGCAAATCTTTCAAGTCGCTGAGAAAGCCACGAAAGGTATAAAACCGCTTCCGGAATTCCCTCACGGCAAAGAATAAGTCTCCGCTCTAAAATTTGACTATCTCGCCCTTTACTTCCCTCCCAATTTCGAGGAAGCCGAAGGATTTCCGGCCAGGTCCGGGGTTGAAGAAGAGGATGCCGTCAATAACCTTGTTCTGAGCTACATGTGAGTGACCATAGATTATGATGTCCACCTCGCCGAACTCCTGCCTCACTCGATGCTCGATGCCATAAGGGCTGCCCCAGCCGTGAATGAGGCCAATGTGCTTCCCCTCTATCTGGAGAACTTCCTTCTCCGGAAGCATCTCCCAGAGTTCATACGAGTCCATGTTCCCCCGGACGGCCTTCACCTCTTTTAGCTGTCTTAGCCCATCAAACACTTCCTTAGTGACGAAATCACCGGCGTGGATTATTAAATCTACTTCCCGGAAGGCTTCCAGTATTTGGGGTGAAATTTCAGCCCACGACCTAGCATGGGTGTCGGAAAGGACTCCTATTAGCATGTCAGCCTCCAGGCCTTTCTGCCTCCTTCAAGAGCTCTAAATAAGACTCTCTTATACTCTCCTCCTGCCTGAATCCTAGCTTTTCCAGTAGGCCGAAGGCTCGCTTTAAGAGCTGATCGTAACCTCCGATTGCTTGGGCCTCGATCTCCACGAATTGGCCCAGCTTGTCAACCTGATCCAGGCTGATGAGAAACTCACCCAGTCGATAGGTCTTCCTGAGCTTACTGACCTGGCCCACCTCAGCGAAGTCGAGGGACTGAAGTAACCTCCGTGCATCTTCCCACCCCTCCACCCTCACCGTCAGCTCCTCCCGGGACTTACTTACCTCATCAAGCTTGGGGCCCTTGTAGGTCAGATAGCACTCCTCAGTTGATGAACCCCTGTGGGAGCTCAGGCGCAGCCTTAAGGCCTCATCGGTGGCCCAGAAGTCACGGTGCGGCAGGGTATAGTAAATATCCCGCTGCTCCTCTACCAGCAAGACTCGCGCCCCAAACGAATCCAGCGCTCGCTCTACCCGGGCCAGATTTCCCGCTCTGACCTTGAGTTCAACCTCGATCATGACCCTGGGTGAAGTTTAGCGCTGCTGCTTTAGCGCTGTCAACTACAGCGCCAGTTGCCGAGAAGGCCAAGATAAAGTATTCTCTAAGAGGACTAAAATATCCACGAAGATAGAAAGATGAGCTCCTCCTATATCTTCTTTGACCTTGAGGGGCCGCTGACGCCCCAGGACAATGCCTATGAGCTGATGAAGCTTATCCCCCGCGGTGGGGAGATCTTCGAGGTCATCAGTCGCTACGATGACCTGTTGACGCTTGAGGGGAGGGAGGGGTATGAGCCGGGAGATACCCTGGCGCTCATTGCCCCGTTCTTGGCATATCATGGGATTACTGAGCAGGACATCAGCTCCCTGGCTCAGAAGGCCGGGCTGGTTGACGGAGCCCAAGAGCTCATCGGGTGGCTTACCTCCTCGGGCTGGGAGATCTTCTGCATCAGCACCAGCTACGAGCAATACGCCCGGCAGATCTGCCGCCGGGTGGGGATAAAGCTGGAGAACCTGGCCGCCACCCATT
>CAZJSO010000141.1:1366-2561 GCA_964548795.1 uncultured Dehalococcoidia bacterium | reverse complement strand
GAGGAGATACTGGATGTCGTGTGCCGCAGGCTAAAGCCGGGGGGACGTATCGTGGCAAACGCCGCCACCCTTGAGAGCATGAATGCGGCGGTGGATGGTCTTAAGAGGAAGGGGTTTGAGGTCGAAGTTGCTCTTGTCAATGTGGCTCGGAGCAAAAGCGTTGCCAATCTCACCCGCCTTCAGGCCTTAAATCCGGTGTTTGTGATCACGGGGTTTCGGGAGATGAGCAAGGGGGAGGGAAGAGCAGGGTGAAAAATCGAGGACGACCGACGAGAATCGCCGTAGTGACCTCCATGAACGGGGCACGGCCTATGGCGGAGGCGATGGCCGAAATCATCAGGGAGCATGGAAAAGTGATCGATCTCAGCCTCTATTATGTGGATGAAATCCAGAGGAGGCTTATTGATGAAAATACGCTGCCCGAGGATGTAGCCTCCAGCCTGAGGGAGGCCGATATCGTATGGCTCGATGTGAGAGGCGATGCTCCTGTTATAAAGCTCATCAAGGATGTCCTCTCGAACTCCAAGAACGTCGTGCTCGGCTACAGCATGGCCACCTCTTTCGGGAGCGGGCCGGTGTGGCTTGAGCGGGAACGGCCATCCCTATTTCGTAAGATGACAGGTTGGATGGCCAAGCGGATGGAAGGGAAAGAGGTGGATCTCGGGAAAATGCAGCGAATGCTGAAGCTGACTAAGGTCCTGGGAAGGCTTCCCTCGAGATCGCTGAGGGAGGTGAGGAATAGAGCCGTTGTGTTGGAATACTGGCTATACGGCGGGAAGGAGAACACCAAGAATCTGTTGCTTTACCTCGCCGAGGTATATGGAGGACAGAGGGTTAAAGCCAAGCCGCCCCGAAAGCTCCCCGAACCCGGCATCTATCATCCGCTCGCTGAAGAGGTCTTTGCCAGCTTGGATGATTATCTCCGTAAATATCCGTTAACCAAGAAACAGACGGTGGGAATGCTCCTCTTTGGTGGCTCAAATCTGGACGACTCAGCGGTGGCGGCGAAGGAGCTTATGAAAAGGCTTGAGGGTGAGGTGAACTTCATTCCGATTTACTCTCAAGATTTCAGATACAGTGAGGCGATGAGGGATTTCTTCTTCAGGGATGGCAAGCCCGTTGTGGACCTGGTGATAAGCTTTTTGCTCTTCCGGATGAACGGAGGTCCCATGGGAGGGAACCCTCAGCCTACCTT
>CAZJSO010000141.1:0-1266 GCA_964548795.1 uncultured Dehalococcoidia bacterium | reverse complement strand
CCTCATCACCAGTACCTTGCTTTCTACAGGTGGCTTGAGGAGGAGTTTAAGGCGGATGTGGTAATTCACTTCGGCACCCATGGCACCCTGGAGTTTACCAAGGGGAAAGAGGTTGGGATGTCCAAGGATTGCTTTCCCGACATTTTAACGGGCAACCTCCCTCACCTGTATGTTTACATGGTATCAAACCCATCTGAGGCGACCATAGCCAAGAGGAGAAGCTACGCTACCATAGTAAATCACCTCTCGCCGCCCTACACCGTCTCGGGGCTTTACGAGACCCTCGCAGAACTTGAGGAGCTCATCCACGAATATACTGAGGCCAAGCTTCAAGATCCGAATCGCGCACGCCTGGTTTATGAACAGATTCTGGAGAAGGCCCGAGAAGCCCACCTTGAGGGGAAGTCCGTCGATGAAATCTACGATGAGCTCTTCAATATCAGAAGATCCATCATCCCCAAGGGGCTTCACGTCTTCGGAGAGAACTACGATGAGGAGTCGCTCATCGATTTCATTACCTTTGCCCTTCGCTATGATCGGGGAGAGCTAAGATCGCTCCACCGGCTGCTGGCCGAATCGCAGGGGATCGACTACGACGAGATGACGAACAATCCCGCAAAGCTGAGAGGCGGCAAATCCTATTCCCGGATAGCAGAGGAGATCGAGAGGAAGGCGAGAGAGATCGTCGCCATCGCCCTGAATAGCGGCATTAAGGCGGCGATGGATTGCTCGAAGGTCTCAGAAACCGGAGAGCTCAGGAAAACCCTGGAGTTTGGACTTGAGATAGCCGGAAACCTCAAGAGAAGCGATGAGATGGGAAGCCTTCTTCGGGGGCTCTGCGGCAAATACATCCCCCCTAACATCGGAGGCGACCCTATCAGGTCGCCTGAGGTTCTCCCCACCGGCTCAAACACCTATCAGTTCGACCCCCGGCTTGTGCCAAGCAGTGCCGCTTACATTCGAGGAGCCAAGATCGCCGACGCCACCTTAGAGCATTACTACAGGATTCACGGCAGATATCCGGAGTGCGTGGGGGTAATCCTCTGGGGATTTGAGACCATGAATACCAGAGGGGAAACAATAGGGCAAATATTGAGGTACATCGGGGTGGAGCCGATAAGAAGAAATCCCTGGGATGTGCGCCTCCGGGTGATACCGCTGGAGGAGCTGGGAAGGCCCAGGGTGGATGTGGTGGTAAACATCTGTGGCATCTTCAGGGATACCTTCCCCAACATCGTCAAACTGCTGGATGAGGCCTTCAATCTA
>CAZJSO010000140.1:0-2576 GCA_964548795.1 uncultured Dehalococcoidia bacterium | reverse complement strand
ATGGCCGACAAAATCACTTCCTCTTTGGAGGATGTGGAGATAATAAATGCCTATCAATACCTTCCTAAGGCCCATCCCGAAGTCGTAGGGCTCATGAAGCGAACTGAGGGAAGGCTCAGCTACCATGATGCTCTTATAGCTCTTTCCCTAGAAGAAGAGGGGGTAGAGAAAATCATCACCCTAGATGTAGATTTTGATGAGGTGAGGTGGCTTAAGCGCATAGGGTGATGGTTTATCCCTGTGCTCGAACCAGCCTCTCAGCCACAGCAAATCTGCGGCCGGCGAGGTGCAATAGCGGCTTTGCGCTCTCGAGGTTTAGTTTGTTTTTCCTGAGACACTCATCCCGGCACTCCGCCTCCACCACCTTTCCCACCACCAATATGTGATCTCCGGCCTCTCTCTCAAACTCAAACCGACATTCAATCCAGCCGATGCACTCCTCGATCCGAGGGGCCTGGACTGCGACGGACTTAACCTCAGTTAAGCCTGCCTCTTTTATCTCGCTCACCCCTTTAGGGAAGGCCTTGGAGCAAATCCAGAGTTTGTCTAATAGCCGCTCCGGTGCCAGGTTCAGCACGAAGTCTCCAGTCTCTCGGACATTGTCTAGGGTGTGGCGAGTGGGTGCGGCGGCAAAGAGCACCAGGGGTGGTCTTATGGACACGGGGGTGACAAAGCTGAACGGAGCGGCATTTGATCTTCCCTCCGGGTCAGTGGTGGAGATGAGCACTGCGCTTCGGGGCGCTAGGATTTCGTAGAACCTTTGCGTGTTCAGTTTCATGTTTCCCTCCCGAGTAGCTCCCTTAACTCCCTCCACTGCGGATCCTCCCTCACGAGCTCTCGACCGCAAAGTGGGCACACTGGGCGAAGCACGGTCAGGGTGCAGTTCTTGAACTCTAGCACTTTCTCCGGAATTTGCCGGGGCTCTACCTTACCGTGGACCTCGCAGCGGAACTCGGACTTCATTTATGATCCCTTCGTGGCTTCAGCCCCCGGCTCTTCCTCGACTTTGGTGGCTTGGCACGACCAAACTTTTTGGCCCGAAACCAGGACGGGGTACGGAAGCCTTTCATCTTTTCTCCTGGCAGAATTCCTTCACCGGGCAGGAGGGGCATCTCCTTTTCTTGCAAAACTCCAGCTGTAGCTTCACCAACCGGGGCTCGAGCTCTGGGTCTCCCTGGAGCTCTTTTCCCAGGCCCAGCCTGGCGGCGGCCTGTTGAGCCAGGGGTGAAACCTGAGGGCGGGCCTTCTCCCAGAGGCCTCGTAGTTCTCGCAGAAAAATGCTCACCGTGGTTGGCCCCACCCCCTTAAATTCCTGAAGCTTTTTCTCCAGGTCTTGGCTGTCCTTCGCCTGAGAGTAGAGACCTTCAAGGGAGTCATACTTCGACCTCAAGTTCTCCGCCAGGCTCAGGAGGTTTGAGGCAGTGGAGAAATCATAGCGGACGTATCCTCCGGCATCCAGCAATTCCACCAGCCTCTCCCAGCCGGCGCCGATTATTCGCTCCGGCGAGGTTATTCCCTGGGCCTCAAATTCTCCATAGGTGCGCTTGGCGATCTGGACCGAGATGCGCCTGGAAAAGAGTATCGCCGCCAGCAGCCACTTAAGCCTGTCCTCGGGTTTCTCTAGCTTTAATCCTAGCTCCTCAGGATAGGTGGAGAGGGTGGAAAGCTTTTTCTTTATCTCCTCTATAGTTGCCATTACTCGGCTAGACGAATTCCAGCCAGTGAAGATACCTTTCGTCCTTTCCTCGGCAGAGGCCGAGGAATTTGGACTGGAGCGTGGCGGTTATTTCCCCCTTCACCCCCCGGCCGATAACCCTCTCGTCTACCTGCCTAATCGGGGTTATCTCGGCGGCCGTGCCGGTGAAAAAGGCCTCGTCGGCCAGGAAGAGTTCCTCCCGGGAGATGTTCTTCCGGATGACCGTCATTCCCATATCCTGGGCTATGGTGATCACCGAATTCTGGGTGATTCCCTCGAGAGCTCCGGCCTCAGTGGGCGGGGTGAACAGAACCCCGTCCTTAACGATAAAGATGTTCTCCCCCGTTCCCTCGCAGATGTAGCCTTGCAGGTTAAGCTGTATGGCCTCATCATATCCGCACTGCAAAGCCTCGACCTTGGCCAGGACTGAGTTGCCATAGTTAGCGCTGGCCTTGGCCAGAGGAGGCAGCATTCTCGAATCTGGCCTCATCCAGGAGGAGATTTTACAGCGAATGCCCCTCTCAAGACCTTCCTCGCCCAAATAAGCTCCCCATAGCCAGGCAATGATAGCCACCCCTACCGGATTATTTAGCGGGTTTACTCCCATTTCCCGGTATCCGTAGTAGGCGATGGGGCGCACATAGCATTCGCTGAATTTGTTCGCTCGAACCAGCTCCTTGGTTGCCTGGCAGAGCTCCTCCACCGAATAGGGAATTTTCATGGTGTAGATTTTGGCGCTGTTGAGCAGCCTTTGGAAATGGTCTCTTAGCCGAAAGAGCGCCGGCCCCCGGGATGTCTCATAACAGCGGATGCTGTCGAAAACGGCCGTGGCGTAATGGAGGGCATGGGTCAAAATATGTACCTTGGCCTCATCCCAATC
>CAZJSO010000139.1:0-2692 GCA_964548795.1 uncultured Dehalococcoidia bacterium | reverse complement strand
GTATATCTTTGAGGAATTCCTGCGGATGGTGAAGGAGGCAGGATGGCCAAGCTAGCGGTCATTAGGAGAGGCAAAAGCAAAATCATATCGAATTAAAGGTGTTCGATCTCATAAAGTAGGACTAGAGTCTTGACCGAGAAAAAGGTGCTGATGTTGGGGGGGAAGGGAGGGGTGGGGAAGACCACCTGTGCCGGGGCGGCAGCATTGCACTATGCCCGGCAGGGGCAAAAGACCCTTGTTATTTCTACCGACCCCACGCCCTCGCTCTCGGACATCTTCGAGCTCAAGCCCTCGGAAAAACCAGCTAAGGTTATGGAGAACCTCTACCTATCCGAAATCGGCCTGCAAGAAATCAAGGAGCTGTGGGATCACAAATTCGGGCACGAGGTTTATGAGGTCTTCTCCACCTTCGTCTCCATCGAGTACGAAGAGTTTGTTGACTTCCTTACCTCCATCCTCCCCGGCCTGGGGGAGGAGTTTATGGTGGACTACATTAAGGAGCTGAGCCGCTCCGGTTCCTACGACCGAATAATTTGGGATACCGCTCCTCTGGGGCAGACCATGGGCCTGCTAAAAATGCCGGCCATGCTTCGGCAGCACCTTAAGGCCGCCCCGAAAGTCTACTCTCGACTCAAGCTAGGAAGGCAGAGTAAGCGACCTGTCCTCAACATAATTGCCGGATGGGAAGAGCTCTCCGGCGAGGACACGGATTTTCTTAAAAATGAGGTGGATTTCATCCTGGTCACCATTCCTGAGGCCCTGGCCGTCCAGCAGTTGGAGCAGGCTTTCTCCGAGTTCAGAAAATATGGCTTCCGCTTCACACGACTTATCATCAACAATGTTATTCAGGAGTCCGACTCGAGCTTCCTACGTCAGAAGTCCAGCCAGCAGCGGGATCACCTTGAGGTCCTCCGCCGAAACTACAGCGGCTTAAAAGTAGTGGAGCTTCCTCTTTTCCCCTACGAGATAAAAGGGTTAAAAAGGCTGGAAGACGTCAGAAAAATTCTCTTTTCAACCTAAAATGACCGACAAGCCTAAGAAAGTTCTGGTCATCGGCTCAGGGCCGATCGTCATCGGTCAGGCGGCGGAGTTTGATTACTCCGGCACCCAGGCCTGCCGGGCCTTAAGGGAGGAGGGAGTGACGACCGTGCTGGTGAACTCCAACCCGGCCACCATCATGACCGATGAGGGAATAGCTGATATCGTTTACATCGAGCCGCTGACCTGCGAGGCCGTGGCCCGGGTGATCGAGCGGGAGCGCCCAGAAGGACTGCTGCCCACCCTAGGTGGGCAGACAGCCTTAAATTTGGCCGTGGAACTGGCCGATGCTGGGGTGCTGGACAAATACGGGGTGAGGTCATTGGGAACGCCTGTGGAAACTATCCGTAAGGCCGAAGATCGGGAGCTTTTTAAGCGAATGCTCCTGGAAATAGGCGAACCCGTTCCAGAGAGCGCCACAGTGACTAGTTTGGACGAGGCCAGGGAAGTAGCCCAGCACCTCGGCCTGCCGCTGGTCATCCGTCCGGCTTACACCTTGGGTGGAACCGGAGGTGGGGTAGCCCAAAGCCAAGAAGAACTGGAACAAATAGCCTCCATTGGCCTGGCGGTGAGCCCCATCCACCAGGTCTTGCTGGAAAAGTGCCTGACGGGGTGGAAGGAAATTGAGTATGAAGTCATGCGGGATGCAGCGGACAATTGCATCACCATTTGTAATATGGAGAACCTCGACCCTATGGGAGTTCATACTGGCGAAAGCATCGTGGTAGCTCCCTCACAAACGCTCACCGATAAGGAGTATCAGATGCTCCGCTCAGCCAGTCTCCGAATCATCCGGGCGCTGGGGGTTGAGGGGGGTTGCAACATCCAGTTTGCCCTGCCGCCCCACCCCTCCATCAGCAAGAGAAAGGAAGGCGATGCTCCTTACTATGTCATCGAGGTAAATCCTCGGGTGAGCCGCAGCTCTGCCCTGGCCAGCAAGGCCACCGGATATCCCATTGCTCGAGTGGCAGCCAAGATTGCCATCGGGAAGCGACTGGATGAAATCCCCAACCGGGTTACCGGCAAGACCATGGCTGCCTTTGAGCCAGCCCTGGATTACGTGGTGGTCAAAATCCCCCGCTGGCCGTTTGACAAGTTCGCCCTGGGCGACCGGGAAATCGGCACGCAGATGAAGTCCACCGGCGAGGCCATGGCCATTGACCGCTCCTTCGAAGCAGCTCTCCAAAAGGCCGTTCGCTCTCTGGAGGTGGGTGGCCGGACGCTTCTATGGGAGGATCCAGCCTGGAGAGGCAGTGGCTTTCCTCTTTGGCCCAATGACCTGAGGCTTTGGGCCATCATGGCCGCCCTGAGAAGAGGGATAGGATTAGAGGAAGTCTCTCGTAGAACCGGCATTGACCCCTGGTTCATCAAGAAGCTAAAAAACCTGGTTCAGATGGAAAAACGCCTCCTATCCGAGTCCCTCACCCCCGATCTTCTCCGGCAGGCTAAGCGATTGGGGTTTTCCGATAGGCAAATTGCCACCCTGGCTGACCGACTCCCGGAACAGGTGCGCCAACTTCGCCAAGGCTGGGGAATTAAGCCGGTGTACAAAATGGTGGATACCTGCGCCGCCGAATTTGAAGCCTTGACTCCTTACTTCTACAGCACTTATGAAAAGGAAAATGAAGCGCTGCCGCTTCCTGGAGAGAAAGCC
>CAZJSO010000138.1:0-2705 GCA_964548795.1 uncultured Dehalococcoidia bacterium | reverse complement strand
TTCCGGTGATATCTTGACGGAAAGTATTTGCTGCCCCCCACTGACCTCCACCTTTACTGCCCCACCCCCGGAACCTCCCTCCACCCGGGCATCCTCTAGCTCCTGCTGAGCCTTGGCCAGCTTTGCTTGAAGTTCCTGTAGCTGTTTCAACGCTTTCCTGTTCATCAGCTCATTCCTCACCAACTATCCTTCCTCCCATATCAAGGGCAGCCTTGATGAGGGGATTTTGCTGGGCTTCGCCCTTTTTCTCCCGCTTCAGCAAAATGCAGCGCACTTGGTAGGGAGTGCCAAACACCTCTTCTAACTTTCTCTCCACCATGCGGCGGTATTTGGGGTCCTCGATCTTGCTCTTGTGAAACTCAGCATAGAAGCCCAAAGTCAAGGTATTATCCTGAAGATCAACCGGCTTACAGAAGCCACGGAGCAAGGCATCCAGGTTGCCCCGGGAGCCTTCACCCCGACAAGCACTCACAAATTCTCCCCAGTGCTGGCGGATGTGTTCTAACCCTGGGGAAGTAGCCGCCTCCTCCAGCTTAACCGGAGGTTCCCTCGCTTGGCTCTCAGGGGGTGAAATAGATATTTCATGGGTCTCCTCTGAGCCAGCAAGACAATTGAGGAGAGCCAACTCTAGCGGCAGGCTGGATTGGGGAGCAAACCGGAAATCCGCCTGGGCAAAGGACTTAATCGCCCCCGAGATCTCCTTTAGGGTAGCCCGGCTCGCTAAAGCCCTCCTTTCCTCCAATTCCTCTGAGGTTAGCCCTAGCGCCTCACCAGTTCCGGCCTTGGCCAGCAACACTTCATGGAGATATTCTACCAGGCCTCGGTTGAATGCTCGCAGGTCGAGACCATCAGCAGCAACGCGGTTTATAGTGCTCAGGCTGGCAGAGAGATCCTTCTGCAAGACGTGCCGGGCTAGCTCCTCCACACGAAAGTCACCGGTTATTCCCAGTTCTTGGCGTACCTGCTCTAGGCCAATCCGAGGGCCATGATAAACCAGGAGTTGTTCGAGCAGGTTTTCCGCATCGCGAAGGCTACCAGTGGCCGATCGGGCAATAAGCCTTAAAGCAGCAGATTCTATCTCAATTCCTTCCCCGTGGCAGATTTGCCCCAGCCTCTTAACCATGGCGTCCAGAGGGATACGGCGAAAGTCGAACCTCTGGCAGCGCGACAAAATGGTAGCCGGTACCTTATGCACCTCGGTGGTGGCTAGGACGAAGATGACGTAGGGAGGCGGTTCTTCTAGGGTCTTGAGCAGTGCATTGAAGGCGGGCTCGGTGAGCATATGGACTTCATCAATGATGTAAACCTTATACCTAGCCATATGAGGAGCAAAGCCCACCTTCTCCCTCAAATCCCGGATCTCGTCTATTCCACGATTAGAAGCAGCATCAATTTCGATGAGATCCAAGGCTCTTCCTTGATTGAAAGCCTGGCATATTTCACAGTGGTTGCAAGGCTCACCGGTCTGGTTTTCAAGGCAGTTTACTGCCTTCGCCAGAATGCGCCCGGTGCTGGTTTTCCCTGTCCCCCGAGGACCGAAGAAAAGATAAGCGTGGGCCACCCGCTGGGTAGCGATGGCGTTACGTAAGGTGCAGGTTATGGAATCCTGTCCCACTACCTCGGCGAACGTCTGTGGACGCCATTTGCGGTAAAAGACCTGAGTCATTTTTCCTTGACTATCAGGGAGAGAAGCTCAGCTTCTCTGGCTCTCATCCTCGGCTCCTTCTGCGGATCTTCATCCTCATAGCCCAGTAAATGAAGTATCCCGTGGATGACCAAAAGGCCCAGTTCCTTCTTCAGTGAGTGTCCTTGCTCCTCAGCCTGCCTGGCTGCCTGGGGGTAGGAAATGATTACCTCTCCCAAATGTCGAGTAAGGTCAGGGGGAGGTGGGAAATCCGGAGGCCCTCCGTCCAGGCGGAAGGCCAGAACATCGGTATTCCTGTCCACCCCACGATAGGCTCGATTTAGCTCCCGCACCAGCTCGTCGTCGGTAAGGACCAAGCTTAATTCCGCTGGCGCCTCCACCTCCTCAGCCGATAAGGTATTCTCAGCCACCTGCTTGAGCCAGGCCTTCTCAACCTGTCCCTGAAAGGGCTCTTCGATGTGGACGGCCAACTTATACACTGCCCGGCTCACCCAACGAATTCAACGAAAATCGAGCTAAGCTTTTGTACGGTCAAACCAATCATAACATCGGGAAACAAGAGGGTCAACCCAAAAGTTGAGTTAAATTAGAGGTAGGCTTGCATTTCTTAAAGCAGGAAAGTGTAAGTCGTGCCGTTATCAACCCACCTAGCCCGAATACAAGAAAAGCCTTTCTTCGCAGTGGCATAGGGTTCCAGAGTGCTTCTTGGCTTGAGCGAGCTACTTCGGAGAGGGGGATGTGGGGAAACTTGTAAGATTTCTGACCCGTCTGGGGGTCTATTTGGTAGAACTGAACTGCAGTGTTTTCCAGCGAGTTCTGTTTCTTGCCTTTATATTCCACCCAAATGTGGGTTGGAGAGCAACTGAGGTGGCAGGATATTCCTTTTGCTTCAAGAAGAGAGGCTAGCATAACGGCTCGTGCTTTACAATCTCCCTCTCCTCTCTGCAGTACTTCCTTAATAGTTGGAAAATACCAAGGCATTCCGTAGACTTCCCAATCGTAGTGGTAAGGTATCATTTTCAGAACCTCTTTCTCCACAAGCTCAGGATCAGAAGGGGAC
>CAZJSO010000137.1:0-2709 GCA_964548795.1 uncultured Dehalococcoidia bacterium | reverse complement strand
CCCCCTCGAACTCAAGTCTATTTCTGCATCCTTAAGAATCCTCCGGCAAGCCTAGGGCGAGCAACATAGGATAGCGTAACTGCTAAACGAGAGAGGAGAGAGCACCCCATAATGGGCCGCACACGACTCGAACCCATAACCTACTGATTAAGAGTCACTCAGCAGACAAGCTGGCATCCGCTTGCTGGATCAACCGCTTGCCTCCTTTCCTGACCTGGATTATAATGACGCTGAAGCCTGCTGTCAGGCCGAAATCGAAGGCGGTAGCTGTGACGCAAAAGCCATTGCCCTGGCAACGTTGGATTATATTCCGTATGAGTACCGAGGCCACTGGTGCCTGCCATTTGGCGAAAAGGATTGCATCAAGGCCAAAGCTTGCTACGATAAGGCTCTTGATATAGCCAGGTGATCTGCGACGCGTCTATCTGAGCCTCCTAGATCTAGCCGTGGAGCGGAGGGACTATCGTGAAGAGGAAAAAAGCAGGGCGTAATGACGGTCGAGAAGCATCCCGAGGGAGCCAGCCACCGCCCTTTGACCGGCGCATCATCGAGCGTGACCTTCTGGCGGTTAAGCAACTACTCGAAGAGAAAAAGTTCGGCTCCGTTGACGAGATGAATAGGTATCTGGAGCGGATTGGGAAGGCTGGCAGGATGCCTGAGTGAAAACCGAAGACACCGCTGGAGAGAGCTCAAAATCTCATCTACGAGGCGCTGGAAACAACAGGCAGAGAAAGGCTTGAACTGATATACCAGGCTCTCGATACATGCCCGGATTGTGCTGACGCCTACGTTCTGCTGGCTGAGGAAAAGGCGCAAAGTCTAGAGGAAGCTGCCTCCCTTTATCTGACTGGAGTTAAAGCTGGGGAACGTGCGTTGGGGAAGAAGATCTTTAAGCGAGACGTCGGCCATTTCTGGTCAATCATCGAGACCCGGCCTTATATGCGGGCCAGAGCCGGTCTTGCCCGATGCCTCTGGTTTTTGGGAAAGCGTGAGGAGGCCGTCAAGCATTATCAGGAGCTTCTCAGGCTCAATCCGAGCGATAACCAGGGAATCCGCTACCCATTGGCAGCTGCACTGCTTGAGATGGGAGATATAAACGCCTTGCAGGAGCTTCTGGGCAAATATGACGAACCAACAGCGGCCTGGCTGTACACCAAGGCACTGGTAGCCTATCTTAAGCAGGGAGACACCACTGAGGCACATGAGCGGTTTCAGGAGGCAATGGATTACAATCCTCATGTGGTGCCCTATCTTCTCGGCAAGAAGAGGCTTCCCAAACGGCTGCCAGAACGCATAGGTTTTGGAGACAAAGGCGAGGCCGTTGTTTACGCGGCTGAGTTTGGCCCCGGCTGGCATAAGACCAGGGGAGCTATCGACTGGCTGGCAGCGGTATCTGGGATAGCACGGCGTGCAAAGCGGCTCAGCGGGAAGCCAGTGGGTGTTCCCGATGTGTTTCTCCAGGCATTTGAGTCCGAAGACAAGGGAGAATAGCGGCGAGGGACGGCTTGGTTATTCCATCAGGTCTACTTGGGTAAAGCGTTTCTGGCATAATGCTCATCCGTGGGGAGACAAGATGGACCAGGTCACTTCCGAAATAGTTGAGGAAACCCGGAAAAGAATGGCGGCGATGTCACAGCGAGAGGCCCAAAAGCTGGCCAAACTTTTCGTAAAGCAACAGCCCGTTGTAGCCAGCTATCTCCTCGCAGTAGATAGCGATGTCCTTAATCAGGATGAGCGACAATTGTTGTTCTATCTAGGCACCGTCGTCTGGCAGATGATGTCGCAGGGGAAAACACCCCTGCCAACGGTGACAGAAGAGGATTTGCTCAGGGCTGAGGACACAAATATCAAGATGGTGGAATATCTGCAGGGCGAGACAGAAAGCGGCTTTAGGCAAGCGACCGAAACAATAATAAACAGTCACCAGCAGCCTGAGGTCCTGCGATACATCGTTGAAGCATTAAAGGAGGAACCAGAGGAGGGGTGCATCATCAGGGGTGAGAATCTGGGCATCATATTTCTCGACCTAAAAAAACGGTAATCGACTGCTTTGATGTCTGAACTCGCCACACGGTGCAGGTAATCGGCACTGGTTTAACATTTAAATGGGCTGTGCAATGAGTCGCATTGTGGGTAAAAGTTTAACACTGCTTGTCTAGCTCGCTCTATTCAGCGTTCCTGCCTTGGTAACAATAGCCGCCGAACCTATGCATAGTGTCCAGAGAAATGCTTGTCAAGATTGGCCTTGGCCTGTGTTATTTACGGCTGAAGGGTGAACTCTTTTTGCTTCAAAAGTGAACTGTTCTACAAATTCCTCCTTGAAAGGTAACATGAAAGCATAGTGCACCCGACAGTGTGGCAAGCCATAATCCATAATCAAAGAAAAAAGAGGGGGGCACTATGTGTTATCTCTCTACCAGAGGAGAAGGAGGCAGGGTTCCCCGGTCGCCCTCGTCGCCTCCTAGCTGATGCCAAAGGCATTGAGCTCTTTAAAAAGCTTAGGGGACCGGGGATCAGAGGTTATTATGTGGAGGCCATGCCTTGACGAACAGGAGGATGATCCGGAATGAAGAAGACTGCTGCGGGTGATAGATAGGAGAAAGGAGAACAGGAGCTACCAGACAAATAGCCAAGCGGAAAGCAGGGAATAAAGTTATGAAGAAGACCTGGCTTTTAGCGAGTATAATCTTGATGTCCTTGGTGCTTATA
>CAZJSO010000136.1:0-2750 GCA_964548795.1 uncultured Dehalococcoidia bacterium | reverse complement strand
CAGCAAGGGTTGGCGGCGAGACGAGGGCCTGAGGATGGATGCCGAGGGGTATCTTTGCCAGCCGATCGAGCCTCTAGAGCTCGCCCAGTGTGTTGAGAAGATTCTGAGCAAAGAGAAGGTGCTTGTCACTGCATAAGCTCACGCCTCACACCGTACAAATTGAATAAGGAGTCGAAATGGAGAAAAGGAAGATTCTTGTGGCTGATAATGAAGCCAGCTTTCTGGAAAAGACCAGGGAGGCACTCCAAGCCTGCTATGAGGTAATCCTTGTCTCAAGCAGTCAGGAGGTGCTGGCAAGAGTGAGGGAAGAACCCCCCGACCTGATCATCATTGGGTATCTTGAACCTCGAGGCACTTCTTTCGCCCTCCACAAAGAGCTCCGGGGAGAGTCATCCACAAGGGACGTACCTCTGCTCATCATAGATGTGCGTCCGGAAGAACACTCTCAGAAGGGCTGGAGGAGGGAAGAAGGATTGCAGATGGAAGCCGATGATTATATCTCCCGCCCAATCGAGCCAGCTGAACTGAGAGAAACTGTGGAGAGGATTCTCCAAAGGATTTCGAAAAAGCCAAGGGAACTCCGAGAAGTTCTGGAGCACATGGAAGGAGCTCTACGAAGAATAGACCGAATAGAAAAAATGCTGGTTAGGTGAGAACAGCCTATCAGAGGCCAGCGCGGCGCTGAACTAGATCAGGAAAGCCGGTGCTCAAAGCTAGCTAAAGGGGAGATGAGGAGAAGCAGGATGGGAAGGAAGAACGGCAACGAAGTGCCCCGGGTCCTTGTAGTGGGCAGTGAGTCTGGTTTCAGGGACGTGGTCAGAGAGTCCCTAGGGGACTCCTTCGAGGTCATCTACGCCTCTAGCGAAGGCGAGGGATTGGAGAAGGCCAGAAAGGAAATCCCCGATGCGATCATCCTGGGCTACCTTGAGCCCCGAGGTAGTTCCTTTGAACTCCATAAAAGGCTTCGGGAAGGGTGGATAACCAGGCACATACCCTTGCTGGTGGTAGATGTTGATTCAAATGAGCATGCCATCAAGGGTTGGAGGAGAGACGAAGGACTGCAAATGGACGCCGATGGCTACGTTGCCATTTCTCGCGAAAATCGCTCTTCCATTGCCCAATTACTCGAACCAGTCAGGCTGAGGGAGAGGCTGAGCATCAGCCTGAGGGAGAAGCTGAATACGCTGAAGGAGGCAATTCTCAGCCCAGATGTGTTCTGTGTCACTTGGGAACAGATCGCCGGAAGAGGCGCACTTGAAATGCAGCAGGAGCAGATCATCGAGAATGCAGCTAAGGCAGCGAAGAGCGGGAAAATTCATGGGATAAGCGTAACCGACAATCCAGGGGGCAATCCAGCCATCTCCACCGAAATGCTCTGTGCCGAGATCAAGAAGCTGGGCATAGAGCCCTTAGTTCATCTCGCCTGCAGGGATAAAAACCGCAACGAGATAGAGAGCATGCTTTATGGCCTGGCAGCCGAGGGGGTGAGGAACCTTCTGGTCTTGACTGGGGATTATCCTTCCAGCAATGGATTTAACGGGAGACCCAAACCAGTCTTCGATCTGGACCCCATACATGTCTTGCAGCTCATCCAGCGGATGAACAAGGGCTTGGAACATGAGCTGATGGGGCGGAAGAGAATTCTCACCCCGACCGATTTCTTCGCCGGGGTTTGTGTCTCGCCCTTCAAGAAGCTGGAGGCAGAGCTTATGGGACAATACTATAAGCTGGGCAAAAAGATAAAGGCCGGAGCCAACTTTATAATTACTCAGGTTGGTTACGATGCCAGGAAATTCCACGAACTCCTGCTCTGGCTGAGAGCCCACGGATATAATATTCCCGTACTGGCGAATATCTACATCTTGCCCTATGGCACAGCTAAACTAATGAATGCCAACAAGATCCCCGGGTGCGTCGTCACTGACAAGCTTCTTGCTGAACTGGCCAACGAGGCGAAGGGCGAGGACAAAGGAAAATCAGTCCGGCTTCTAAGAGCGGCCAAAATGTATGCCCTGGCCAAGGGAATGGGATTCGCCGGAGCCCACATCGGGGGACATGGCATAACCTTTGAGATGGTTGAATATATCATCGAGAAAGGGGAGGAGCTCTCTAAGAACTGGCAGGATCTGGTAGCTGAATTCGATTACCCCCAAAAGGACGGTTTCTATTTCTTTGAGCGGGATCCCCGGACTGGCTTGAACCTGGATAAACCTGCGGCGAGACCATCGGAGCTTCCAGCGCCGGCCGTAGAAGCCTTGAAGCCCTCTATGTACGGTTTTTGTAGGGTAGCTCATGCTCTGCTCTTCAGGCCGGAGAGCCTTCTTTTCAAGGCGCTGCGCCCCTTTGCCAGCTTTGTAGACTCCTCCCCAACTCTAAGGAGGGTCTTCGGTTACCTTGAGCATCTGATAAAGGTAGCCCTTTTCGGCTGCATGAACTGCGGCGATTGCGCTCTATTCGATGTGGCCTACCTCTGCCCCATGTCTCAGTGTCCCAAGAATCAGCGGAATGGGCCTTGTGGGGGAAGCTATGAGGGGTGGTGTGAGGTCTACCCGAATGAGCGAAAATGCATTTGGGTCAGAGCTTATGAGAGATTGAAGGCCTATAAAGAGGAAGATAGGATAGGAGCTTACATTGTCCCTCCATGTAATTGGGAGCTATGGGAGACCTCCTCCTGGCTCAACTTCTACTTGGGCAGAGATCACACCGCGAAAAGACTGGGTGTGAAGCCACCTCCAAGGGTCGGCTTCTTC
>CAZJSO010000135.1:0-2785 GCA_964548795.1 uncultured Dehalococcoidia bacterium | reverse complement strand
CCCGTCGGCTACGCGCACCAGCACCCGCCCAGCATGCTTTATTACGCGACCCATCACCGTGAACACCGAGAATCGCAGTCGCTTTGGGTGTGCATTGGCATATTCCTCAGGCAGGGCCACCTTTTTCATAAGCTGGAGCAGATTGTGCGTAATCACCTGTAGCCTTAACCAGGCAGCGTTGGCTCCATGTTTACCACTGGGAAATACGCCAGCCGCAAGCTCGTTGGCCAGGATATGGTGCACTTGCTCAATAGTGCCTGCCTTGCCTCGCTGCCACTCTAATAGGGATTGCCCTTCCATATCCCAGCGGTTGCTCACCACAGCGAAGTGGCGGACGCTTGTGCCATCCCCGAAGAGATCCCCTTGCTGGCGACGCAGTCTTACGGCAACATATCGGTAAGGGTGGCTATCTTTCCTCTCATAGTACCGGGTAGGTACGTAGGGCACATCGGCCCACTCCTTTATTACCCCATCTTTCTCGATTTTCCACAGATGCCAGGCGTCCTCTGGCAGCCTTTCGATTTCTGCTTTGAGACCTCGGCTCATATCAGCACTGACAGCAAACTCCCAGCCGCGGCTGTGCCAGCGATCTAAAGCCTCCTGTTGATAACCCGCTGAATCAGAGCGCACCTTTACCCGCCACAAACCCGGCGGCAGCACCTCGTAGGCTTCGTCTACCAGCCGGACTATGTCCCTGGAGGGTGAGACATTACCCTGTCTGAATTCATCAGCCAGTACCAGCATGGTCTCCGCCCAGCAGACCTTTGCCGCTTGAAAAGCCTTGTAGCCTTCATAGCAATGCTGGGCTCCCTCCTTTGTGGTCTCTACCAGTTGGGTATCTACATCCAAAGTAACATCCCACCCAGGATGAACTGCCTCAATATAAGCCCATATGGCCCGTCGATCTATTTCTCTCAAACTGACTAAAGGCTTCGATTCCGATGGTATGAAACTGCCTTGCCGCGGCTGGCCTATCATCAGCGTCTCATCGTGGAACTTGTCTAACCACTGCCGCGCTGTCTCTGGAGCTGGCGGGCGATAGCCGAGTAATGCCTCCAGGCCTTCATCCTCTCGCAACCTCTCCATATCGTCAATACAATCGCCACCCAGAGCACTCAACAATACAAAGCTCTCCACGGTTTGCCCTTGCTTGAGCCCCTTGGCCGAACCTTTGATTGGCAGCACCCTGTTCGCCATAGCGTCCAGGCCAGAACGACGAAATAACTCCATTAACACAGAGGCACCAGCCCATGGGGTTGATGCCTCTCGTAAACCTCCCACTATCTCTGCACCCAGGACTTTGTCTTTCTGCCTCATTATCACCTCCTCGGTGATAGTTTAGCACTCCTGGGTCGTGCTTGCATCATGACAAAATCCACGGATCGGGGGGCTCTTTGTCAAATAGTGTGGAAATAGCTACGGGATGGTACAAACCCCAACAGCATCTTTCTCCAGTAGACCTCCACATTTCTTAAGCCATAGGAGATGCGCTTTAGCATCTTAATCTTGGTGTTACACCCCTCGGTAAAGCCGTTGGTGGTGTGATTATCGAAGTGGTTCAGGATGGGCTCCCTCCACCGCTTTAGGGTGTTACCCCACCTTATTAGCTCAGCATCATCGTCTGATTTAAGGTTGAAGATAATGTTGTCCAGAAGCATGGTTGCCTCCTCCCGACTTTGCTGCCGGTACAGCTCCCTTATCTTCTCCTTAGCCCAATAGAATCCCTTGAGTCCAGAATATTTATCCAGAAGTTCATCCACCTTCCGCTTTCTCTCGTCACTAAGCTTTTCCCTGCCTATCAGGAATATCTTCTTCGGTATCTGCACTTTCTTCTTCCGGTATACGTCTTGCTCTATTCTTCTAGCCTCGTCCATTCTCTTATTGGAATCGGCAATTACATGGAATGGGTCGACCACTACCCTGGCTAAGGGAAATAGCCCCTCAGCTGCCCTCCTCAGGCTCTCCTTCATATCAATGCACACTTCTTTGACCTTATCTTTGGGTATTTTGCTCAGGAACTTCTTCAAAGTGGCTATGCGGTCATCTCTAAGAATTCCCAGCATTCTTCTCTGTTTTACCTCGGTTACGGTGTGCACCAGCTCCTGATGTCTGAAGCTATGCTCATCGATGCCCAGGTATATCTCATCCTCATCTTGTATGAAGCCTAGCGCTTCCTCGTCTATTTCCCTCTCCAAAAGGCGACGCAGTGTGCCGTAGCCTACTCCTAGCTCTCTCCTTACCTGGCTGAAGTTTCTATCCTTAAGCTGCCACAGAGCCTCTGCCTCGGCTTGTCTGGTAAGCCTGGAACGGGACCTGACGAGTTCTCTACCCTCAGCAAAGGTATGCCCGCATTCGCAGCATCGCCAGCGGTGGCGGTGAAGCTCAAGGTAAACCCTCCTGCTGTTGCTCCAAGTATGGAGCACCTGTCTTGGCTTACACATACCATGCCGGTATAGCTTGGCCGAGCTGCAATAAGGGCATTTCCTCTCCCCTCCCTTAACTGCTGTTTGTACTACCACTCTCTCCTCACCTCCCACCACTTCCCCCAGTCTGTAATCTTTAAGTCCCAGCAGAATTGTGATACCATTTTCTTGGCTTCTAGCCACGGTGGTAAAACCTCCCTTCCTTTACCTATTTTGCTCTGGGGTTATTACCACCGTAAGATTTTTCCCTAAATTTTTCCACACAATCTAAAATACAGCCGAGAACCACCAAATTAGATGATTAACTAGTAAACTAGTAGAATCACCTAATGCATATGCATAGTCAAGCCCCTATCAATAAT
>CAZJSO010000134.1:0-2786 GCA_964548795.1 uncultured Dehalococcoidia bacterium | reverse complement strand
GCTTCCTCGTCTATTTCCCTTTCCATGAGCCGACGCAGGGTGCCATAGCCTACCCCTAGCTCCCTCGTCACCTGGCTGAAGTTTCTATCCTTGAGCTGCCATAAGGCCTCGGCTTCGGCCTGCCTGGTAAGCCTGGAACGGGAGCGTACCAATTGCTTGCCTTCAGTAAAGGTATGGCCGCAACCGCGGCACCTCCAACGTTGCCGGTGCAGGTATAGATAAATCTTTGTGCCGTTTGTCCAGGTGTGTAGTACCTGACGAGGTTCATACATACCATGCCCATACAGGTTCTCCGAGCCACAATAAGGACATTTCTCCCGGCCTCCATTAACTGTAATCTTCACTACTATCCTATCATCGCCTCTCACTACCTCCCCCGCTTTGCAGTCTTTAAGCCCAAGCAGCGTTATGGTATTATTTTCCTGGCTTTTAGCCATGGTGGTAAAACCTCCTTTCGCTTAGTCTTTCTGCTTAAGGGTTTTTACCACCATTTTATAAAGAGTCTTTCCACAGAATCTATCATACAGCCACCCCTTAATATTGACAGGGTATAGGGTGTGATATAGTATATGATTGTCTAAAAATTCTGGAAAAGCCAAACCGATAGGCAAGGGGATGGTATATATAGAAAGGGTGGCAGTGTTGAGTGGTGGCAAGGATACTCATGTCATGGTGGATGATTGGAGCTTGAAGGGTTACCGAGCCAATATTGTTATGCTTCGATGGCAGACGTACGGCCAGCTTCAGGAAAACGAGGCATCTCGGGTTATGGAACCACTTGGTTGCTTGCCACAGAATAAGAGTCTATCCAGAGAGAAGTCCTGTCTAACTAAGGCTCACGTCTGTCGCGGCATGAAGGAGGTTGTCATGCTATGAAGAGGTCATTGCTGTACCCGATGCACCACAGTTTCCATTCTAACTAGCGGTGTGAGCGGGTGACTATATTCTGTATCTGGTCAAGCGCATCGCTACCCAATATGCCCGTTGAAATACAGTATATGGATTATTCCCAAGAGTCTTGATTAGCTAAAAACCTTAAATCTAGAATGAAGCCGAAAAATCTTGAGAAAGGAGGAGACTATGAGCTTCAAAGTTGTTAACGCTGCCAATGTTCCAGGTCTGGATATGGGAGAGAAACTGCTGGAGTCTCTGGGTGCCACCCTGACTAAAGGATTTTGGCGAACCGAAGATGAACTTATTAGCAATACGGCAGATGCTGATGCTGTCATATGTACTGCTCCGCTTCAGCCCTTCACCCGGCGGGTACTTGGCGAGCTTAACAAGTGTCGTATTCTGGCCAGTTTCGGTCTGGGTTACGACCGGGTCGATTTAGCAGCCGCCAACGAGTATGGCATAGTTGTTACTAATACTCCTGGTTACTGTATAGACGAAGTTTCAGACACTGCCGTAGCGCTGACGCTGGCTTTGGGCCGTAAGCTTTTACAACTAGATAAATTGGTGAAGGAGAGACAGGTTCGTTTTGTGCCTTTTGATAGAAAAGCGATAGAAGAGATTGCTAAGCCACCTGTATTGCGTATGCGAAATCAGACTGTTGGGATCATAGGCTTGGGCAGTATAGGCACAGCCACAGCCCTCAAGGCTAAAGGGCTGGGAATGCGAGTTCTCGGATATGATCCATATATTCTGGGAGGGGTTCTAGCGAGCCGAGGGATAGAGCCGGTAGGTCTTGACACGCTGCTTAAGGATTCAGATTTTGTTGTCATCCACGCGCTGGTGACCGAAGAGACAAGAGGCATGCTTGGCTACGAGGAGTTCAAGAAGATGAAACCTAATTCTTATTTAATCAATACTTCCCGGGGAGACATTCTGGATCAGCCAGCTCTTGTTAGAGCTTTGCAGGAGGGGCTTATCGCTGGCGCAGGACTCGATGTTACTGTGGACGAACCTGTAGCCCCAGATAACCCACTTCTCAAAATGCCCAATGTCATCTTTACTGGCCACAGTGCTTGGTACTCCGCTGTCTCCGACTCGGGCCCTGAATTCTGGTATAAGCCGATGGAACAGGTTATCCTGGCTCTCAAGGGGGAATGGCCTCCTTATGCAGTTAACCCACAAGCCAAAGACAGATGGAAAGAGAAGTGGGGCAAGAAGTCCTGAGGAGAGGTTTACATTTAAGGCAGGTTCAGGAGGTTTTTTGCTTTGTCATGTGCGTTTTATGAATCCCGAGCCCACCGGCAAGGGATGGCAAAATTGCGCTTTGCCACATTCTCACCTAGGATATAAGAGAAAGTAGATGATTGAACTAGGTGATGTCACCAGGGCCCAGCAAATTATAGCGGGTCGAGTCCACAGAACACCTTTGATATCTTCTACGACTCTGGGAAAGCGCACTGACACGCACCTTCGTTTCAAGGTAGAGGTCTTTCAGAAGACAGGCTCATTCAAGCCTAGAGGAGCTATCAATAAACTGCATCATCTGACAGAGAAGGAAAGAGAACGAGGGGTAATCACTATATCAGCTGGAAACCTTGCCCAGGGCTTGGCTTATGCCGCCTCTTTGCTTGGTACATCAGCTACAGTGGTGATGCCTCATACTGCTCCTCCGAACAAGGTTAATGCTACCAAGGGCTATGGTGCGGAGGTGGTTCTTACCGAAGGTGACCTTATGGCAACATGTTTGGAGGTGCAAAAGAAACGCAATTTAACCTTCGTTCACCCCTTTGATGACCCCCATATGGTGGCCGGTCATGGGACGATAGGGCTGGAAATCCTGGAAGACTTGCCGGAAGTTGACGTTGTTTTCGTCCCTGTGGGCGGTGGCGGTC
>CAZJSO010000133.1:0-2789 GCA_964548795.1 uncultured Dehalococcoidia bacterium | reverse complement strand
AACTTTCCTTAGAGGAGAGGGAGGCCCTCGCCGCCAGCATCAGTAACTGGAATTTTTTAGAGGCCCAGAAGATCCTTGTTCTGCCTGACGGTCGCATAGTGGATGGTTACCACCGCTGGAAGTTGTCAGGAGGGCAGGCTCCATACAAGATTCTCCACAACGTCGACGAAGAGTCTGCGCTCCTTTTGGGAATCCGCCTCAACCTGGCCAGACGGCAGCTGTCGCCTGAGCAGAAGGCGGAACTTGTGAGAAAGCTCAGGCAGAGAGGGCTGAGCCAGAAGCAGATAGCCGAGATTATGGGGATCTCTCAGCAGGGAGTCGACTATCTCGATGATATAAGCATTACAAAAACTGGTAATGCTTATACCCCTCCCGACCTCAGGCTGAAGGTTCCGAAAGAGGAGCGGGAGAGGATCTACGAGCAGTTTGTAAAGGGATGAGCACAAGCCTAGCCAGAATAAGCGAGTTAGAGCAAGAGCTGGCCAAAATTACCGACCTTAGGGACGCCAGGAAGGCATTGGCCTTAGCCCAAGGACTGATGACCGCGGCGCGCAAGGAATATAGGGCGAGCGAGAAGGTATCCGAGGTCAGGGAGGATAGGGATCGCGCCTATGAAACAGCTATAAAGGCGGGGGAACTCAGACTTCTGGCTGAAGCGAGATTAGGAGAGTTAATAAGGCAAGAGCAAGCGGCGGGAAGGCTGGCGATAGGTAAGAATAACCTAAAGCAGTACCGAAATGACACCGATGTCATTTCGGTAAAACATTTGAGAGACTATGGGCTTAGTCTCAAGGATTCCGAGCGCGCCCAAAAAGTAGCGGAACATAAAGACCTTATACCCCTTGTGGTTATCAAGGCAAGAGAGACGGGGGATCTGCCAACGAGGAAACTTCTTGAGCAGATAGCACTAAAGAAACTGTGGGAGGAGAAAATGAAAAAGATTCCCCCACTACCTGAGAAGCAATTCAGCGTGATCTACGCCGATCCACCCTGGAGGTATGAGTTTTCCCAGAGTGAAGCTCGCTCCATAGAGGCGCATTATCCGACCATGAGCCTTGAGGAAATATGCGCTCTTCCGATCCCAGCAACAAAAGACGCTGTGCTTTTCCTCTGGGCACCCCCTCCGAAGCTCAAAGAGGCCATGCAGGTTATAGATGCGTGGGGCTTTAAATACCGGGCAAGCATGGTCTGGGTAAAGGTCGAAGTGCGGGAGGAGCGATCCGGACTGCTGGCAGTAAGACCCCAAATCGGCATGGGGTACTACGCCCGGGAAACGCACGAGCTACTGCTTATAGCCAGAAAGGGGGATATAGCGCTGCCCAATCCGGACAACCGCTTCAGCTCGGTTATTTTGGCTCCTCGCACCGAGCACAGCCGCAAACCTGAGGTTGTCTATGAACTAATAGAGCGCATGTATCCTAACTTTTCCAAGATAGAGCTTTTTGCCAGAAGAAAAAGACCGGGATGGACCTCCTGGGGGGTCGAAATTGCGTGACTTCACCTATTGCTTACAAATCGCAACCGAGCAGGAGATCACGAAAGCACTGGATGATCTTTACAGGCGCATTTTCCCTGTTTCATTTATCCAAAGGATTACCGGCAGAGGAAAAACTAAGACTGGGAAACTAAATAAGGGGGCAAGATGGCTAAATACCACCCTATCTACACGTCAATCTGGAAAGACCCGGATTTCCAAGAACTCGACCCCGATGCCAAACTCGTGTTCATTTACCTCTTCAGCAACGAGAGTATGACACAGAGTGGTATCTACCCTATATCGTATAAAACGATCAGCGATGAAACCGGCATCCCTAAGGAAAGAGTCCAGGAGTTATTGAACGGCGGCCACCTCAAAAATATCTTCTACGACACGAAGAACCGCTACGTCTTTGTCAAGAACGCTCTCAAGCATCACTCAAAAGGACGCCCGGACCTTCTTGTAAAGGCAATCCAGAATGAGTTCGAGCAGTCCAGAAAGACCCCCCTCTGGGCAGAGTTCGTCAAAGAATATCCGGAGCTGGCTAAACATTTGCCAAATATTGGCCAATACTTGGAAAATGTTGAGCAATACTTTCCAAATGTTGAGCAACATTTGGAAAGTATTGGTCAAGCCTCCGCAAATATTAGCCAAGACTTGCCAAATATTGGCGCTAATTCTAAGGCTAATATTAAAAATTCTAAGGCTAGGATTAATATATCACCCCCTTACGGGGGTGCTCCGTCCGAGCCTTCCGGCTCTTCCGGAGCATTCGAGGAGTGGGCAGAAAAACTTGAAAAGCAGCCGGACCGTTCCAAGAAGGTTGGTGTCCTTGTGGATGCTTTCAGAGCTTACCATGCGAATGCTCCGCCAGAGGACTTTAGCAAACTCGGTGACCGGCTTGGTCAAATGAGTAAAGGGGGCAATGAGAAATACGTCCTGAAGCTTATCCTAGACTCCGCTGGGGTTGAGATCCTGGGAAGCCACTTGGACTACATTCAGCGCATGAAGAGTGGGCCCAAGAAAAGGGACGGACCGAGGCTCATGAGGCTGCCTACCAGCGAGGAGATCTACGAGTCATTTGCGAGACGGAGGAGCGATGGAGGAGTCAAACCAGATTCTGGGGAAAATGGAGCTAGACCAAGGAGAGATCGAGGCTGAGGTTAAGGGCAAAGAGGAGTGGCAAGCCCGCGCTAGGCTTAACCTTCTGGTGAGCCTGTCCAATTTGCCGCTGGCGACCAAGAACACCTGCCGGTTTTCTACTTGGGAGGGCAGGGAAAGAGCTCTTGAGGTATGCCGGGGCTTCCTTGAG
>CAZJSO010000132.1:0-2798 GCA_964548795.1 uncultured Dehalococcoidia bacterium | reverse complement strand
CAAAAGAGAGGAATATAACCCTACACGAGGCACCCCTTCTCCCGAAGTTACGGGGTCAATTTGCCGAGTTCCTTAACGGGGGTTATCTCGAGCACCTTGGCATACTCTGCCCACCTACCTGTGTCGGTTTGCGGTACGGGCACCTTCTTTCCTCACTTAGAGGTTTTTCTTGGCAGGGCCTCCGATCAGTTTGCCTTGGCCGTAGCCGCAGCTCCCCATCATCCCCGAGAGTTAACGAGTTCGCGGATTTTCCTACGAACTCCTCCCGGAGACTTGGACCCCGTATTCCGGCACGGGGATGACCGTACACCCTGCGTCACCCCATCGTTCAAATGGAAAGAAGGTGGTAGGGGAATGTTGACCCCTTACCCATCGGCTACGCCTTTCGGCCTCGCCTTAGGTCCCGACTAACCCTGGGCGGATTAACCTTCCCCAGGAAACCTTAGGTTTACGGTGTCCCGATTTCTCATCGGGATTATCGCTACTCATGCCGGCATAATCTCTTCCCTGCAGTCCACTCCGATTTACATCGGAGCTTCACTCCACAGGGAATGCTCCCCTACCGCACAAGTATCTGGTTTTTCAGGAAACTGGTATCAGGAAATTTTATTTATATCTTCTTAAAATCCCTCGCAGCATCTTTCCAATGGTATTATACTCATCCCTCCACTTTTCAAATTCTCTGGGATTTAAATATCCTAAATCTTTAGCAAACTCCAGCCACACTTTGGTTTCATCACATGACCCTATAGCGATTCGCACATATCTTCTTACTTCAGGATAGGATTCTTGTTTTCCCATACCTTCGGCGATGTTTGCTGCTATGGATTTTGTGGATTCGCGTAATTGCCGTGCTATCTCAAATTGCTCAAACTTTGGAAATTTCAGGCTAAGCCTATGAATCTCTAACGCCGCCTGATAAGCCTTCCGAAAGACTTCAAGGGTATGATAAGGCATTCTTACCTCCTTATGTTTCTTGTATCTTGTAATCTAACCTGACACAAATTTCCAGTTTCCTGATACCAGTCTCCTGCTACCAGATACTTATACCCGCAGCTTCGGTGGCAGGCTTAAGCCCCGTTAAATTTTCGGCGCAGAGACACTCGACCAGTGAGCTGTTACGCACTCTTTAAAGGATGGCTGCTTCTAAGCCAACCTCCTGGTTGTCTCAGTATCTCCACCACCTTCTCCACTTAGCCTGCGCTTAGGGACCTTAGCTGGCGGTCTGGGCTGTTCCCCTCTCGACCATGGAGCTTATCCCCCATGGACTGACTCCCACAGTAAGGGCAAGGGTATTCGGAGTTTGATTGGGTTCGGTAAGCCGGTAAGCCCCCTAGCCCAGCCAGTGCTCTACCCCCCTTGCCCATCTGTGAGGCTATACTTAAATATATTTCGGGGAGAACCAGCTATCACCAGGTTTGATTAGCCTTTCACCCCTACCCACAGCTCATCCCATGGGTTTTCATCCCCAACGGGTTCGGACCTCCCTCCGATCTTACTCGGAGTTCATCCTGGCCATGGGTAGATCACCTGGCTTCGGGTCTACTGGACGCAACTTTACTCCGATGTGACATCGGAGTAGCGCCCTGTTCAGACTCGCTTTCGCTACGGCTCCGGGAGAGTATCCCTTAACCTCGCTGCGCCCAGTAACTCGCCGGCTCGTTATGCAAAAAGCACGCCGTCAGCCCAATGTAACATTGGACCTCCGACCGCTTGTAGGCATACGGTTTCAGGTTCTATTTCACTCCCCTCACCGGGGTTCTTTTCACCTTTCCCTCACGGTACTCGTGCACTATCGGTCAGAGAGGAGTATTTAGCCTTGGGAGGTGGTCCTCCCAGATTCCCACAGGGCTTCCCGTACCCCGTGGTACTCGAGAACATCTCCCCGGAAGACCTTTTCTTTTCGCTTACGGGGCTTTCACCCTCTCTGGCTGCCGATTTCCACGGCATTCAGCTAAGAAAAGGTTTTGTAACTTCCTGAGGAGTCCGTAGCCTCCTCCGGAGATGTCTCGCAACCCTTTCGGAGCAACGCCTACGGGCTTTTACACTCCGAAAGTTTGGGCTGTTCCCCTTTCGCTCGCCGCTACTCAGGGAATCGCGGTTGCTTTCTTTTCCTCCAGGTACTGAGATGTTTCACTTCCCTGGGTTAGCCTCCTTATCGGTTTCCCGATAAGGATACCGGGGGTTATCCCCGGTGGGTTGCCCCATTCGGAGATCTCCGGATCAACGCTTGCTACCAGCTCCCCGGAGCTTATCGCAGGTAGCCACGTCCTTCATCGCCTCTCTCTGCCTAGGCATCCACCGTATGCCCTTAGTATCCTGGCCAGATTTCTTACCAGTATGCAGTTGTCAAAGAGCAATATCCTGTGGAGAATACCGGACTCGAACCGGTGCCCTCCTGCTTGCAAAGCAGGCGCTCTCCCAACTGAGCTAATTCCCCACCTATCCTTTTCGCGTGGGCCTACCTGGGCTCGAACCAGGCACCTTACCCTTATCAGGGGTACGCTCTACCGGCTGAGCTATAGGCCCATTTAACAAAAAGGGGAAAGGGGTGTCCAGCCTGTAAGGAAGAGAAATAAAGAAAGGAGGTGATCCAGCCGCACGTTCCCGTACGGCTACCTTGTTACGACTTCACCCCAATCACCGGCTCTACTTTCGTCACCTGCCTCCCCGATGTAAAATCAGGGTTAGCCCAGTGACTTCTAGTAAAGCCGACTTTCGGGATGTGACGGGCGGTGTGTACAAGGCCCGGGAACGTATTCACCGCGGCATGCTGATCCGCGATTACTAGCGATTCC
>CAZJSO010000131.1:309-2827 GCA_964548795.1 uncultured Dehalococcoidia bacterium | reverse complement strand
TCCTCTGCCTGGGGACAACCTGGCTTGCCATAGGGTTTCATACCCATACCTGGCCGAGAGTGGAATTTGTTCCCCTTCTTCTCGCAGCCTCTTTCATCTCCGGCATGGTCGGCACTATAGTTGCTTATGGAATAGCCCGGCTTCTCGAGAGGATGTCCCTGCAGTAGATCGTCCTTAAATTGAAGGAAGGCTCCCTCCTGGCAGAAGACCTTTCCGCTGTCATAGCTTGGAAATTTATAGTTAATTGCATAACGGGGGCTCGGCTGCTTCGGGCTCGAGGGTGTCAGGAAAGCCTGAGGAAGGTGATGGAGGCGGTGCAGGAAGTCAAAGCGGTGAAGGTGGAGCTCAGATTTTAGCCATTGCGAGCCTAGGCAGCTTCGAGGCGGTGAGCCAGTGTAGTGGAAACTACCTCTTTTTAGCTACGAATTTGTCAAAGTCGGCATGAGGCAATAAATGCCTCTCAGCAACCATTTATTTTGACGCAACTTGGCTGGGGCGGGGTTCTTTCACCTTTTCCCAGAGGATCTCCTCCAGATTAAAAACTGGCCCCTCGCGGCAAACGCGCTTGAGCCCCGTTTGGGTTTCTACTGAGCATCCCCGGCAGGCGCCTACCCCACAGCCTAGCATCTGCTCCAAGACGACCTGAACCGGCTTCCCCAGGTTCATCTTCGACATGGTGCGGTACATCGGCAGAGGGCCACAGGCAAATATCTGGTCAGCACCCGAGCTAAATTGGGGCAGCAGGTCGGTTACTAGCCCTTTTCTTCCGGCAGAGCCATCCTCAGTAGCTACAACTGATTCTATCCCTGGAGGAAGCAGAGCCTCGGGGTAAAGCAAGGACGCGCTCCTTGCTCCTAGTAGGAGGGTCACTTGCCGTCCTAGATTTAGCTCTCTTTGGGCTAGGAAGAAGAGCGGTGCCAGGCCGATACCTCCGGCGACGAGCAGGAGATGCCGGGACTTCGGTGGCACAGAAAACCCGTTTCCGAGAGGGCCCAGTAAGTCAAGCGAGTCCCCCTTCTGGCGCTTGGCCAGCCAGTGAGTTCCTTGCCCCACACGATTAAAGAGAAGTGCCAGTTTTCCACGCTCCTTCCGGTGCAGGCTGAAGGGCCTTCTGAGAATAAGCTCCCCACATTTGGCCATCACGAACTGTCCTGGCTGGGCAATCGAGGCAATTTCAGGAGCTCGAAGCCAGAGAAGATAGGTCTGTGGCAGAAGTTCCTCATTGGAAATGACCCAAGCTTTAACTCTTCTGGGCTTGGGTTTATTTTGGCTCAAGGCTCGCCTCTTTTAGGTACTCGTTAAGCGGCTTAATGCTATAGCTTCCTGTGCCATTGGCTAAAGCCTCGATGGCCACTCGGGCAGTGTCCAGGGAGGTAAAGCAGGGAAGGCGACGTTCTGCCGCTGCCCGGCGAATTTGGAACCCGTCTTTTAGGGGTGTACGTCCGCCGGTGATGGTGTTGATCACCGCCCCCACCTCTCCGTTGAGAATGACATCAACCACGTTAGGATGGCCTTCGCCCAGCTTCTTAGTGATCAAGGTTACCGGCAGGCCGAGATCCCGGACGAGCTTAGAGGTGCCTTCAGTGGCATAGAGTTTATACTTTAGGTCAAAAAGTCGACGGATGAGAGGCACCGACTCTGACTTGTCCCTATCAGCGATGCTGATAAGGATGGCCGATTTGGCGGGGAAAGCGAGCCCACTGGAAAGTAAGGCCTTGGTTAGGGCAGCCTCGAAGGAGAGATCTATGCCCAGCACCTCACCGGTGGACTTCATCTCTGGGCTGAGGTAGGTATCTACCCCAGGCAGTTTGGACATCGAGAAGACCGGCGCCTTTATGCCAAAAAGCCTTTGTTTTCTCCATAGGCCCCCTCGATATCCCTGTTCTTTAAGGCTATGCCCTAGCATAACCTTGGTGGCTAGCTTAACTAGGGGAACGCCGGTAACTTTGGAAATGAAGGGCACTGTCCGGCTGGCCCGGGGGTTGACTTCTAGGACATAGACAGTGGAATCTGGGGCCTCTTTATCCCGCATGATCACATATTGTATGTTCATCAGCCCCTTAACCCTTAGGGACAGCCCGATCCGGGTAGTATAATCGACGATGGTCTCCACCTCTTTGGGGGTTAAGTTTATCCCGGGGTAGACGGCTATAGAGTCACCGCTATGTACGCCGGCCCGCTCGATGTGCTCCATGATGCCGGGGATGAGCACCTCCTCACCATCCGCCACAGCATCAACCTCGACCTCTTTCCCTTCGAAGTACTTATCAATGAGGATGACCTTCTTGCTCTCCAGGCTGGCAGCGAACTCAACGAAGCGAGTCAGTTCCGCCTCGTTGTGCACGATCTCCATGGCCATGCCGCCCAACACATAGCTGGGGCGGACCAGCACGGGGTAGCCGAGGAATCGGGCGGTGGAGAGAGCCTCGTCTACCGTCCTCACGGCTGCCCCTGGAGGCCGAGGTATGCCCAGGCGAGCGAGGAAGTCATCAAAGCGCCCCCGATCTTCGGCCAGGTC
>CAZJSO010000131.1:0-299 GCA_964548795.1 uncultured Dehalococcoidia bacterium | reverse complement strand
CTCCGAACTGGACTACGGAAGGCGGTTTTCCTTCGTTTTCCAGGATGTCACGCAGGCTTTCCTCGTCCAGGGGCTCGAAATAAAGGCGAGAACTGGTGTCGAAATCGGTGGAGACCGTCTCCGGGTTAGAATTCACCATAATGCTCTTCACCCCGGCTTCTTGAAGAGCCCAGGAGGAGTGAACACAACAGTAGTCAAACTCGATCCCCTGCCCGATGCGGATGGGTCCAGAGCCAATGACCAGGGCTTTCTCTCCAGGAAGCGGCAGCGCTTCATTTTCCTTTTCATAAGTGCTGTAG
>CAZJSO010000130.1:0-2858 GCA_964548795.1 uncultured Dehalococcoidia bacterium | reverse complement strand
TCCCTTATCTTTTTCTGTTGCAGAGCGTTTCGGACGACCTTAGCCATGCCCGCTGGGTCGGAGATTAACCCCTCTCTGAGAAGCTCAGGATTGAAGGGGAGGTTTACCCAGTCAATGACTTCCTTCCCTTGGCAGATGAGGAGCCTCAGTGAGGTGCCATCAAGGCTGAGCGAGAGCTTTTTCCCGGCGAAGCGGTAAGCCCTTATCGGCCTATGCTCCGCCCGGGACGCTTTCCTGGGCCTCTCGGCTGGCCTGGTGGCGGCTTTCTTCCGGGCTGAAAGAGCAAGTCTCACTAGGAAGAAAATCAAAATGGCTGTGGCCACCACCCCGCCAACAGCGGGGTAGAGGCGCCACCCTAGCGTTTCGGGCAACATCCGCAGGCTTGTCAGGAAATCGACTATCGAGTGCAATATGGCGATGAGCGCGTCCATCATTGGCCCCTTTTCACTCTTGGCCTCCGGCGGCCTTGGAGACGGAGGGCTCAGCGTAAAGCTTGACCTCGAGGTTCAACGTCCAGTACTGCTTTCCCGCCAGAAGCTCAAGGGCGTCTATGCCGATGGTGGGCAGTGAGGAGGTAGCTATGAGTTCTAGAAAGCGGGCCAGGGAGCTGGGTGAACCTTTGAGCTGAAGCTTGTGAACCAAGACGGGGTAATCCACATCTCCCTGGCTCTCGGTGGCCCAGGCGGTGGAACATCCAATGACCTCTGTCTCGCTTTGCCTTGCCCAGCGAAAGAGGAGACTGGTCAGCTCGCTACATTGCTCCTCACTGGCGAAGGGAAGCCGAGCCCCTTTTAGCTCGGCTAGTTCCCTCTGCAGCGTTTCAATATCTGGGAGCTTTGCCGCCCCTCTGAGCTTGATCTGGTAGCTGGTTATCGACCCCTGAAGCTCGGTTTTCTTGGCTTGGTTGTGAGAAGCGCCTAGGAGAAGCTCGGCATTGAGCGCCACGCCTATGATGGCCAGGGCTATTAAGACTAGTGCTGCCGGGCGAAGTCTTATTCTTTTCCTCATTTTCTCTCCCGAAGCCTGAGCATAAGGGTGAAGGAATAGCTCGGGGGGCTTTCCTCCTTAAGAAGAGATTGAAGAGAGGCCTGAGATATCTCCGGCGATTGCCTCAGCGCTTGACTATATAAGGACACTACTTCCGGGCTGGGCGAAGAGCCCTTAAGTATGAGGTCAATCCCATTTTGAGTCACCGATTTTAGAGCTATACCTCGGGGGGCTGAGCTGAAGATATGCGCTGTCAAGCTGCCCCAGCCAATGCTTGGGGGGGCAATGGCCCGGTAAGCTGCCTTGATTCTTTCCTGCTCAGCCCTTTCCTCCTCCAATTGAGAGCGAAGGGTGGTTATTTTCTCTATCTTGGGGCGAATGGCCTGGTAGTCTTTTGTGAGTTTGTCGAGTTGTGCTTGGAGGGAAACGAGGTCTGCCTTGCTGGCGACTTTGGCCTGATAATTGAAATAGCCAGCGCCGAGCTCGACGAGCAATAGAAGGATGAGGAAAACCTCCAGGAGCGAGAGAAGGCGGGGGCGATATCCCTGGGGGAGGAGATTGATGCAGGGGATGAGCTTATAAGGCTGGCTCACTTTATCTGTCCTATAAGAGAGTAGATGGAGGTAAAGACCGCTGCGGCGATGAAGCCTACTCCTCCAGCCATAACCAGGATCACTGCCGGCTCAATGAGAGAAGCTAAGGCTGAGATGGCGGCATCGGTCTCTTGTTCGTAAAACTTAGACTGAGTTTCCAAAGCCTGGGGAAGGGTGCCAGTCTGCTCTGCAGTTCTGATTGTTTCGACCAGGAGGAAGGGGAAGACTTTGTGCTGGGCCAGAGCCTGGGAGAGCGATCGCCCGGCCATCACCTCCTGGTGCGCTATGCGGAGTCCTTGAGAGAGGACGAAGTTCCGGGCTATCTTTTCCACCAGGGTAAGTCCTTCAGCTAAGGGAATTCCGGCAGAGAGGAGTATGGCTAGAGTAGAGGTGATGCGTGCCAAGCTGCTCTCTGCTGCTATTCTTCCTATAACTGGCAGGCGAAGTACTAAGCGATCTCGCCGCGCCGCGCCGCTGGGGGTTTTCGTGTACTGCCAGCCTCCCAGAACAAGCGCGAACAGGCCGACGGCGATCCATATGCCATAGGCCTTTATTACCTTGTTCAGGCCAACCAAAACTCGGGCCGGAAAGGGCAAGTTAGCGCCGTAAAGTTCAAATAGTCCAGACATTGAGGGCAGGGCAAAAACGAGCAGGACTATTATGCCAGCTATCCCCACGAGGGCAACCATGGCCGGATAGGTGAGGGCCCGCTTTACTCGGTTTATCAGCTCCTCCTGTTTGGTCAAGTGGCCAATGATGCGGTGGAGCATTTGGGAGAGATTTCCGGACTCCTCACCTATGCTTGCCAGGCGGCAGTAGAGCTCGGGAAAGACCGAGGGATAGTTTGACAGAGCTTGAGAAAAACGGGCACCCGTTTCAATATCTCTAATTACCTGACCGAGGACTTGCCTTAGACGGCGGTTAGGCACTCTTAAGGCCAATTGCTTCAGTGAGGGGAAGAGGGGGACCCCGGAATCGAGGAGGGCCACTAGCTGCTGAGTGAAGAAGATGAGATCCTTAGTTCTCACTCGGAAGAAGGTGGGGAAAAGTTCATAGATACTGGGCAAGCGACGGACTTTTCTGAGAGAGATAATGGTTAGGTTAGAGCGCCAGAGGACAAGCTCCGCTTCCTCTTCAGAGGGTGCCTCTAACACTCCGGTGACCTTCTCTTTGGCCTCGTTATAAGCCACGTACTTAAGCAACATGTCCTTTAATCAATGGTAAAGACGCTGCGCATGACCTCAGAGGGGGTGGTGAGACCCTCTTTAGCCTTGAGCA
>CAZJSO010000129.1:0-2911 GCA_964548795.1 uncultured Dehalococcoidia bacterium | reverse complement strand
CGCGGGTTCAAGTCCCGCCAGGCGTGCTTTCTTTCTCAAAGCCTAGGGCTTCGGGCGGTTAGCTCAGTGGTGAGAGCGCCTCTCTTACAAAGAGGAGGTCGGAGGTTCAAATCCTCCACTGCCCATATCGGGGTGTGGCGCAGCCTGGTAGCGCACCTGCATGGGGTGCAGGGGGTCGGAGGTTCAAATCCTCTCACCCCGATTCTTAAAGGCCCACTCGGCCAGACGTAGAAGGTTCTCCCTTCGAATGAGTCCCACCACTTTGCCGTTTTCCACTACTGCTAGCTGGTCTACTTGCCCCTGATCCATCTTGCTCATTGTTGCCAGCCCATCATCGTCTGGCCCAACCATACCCATCCCGCTGGCTGGCCAGAGAAATCCCAGGAGATGGCATGGGGTCATAGCCTCGCGGACGGTAATTTTCTTGAGAATTTGCTTCATTCTTGCCTGGCGGCTGCTGGCTCTTACCGCTGTTTGGAGAAACCACCCTATCAAGGCGAGCCAAAGTCCTCCAGCCCAAAATTCCCTTTGAGTCCAGGAAATGACGATAGTTCCGCCAACTCCGCTAGCAATGAGAGCATAGGCGATGATTCTTCCTCCTAGAAGGGCGATTCGCGTGGCCAGGTCATAGTCTCCGGTACGGCTCCAGATAAGTGAACGAAGCAAACGGCCGCCATCCAGAGGGAACCCGGGTATGAGGTTGAATCCAGCTAGCATAATGTTGATGAGAGCCAGATAGCCAGCTATGCCCTCAATAAACTCCACCTGCCCATGGCTTAAAAGCCAGACAGCGCCGAATATAATTGCTAACCCTATGCTGCAGACTGGGCCAGCAATAGCTATGCGGAACTCCGCTTTTGGCGATGATGCCTCCCGAGTTATCTGAGCTACTCCACCGAAGAAGAAGAGAGTGATGCTCCTCACGGGGACATTACACTTAAGCGCCACTAGGCTATGGGCTAATTCGTGGGCCAGCACCGAGGCAAAAAGGAGAAGGGCTGAAAACAAGCCAGCCATCCAGTGGGCAAGGGAAGGCCAGTTGGGATAAATGTCGCTGTACTCAAGCCCCAGGGATATGGTGAGGAGGAGAAAAATCAGGAACCAAGTGTAGTGGATTTCAAATCCAATACCTCGAATTTTACCTATATGCAAAGACTTGCCGTACATTTTGCGAGGTTAAGAATCAAGCCCAGAGGGGATTTATCACCAGGCCTGCGGGAGTCTTCGGATAGAAGTAGCTAGACTTGCGAGGCAACCTGAGGTTTTCCTCAGCCAGGGATATTATCTGGGAGGTCCGTAGAGGATTGAGTAGAAAAGCCAGCTTACCTGTCTGGTTGGCCTCCTCAATCGCTCTCATTCCGTCGCTGACGTAGCTCACCTGCTTCTCTTCTTGCCGTGCCCTATCAATGCCGAGCAGCTCTTTGAAAATAACCCGATGCAGAAGGTTTAGTTCTATTTCTCTCCATACGGGTGGCTTATTTTGTGGCAGGAGCTCCTGAAGCTTCTCCCAGCGGGGGATAAGGAGCTCGAACTTCCTTTCAAAAGGCTGGTAAAGGCCGATAACCTTTCCTTCCTTTCCCTTTTGCTGAAGTCTGGCTAGCCAACTGGCCGAACCTGAGGGAAGTTCCTCCACCTGAAAATATAGCTTGAGTTGGCTCTCCAGCTTGGCTGCCTCCCGAGGCCCAAGACCACCCACTAGGCGGTGAACAGGGAATACAACCAGTCCGGGGTCTTGAGCGTTAAAAAGAGTCATCAGAACGAAGTCTGAGGGGTGATCCTGATCCCTGTGGGAGATCTCCTGCCGATAGGCCCAAGCTGCTGCATAGCGGTGATGCCCATCGGCCAGGTAGAGAGTTTTGTGGGCGAAGAAATCAGAGATTTGGGAGAGTTGTTCTTCTTGGTCTACCGCCCAAATATGGTAGGTTACCCCTTGCTCCTCGGCAGTAGCAACTGGTGGAAGTGAGAGCGTGTTGGATAGTAGGGTGGGAAGAGTCTGTTCGCTCTGGAATAATCCCGTGATCGCACTGAGATTAGCCTGGCAGGCTCTGAGGAGAAGGAGGCGGTCTCGTATGGGCTCACTGGAGGTAGCTTCGTGGGGACGTATTTGACCTTGGTCCAGCTCCAATTTAGCTCGGCAAATCAGGCCCCAGCAGCTTCTCTCTTTCTCTTGGTAGGTAAACCGATGCTCCACCAGATAGAAGGCAGGATGGCTATCTCTCTTTAGGATCCCTTCGCGAATCCAGCTAGAAAAGATGGCCGCGAGCTGAGCTTGCCTACTGGTTGCTGAAGCAAGAGCTTGCCTGGCCCCGCTTTCCAGCCGAACAATATTGTATGGGCTCTTCTGCTGATAGTTGAGCTGCTCTTCAGGAGAGATGACATCGTAGGGAGGAGCAATCACTGAGGATAGACTTCCAACTCGCCCTAGGTCGTAACGGAGGCCGAGGAGAGGTCGAACATCTGCCACAAACAAAATATATCAAGATAAACCGTAGAGGTCAACTACAAAGTCGAGCTAATTCAGCTTGACACCTCTTCTGCCTTCTTGTATATTCTTGCTGCGGGGATATAGCTCAATGGGAGAGCGCGGCGTTCGCATCGCCGAGGTTGGGGGTTCGAGTCCCCCTATCTCCATGCCCCTGTAGCTCAGTGGACAGAGCGGCGGCGTCCTAAGTCGCGCGTCGAGGGTTCGAGTCCCTCCAGGGGTACTGGTCAAGGTAACAAATTGTAGTTATAATATAAATCGAGGAAAGGGGTGTAGCTCAGTTTGGGAGAGCGGCGGTCTCCAAAACCGCAGGTCGTGGGTTCGAGTCCTGCCACCCCTGCCAGTGCCGAGGTGGTGGAATAGGTAGACACGCTACCTTGAGGGGGTAGTGGGCGCAAGCCCGTAGGAGTTCAAATCTCCTCCTCGGCA
>CAZJSO010000128.1:0-2996 GCA_964548795.1 uncultured Dehalococcoidia bacterium | reverse complement strand
TTCAAAATAAAAGAGCGGGAGATGGGATTCGAACCCACGACCACCTGCTTGGAAGGCACTAAAGAGACAAGCTAGCAGCCGCTTGCTAGGCCAACCGCTTGCCTCCTTTCCTGACCTATATTATAATGTCGTTGAAAGTCGCTGTCAGGCCAAAATTCCAAGGCGGGTGCGTGTAGTAAAAGTCGGTAAGCTTTTTTAGCTTTAGGAATTCTTCACCATGAGATTCTTCGCTACGCTCAGAATGACAACGGAAGGAAGGAGTTCAGAATGACAATAAGGAAAGAGGGAGCTCCTTTGTCATCCTGACCCTGACTACCGATTTTCATTACACGCACCTTTCCGAGGCGGTAGCTGTGACGCAAAAGCTGGCCTATCTAGCTGACCCGACAGATACGACGGCTGCGGGAGAGGGGCTACGATGTGCCCATTGTGGATCCCTCGGGGGCTGCTCTGAAGTTTGCCGAGGCCCTGGTCAAGATAGGGCTTAAGCAGAGCAAGTTGACTTATATGAAGCCCCCGGAGAAGAAAAGAACAGGGGTGTGATCTCCGCTATTTTGAACTGGGAACCGAGATAAATTTGCTGAGAGGAGGTTGCCTTCTTTAAAGTACGACCTCATCTTAGACGCTGGGAGAGGAAATCCTACGTAAAGGAACCACCCGGGGAAGAGGGCATCCTTGATTGCTCTCTGGGCAAGAACCCTTTGGGCACCTCGGAAAGGGTTTTGGAAGCCGCTCGCCGTTTTGAATGGCCTGCCATTTGCCCCTACCCTGATCCCTTTTATAAGGAGCTACGGCAAAGAATTATTCGATTCTGGGCGGACTGCGCTGAGCTAAAAACCGAGCAGGTTCAAATCGCCGATGGGGCGTTCGTTCTTTTGGAACGGCTTAACAAACTCTTCATTGACCCGGGCTCACGAGTGCTGGGCTATTCCCCCCAGTTCACGGAGTACGTGACCGAGATCGAGGCCAGCGGTGGCATATATGAGGCGGTTTTGCTAAGGCCAGAGGAGAAATTTAAGTTCCAGGTCGAAAGGATGCTTGAGCGGATGAGTCAAGAACACCGATTAATCTATCTGGATAACCCCAATAATCCTACCGGGCAATTTATTAGCTTGGAGGAAATGGAGGCAATAGCTCTCGAGGCGAAGAGGAAGGAGGTTGCGGTAATAGTTGATGAGGCCTTCGGCGATTACCTGGGGAAGGAGAATTCAGCCATCAACCTGGTGAACAAATATCCGAACCTCATAGTGGTGCGTACCTTCTCTAAAGCGTTCGGGCTCGCTGGCTTGAGGGTTGGCTACGGGGTGTTCCCGCTCGAGCTAGCCCCATTCTATAGGAAGGTCAACGTTCCCTTCGTCATCAGCGCGGTTAGCTGCTATCTGGCAGGCGAAGCACTTGCAGATCAGGCATTTATCCAGCGCTGTCAGGACATCGTAAGCCGGGAGAAGAAGAGGCTGATAGAGGGGCTAAGACAAAGGGGCTACCTCATCAGCGAGACGCACGATTGCTGTCCCATCTTCCTCCTAGGTTGCCAAGATGAAACTCGTGATCTCTGGGAGGAGCTTCTTGCCCGAGGGATACTGACCGAAAGCGGCCAGGGATTCAGGGATCTGGGAAGCAATTATGTCCGGGTCAACACACCCTTTCGGGCGGATGATTTCTTGTCTCGGCTGTGAGCCAAAGGATCTTTGGCATCATGAGTTGCAGAGGGTTCCTGTTTGAGCTAAGGATTAAAAGGACCCTGAAGAAGTCGAGGTTTGGAAGAGCTAAAAGGGAAGTGAGATGAGGAGAATAGCTGTCTATCTCTCGGCCGTGAGAAAAACCGATTGACAGCCTTTTAAACAAGGTGCTATCATGTCGCAAAGTCATCCATGGCAAGTTTCTCTCTGCCAAGCGATTTGTTGAGATGTCGCCAACTGCCATAGTGATTGATGCCAGTGACAACGTAGCCACCGCACTACGGCAACTCGAGCCGGGGACATCTGTCTTGCTTGAACGAGCGGGTAAGGTCGTCCGTGTTACCCTGCTTCAGACCATCCCGGTTGGTCATAAGTTCTCCTTGGAGGACATCGAGCCGGGGGAGCCGATAGTTAAATACGGTGAGGTTGTGGGTCGGGCCACCAGAAGAATTGCCCGGGGAGAGCATGTCCATATCCACAACGTTGAGGGCCTGAGAGGCAGAGGAGATAGGCAATGAGATTTCAGGGATACCGGCGCCCGAATGGTCGGGTTGGGGTAAGGAATCACGTCCTGATCTTCCCCACCGTGATCTGTGCCTCCACCGTAGCCCAATTAGTAGCTCAGCAGGTTCCTGGAGCCATCGTCGTCAGCCATCCTCACGGATGTGGCCATCTTGGGAAGGAGAGGGAGCACATGATTCGGTCCATGAGTGGCTTTTGCTCCAATCCCAATGTAGCTGGAGTTCTGCTGATCGGCCTCGGGTGTGAGCTTCTCCGGCCGGAGTTAATCGCCGAGCAACTGGATGGGCCGAAGTTCGAATTGCTGAGCATTCAGGCTGAGGGTGGCACAAGTCGGGCCGTAGCCAAGGGAAAAAGCCTGGTGGAGAAGCTCCTGAGGGAGGCTGCCGGTGCCCAGCGGGAACCAGTAGATTTGGCCGAGCTCATCCTGGGCACCCATTGCGGAGGCTCCGATACCTTCTCCGGGTTGAGCGCCAATCCGGCGCTGGGGGTTGCCTGTGACCGATTGGTGGCCGAGGGAGGAACGGTAATACTTTCGGAAACAGTCGAGATGCTGGGGGCAGAACACATCCTGGCCCGAAGGGCCATCAGCGATGAGGTCAGCCGTCGCATCTGGGAGATCACCTCGGCCACTGAGGCCAACGTCAGGTCAATGGGAGTTGACATTCGCGGGACTGATCCTTCGCCGGGGAACATCGAGGGCGGGCTGACCACCCTCGAGGAGAAGTCCCTCGGCTCTATACGTAAGGGGGGTACCTCCCCCATCGTGGAGGTGGTCGAGTATGCCCAGAGGCCCTC
>CAZJSO010000127.1:0-3006 GCA_964548795.1 uncultured Dehalococcoidia bacterium | reverse complement strand
CTAGCCTCTTGCCCAGCTCCATGAATATCTCATGGTCTGAGCGGCATTCGCCGACCTGCACGATCTTTTTTCTGGGGAAAACGTATCCATGGCGTTTCCAGAAGTCGGCCACATAATCAATTTCCAGCCAAGTAGCAGCCGGGAGTACGATGTCAGCCAGCTCAGCCGTAGGGGTCAAGAAGAAATCAGTCACCACCAGAAAATCAACCTGACTCAGTGCTTGGTAGGCCTCCTGGGCATTAGCCCGGGTGATGACCGGGTTTGTTCCGTGAAGAAGCACAGCCTTTATCGGATAGGGCCTACCAGTGAGAATGGCATCCCAGACAAGCTTTGGCGTTACCAGAGCCACTCGATCGGCCAGCTTATATTTGTCTCCCCCTAGGCGCTTCCTTCTCTGCTCCAAAGGCAAATCACGATGCAGAGCAAATTCGCTGACTGTCCTGACGGGAGGAGGCACGAAGAAGACATTTCCTCCAGGAACATCCAGATTTCCGGTGATGGCCATGAGGTCGGTAAGGATGCGGTTGTTGTCCGTGCAGTTAAGCGTTTGCTCTATAGCCACGCCCCATTGGATGCAAGCAGGCTTGGTCTGGGCATAAAGTCGGGCTGCCTCCCTTATCTTCTCAGCCGGTACCCAGGTGATCTCCTCCACCCTGTCCAAGGGGTATTCTTTGACCCTCTCTACAAACTTGTCCCAACCGTAGGTATATTTCTCCACGAACTCCTTATCATAGAGACCCTCGTTAACTATCACGTGAGCCATCCCAAGGGCTAAAGCTGTGTCTGTTCCCGGCCTTAGCCGCAGCCAGATATTCGCCCGGCTTGCCAGCCAAGTCAGCCGAGGGTCCACCACGATGAGCTTCGCCCCTTGTGACAGCGCTCTAAGTAAGTTCTCCCCGGTATATTCATCGGGATTGGTCCAGACGACATTGTTGCCCCAAACCATGATGCATCTTGGCCCTCCCTCATAGTCGCAAACCGGTAGGTTACCGCAGGTGATCAATGTTGCTCCTACCCGGGAGACATAGCACATATGTCCGGCAGTAATGACGTTAGGGGTTCCAAAGAGGTTAGCGAATCGGTAGAGGAAAGCTTCGTAATCTCTACCCGTGCCTTGTCCTATCACCACCGACTCAGCTCCAAAATCCTCTTTGAACCTCTTTAGCCTATCAGCTATAGTATTTAGGGCTTCGTCCCAGGAGATGCGCTCCCATTTGCCCTCCCCCTTTTTGCCAGTCCTCTTTAGAGGGTATTTAAGCCGGTCAGGATGGTAAACCTGCTGCAGGAAAGCCAGCCCCTTGGAGCACATGGAGCCACGGTTGGTAGGGCATTCTGGGTCACCCTCAATTTTGGTGATCTGTCCTCCCCTTACATGGACCAGCACTCCGCAACCCCCATGGCAAGCCCGACAGTGAGTCCTCACTATTTTCTCTTGCTCCATGTCGGCCTCCTTCCAACCCCAATGTGGTTTTCCACCAGCAATAGCTAAATCTCTTGGGTCCAGAGCATGACTTTCCGCCCCCGAGGTAGCTCCTTGGCTAGCTCCTCGAGAGGCCCAAATCTTAGGCATCTGGCCATGCAATGCTGTACACATGCCGGAGGAAGACCCTTCTTAACCCGAGGAGCGCAGAAGAAGCAGAGCTGAGTTAAGAGCGGAAAATAGGTCAGGTCCAACTTCCCACCAGGGAACTCTTGAACCTGCTCGATGACCTTTATCCCCCCGCTCTTCCCGGCCGCAATTCGGTGTTCCTGCTTACAGGCGACTTCACAGGCATGGCAGCCAGTACAGTATCGATAGTCGGCTAACAGAGCATAGTTGGACATTTATTCCCCTCCCTAAGCCTTGCAAACAATGCTCTTCAAGGCGCAGCTATGCTCCATTTATCCGCCATCAATTGAGATGTCATCGGCTTTGCATTATCTCCTCAAATGCCGTAACCACCGCTTGGGCAAATTCGGGCGTCTCCAGATCAGCGTCAACCTCCCTAACCTCGATGTCTTTCCTCAGGTTCTTCTTTAGCTCGTCAACGAAGACCTTATCGGCCTCCCCGTCGTAGAAGTAGGTGCCCCTCTTGTCCACGGAGGACCAGCCGCCTAGGGGGATCACCACCTTTACAGGCCCCCGGGATTGGTTCAGCTTGCGCGCTATCTCCTGGGCCACCATCGCGAGTTCGTCCGGCGAGAGGCGGATAAAGGTGCGCAAGGCGTCATACTCATACTTCTTCCGGCCTTCGTATTCCGGCTTATAATCCCTCTTCCGGGGGCTGCCAAAGTTGACGCCGCAGGTGCTGACTACTTGAGGCAATCCTTTCCGGCCAGCAGCTTCAAGCCGATGGGGACCGGCTGCTCGATCAAAGCCTAGCAGCTCCTCACCCACCCCGCCCGGGGCGAGGTCTACCACTCCCTGAAAGACATCTAGCTGCTCTATCATCTCCTCCATGGCCCGGTCACCGGTGCCAGCGGCGGAAAACCCGACCACCTGGTAGCCCCTCTCCTCCAGAAGCCTTCGCACGGTCATGGCACAGAGCTCACAGGGTCCGAAGTGGGTCATGGCCACCAGGGGCCTTCTACCCTCCCCAATGAGGGAGACCGGCGTCTGAGTTGAGGCCTCGACCATCCCACAGATGCCGCCTGCTGCCCGGCTGAGGGCATTCTTCATAAGGTCGTCAAGTCCGCCAAACTCGACTACGGTGTGCATCAAGGTTATATCGGCCGTCCCAATATACCTCTCGGCCAGTCTCCTTACCGAGGCCGTGCTGGAGAGGGCGAACTTGGGCACCCCGAAGGGAAGGGATTTCATGATGCTGGTGCCCATCTGGGTTCCGGTAACCCCACCCAGGCTTATCACCCCGGCCAGTTTGCCCTGTGAATAGAGCTCTTGGAGCTTTCGCCTGCCTCCCTCCACCATGACCGGCATTCGCTTTCCCCGGTCGGTTATGCGAGCTACTTCCTCGGGATCTCCCCCCCTAACCCGGATGAGGTATTCCCGGGGGCTGTCGCAGGGAC
>CAZJSO010000126.1:0-3025 GCA_964548795.1 uncultured Dehalococcoidia bacterium | reverse complement strand
ACCATGAAGTACGAAAGAGAGCTTCGGCGCTTTCCCTGAGCATTCCATCCGGCGGTAAAGGTATAGGAACCAGGCTAGCTCGCTCTAGGAATAAGCCAGCGAGGGTAGCTTCGCAAAGGGGAGGATAAACGTCTGCAGCGGCTCTGTCTTTTCTGTCTTCCAATCTGTACAACCTTCATTACACATGACGGAATGAATGCTAGTGTGGTGAGCTAGGTTGGCTGTTCTTTGCGGAGGCTGGTTCGGTCTCCGCCCCAGGATGAAATGGCCTGAATAAGAACTTCCAAACACAAGGTGGTTTTGGGATAAGCATGGGCACTGCTCGTTTATAAGCCTCGTATTCCTGGCCGAACTTTTGTTTTAGTTCCTTTTCTTCGACTAGAAAGAGGAAAGCGATCACCCAAACCCATTGGATGAACGTTATAAAGCCAAACGACCATGGATGTCCAATGAGTAGGCCAAGAGATGTCATAAAAATTCCTATGCCCAGATGATGCGGATGCCTCAGACATTGGTAGGTGTCCACAGTAACCAGCCGAGTGGTGCATCCCCATTCCTTAGTCTGCCCCAGCGTGCGCAGAACTCTCCCAGATCTCTTCAGCAGGAGATGGGCAAACACTAACCCTGGGATCCCAGCGAGCCGAACGGCTAACGGAAAAGCTGCAGTGCCTGAAATGATATCGGCACTCAACCCCGCGCCAATGGAAACACAGGCCAGAACAAGCCAGTATATCAGGCGCTTGAGACAAACAGACACCTTTCCCTGCTAAGCTCAGCTTACTCCAGTTTAGGCGATCTTGAAGCTGAAGTCAACTTGTTGCAGAAGGGCCTGGGTAGTCTATTAGATGCGTTCCCACTCGACAGATTCCGCTCTCGGCTCTGCCGCCCAGTCGACCTCTCCCAGGCCAAGAAGGCCAGACCATTTCTCGAAGAGACGCACTGCTATCATGTGTGTGAGAAATGCTGGGAAGGTATTTGCAGCTTTAAGATTCCCCTCTTTACAAAGTCATCCGCCACGTACTGCAGCCCCAGTTTGTGCAGGGTGTCCTCCGTGGGAATGCCTTCGCTATCCCAGCCTTTAAATTTGTAGTATCCATCCAGTAACTTGACCTCATAATCCGGGAATCTTCTTCTCCAGTGATCCTCCGGAGGACGTTCGTCTTCCCTTCTTAGTCCCCTCCTTATGTTGATCACCCGAACTAAGTTTCTATTCCTGGCGGCTATTTGCCATAGTTCATCTTCACCCAGATCCATCCCCGTCGCATATGATACGAAGAGCGGCAGGTTATGTATATGGTAGGGAGGCTTGTAGGCAAAGGATGACAAGCCAGCACACAGCCCCAGGCAGTCATCGATATAGTGCATGGCCTCCTGCCACTCGACGAGTTCAAAGACTAATTCCATAGGTGGGTAGTACGGAAATGACGTACCCGGATTGCCCCACTCCAGAATGAATTTCTTGAACTTTTCTTCCTTCCCGGTGGGTATCTGGATCCAATCCTTGACAAACTCTTCCCTGAATTCCTTAGGCAGAGGAGACTGAGGTATTTGTCCCTCAATCTGGGTAATGTTGGCCTTCTCGCCAGTGGACCACATGAGGAAGTAAATTGGGTTTAGCATCCCCAGCTTTATAGGAATCTGTTCGTGTCTCCTGATAGTATTGTGATCAAACGCTTCTGCCCCCCTCCCAATCCGACGGGCTGCCCAGTAAACACCATCGGCCAAAACATCCCCTATTCCTTCCCTTCTTACAATTCTATCAAGTAGCCAGAAGAATCTTTCCCTAGGGTCAGATGGAAATCCCTTTATGTCGCTTTCGCTCAGGATGCCATTTTCATAGAGCTCCACAGCAAAGGCCATAACCTGCGGGGTGGTGTATCCGTCCACTCCATAATGCTGGGCCCGGGAGGCAATTTGAAGGCCAAATTCAAGGTCATCCACCATGGCAGCCATTACATAGGTGAGCTTGGAGAAACATTTCATTACATATGTCGGAAACCCCGGAAGTTGAATTACTCCTGCACACCTTACCGGACAGTTATAGCAGCTTATCAGCCGTTTCCGCGCATTTTCCAAGCTCTCCCGCCATTGCTCCTCGACCTCTTCGTTCCAAAAATCCTTCCTTCTATACCGGGCATTTCCCCAGGCGAAGCTACTAGTGTGCCATTTTTCATCGTGTATCAACATCTCCTGGGGTGCCCCAAGCAGGGTATGAATGGTGGGCTGTATTCCCCGGAGTGGACTATTCAGACGGTGTCGAATGAATTTCAACACATCATTGCACAACTCAAAAAACTGGGCTGGTCTCGCAATATTTATATCTTTCGTTCCACGAACAGCTATTGCCTTGAGATTCTTGTCGCCCATAACGGCACCGAGTCCCAACCGACTGGCACTACCGCGATGAGTTTCTATAGAGGCAAAATAGACTCTATTTTCTCCAGCAAGACCGATGGAGAGCACCTGGGCTCTGGGTTCCTTCAACTCCTCCCGAATGAGTTCAACAGTCTCATAAGTGCTCTTGCCCTTCAGGTGGGACGCATCTCTTATCTCCACCCTGTCATTGTTTATCCACAGGTATACCAAGGTTGGGGATTTGCCGCGGATAATTACCTTGTCGTAGCCGGCGAATTTCAACTCCGGGGCCCAAAATCCTCCCAGCATGGAAAACCCCATTAGCAAGGTCTGAGGGGAGATAGCGGAGACGATGGTACGATTGGCCCCTGGGGCAGGTGTGCCGACGAGAGGGCCAGAGCTGAATATTAAAATATTATCGGGAGAGAAGGGCTCCACCTCTGGAGGGACCCGATCCCATATTATCTTTGCATTTGTGCCCAGCCCTCCCAGATAAAGCTCGGTGAGTTTTGGATCGGTCTCCACCCTCTCAATGCTTCCTCGGGAGAGATCAACTAGCAAGTCGTAGCCAGTCTCGGCGTACCTCATTTCCGCCGACGGGCATTGTTTATGATGTCAGCTATAAGATATGGTTCTGGCTGCCGTGCGGAAAGAAGCCTGCCCAGGAAGG
>CAZJSO010000125.1:0-3068 GCA_964548795.1 uncultured Dehalococcoidia bacterium | reverse complement strand
CTAACACGCCAGCCTGTCACGCTGGAGATCGAGGGTTCGAATCCCTTCGGGGTCGTCTTTAAAATTGAAGGTAACTGGATAAATCGCTTTTCGGGGTTTGTGATTCTGCAAATCCCTTGAAGGGATTTGCAGAATTTTTATATTCTTAGGAAGGGGGTTGATATGTTGACCGTAACTACACAGGCAGCAGAGAAGCTGAGGGAAGCTGTACAAGCCCAAACGGCAGACCCTGAGGTAGCCATCAGGTTGGTTCGCGATCCCATGATGCCCAACCGCCTGAACATGGAATTCGATACTGCCAAGGAAGGCGACCACGTGGTGGAAAACGAGGGAACAAAGGTGCTCTTGATAGAACCGGATTTGGCCTCGGCACTCGATGGCATGATAATAGATTGCTACGAGACACCTGCGGGCACTCGGTTCACCATCTCAGAGGTTAGCCCTACCGAATAAGGATGCAGATGCCTTTCTTCTCTTAAGCAGGGCTGGGCAGGCATTGGTTGTTAATCTGCTGCTCACGAATTAACTTTCCTTAATTTCGGGAACCCGTCGAAACAAGTAATTTGGGGGAACGTTTCTTTCGTTCTACCTATTGTTTGTTTTCGGTTCAACCTCTGGCAACCTCCTCAGTTGTTCTTCTCGGGGTATGTTTATCTCCAACCCTTGACTTTCCGGACTTATTCTTCTAGTATTGGCATTTGGAAAGGAGGATTGCCATGGAGAAGGAAGCGGCCTCAACCGCTGAGAGTTTGGCCAAGACCAGGACCTATGGCAAAGTTAGGTGCCATAATCCTGGATGCATGGGCAGAATTACCGTGCCTCCCGGAGCTAGGACATGCAAGTGTCCAAGCTGTGGCCTTGAATGGCGTGTAGTTTGGCTGGCCCCCGATTTTCCTCGAATACGGGGGCCGGTGTGGGACGTAAACCGAGAAATAGCCCAAGAGGCAGCGAAGAAGGAGGTCAAGTAAAATGGCGTTGAATAGGAAGATCGCTTACATTGATCTCTCCACGGGCACGATCGAAACTAAGGCCATTCCGCTTGAAATGCGGAAATTGTACCTTGGCAGTCGAGGCCTGGATATGTACCTGCTGTATAATCATGTCGAGCCGGGCATCGACCCACTGGGACCGGATAACGTGCTCCTGGTGAGCGCTGGCATCCTGGTCGGAACGCTGGCTTCAGCCACCTCCAGAACCCATATTGCCGCCAAGTCTCCGCTGACCGGGTTTCTCGGTAGCTCCAATATGGGCGGGTTCTTTGGGCCCGAGCTGAGATTTGCTGGTTTTGATCACCTGGTGATAAAGGGCAAAGCGAAAAATCCAGTTTATCTCTGGATCCATAACGGCGAGATAGAGATAAGAGACGCCAGCCATCTTTGGGGCAAGATCACCCATGAAACGCAGAAGGCTATTAGGCAGGAGCTTGGTGATGAGGATATCAAGATGGCAGTCATTGGCCCAGCGGGGGAGAATTTGGTGCGGTTTGCCAATGTCATGACCGGCGTCAAGGACTCTGCTGGCAGGAGCGGAATGGGGGCTGTCTTTGGCTCCAAAAACCTCAAAGCAATAGCTGCCAGGGGTACCATGGATATAGAGATAGCCCATCCCGCTGAGGCTTTGGAATACAACAAGAAGTTCATCACTCTGATCACGAGCTCCAAGGTGAATATAACGCAGGGAAGGCTTGGCACACCTTTTATCTGGGGAGCCACAAATTCCTGGGGGGGAATAAGAACCAGGAATTTCCAACTTAATCAACTTGAGTATGCTGATGATATTGAACCTGAGAGGCTAGACGAGCTAGCCACGGAAACCTTTGGTCCCTATCACATGGCTGGTTGCTTTGGCTGTCAGGTTCACTGCCGTGGCAGGTACAGAGTTCCGGCAGGTTACCCTCACGCTGGGGAATATGATGAAGGTCCAGAATATACCTCCGAGGGTGCTTTTGGCGGGGAACCAGGCTGTCGAAGCGGGGGCCTAATCCTAGAGTGTAACCATTTGGTAGATATATGGGGGCTGGACAATCTGGAGACGGGCAGCCTTATCTCCTGGGCTATGGAGCTCTATGAGAAGGGGATCCTTACCGATAAAGACACCGATGGACTGGACTTGAGGTTCGGTAACGAGGAAGCACTCATGGAGATGATTCGCCGCATTGCCTTCCGAGAAGGGCTGGGTGACATTCTGGCTGAGGGAGGGCTCCGAGCAGCTGAGAAGATAGGTAAAGATTCCATTAAATATCTTGTTCACGTTAAGGGCATGAGTAACTTGCACTCAGATGAGCGTGCTACTCCAGCACTGGCGCTGGGCATAGCTACTGGCTCGCGAGGCTCCGACCACCTAAGGAGCCGGCCAGCCATTGATCTCTACCATTTGCCCGAGCCCGTTCTTAGGAAGATATACAGCAGCCCGGTTCCCTATGACGGGCCCTTGAGCTCGGATCATCGGGAATATGTGGGGAAAGCCTGGGAGGTTTTTTGGCAAGAGATGTGCTACGAGGCAGTCGATTGCCTGGGAATATGCAAGTATCACACCACCTTCCTTGGGGCAACTCTTCCTAATTTTGAGGATTGGTCTAAGGTGCTTTACTACAACACTGGACTCGAAATGTCCCCCCTGGATATCTGGACGGTAGCTGAGAGGGCTTATAACCTAGAGAGGTTATTTAATATTAGAGAGGGTTTGACGAGGGAGCATGATTGGCTAGTGGATCGCTACTTTGACGAGCCGTGCAGACTTGGAGCACCTGGGGTCATCGGTGCCAAGATAGATCGTGAGAAGTTCAGGAAGATGGTCGATGAATATTATGAGCATCATGGCTGGGATGAGAACGGCGTTCCCCGGCCGGAGACCCTCGTGAGGCTGGGAATAGACGAGGAACCATCTCACCGACTCTAATCTAATTGGAGAGGAGGAAATAGATGGCTAAGGTTCTGATGATTGATTACGAGAAGTGCACTGGTTGCCGCCTGTGCGAGTTAGTTTGTTCGGTAAAGCATGAAGGAGTGAGCAACCCTTCTCGAAGTCGCATAAAGATAATCAAGTGGGAGTGGGAGGGGCGGTATGTC
>CAZJSO010000124.1:0-3081 GCA_964548795.1 uncultured Dehalococcoidia bacterium | reverse complement strand
AGAGGAGGACAATGGCCGGTAACGACGTGATTATCGAAGCCTTCACCGAGCTGGCGCCTCGCTATGAGGAGACCATGGAGCGAGAGCTCCACGAGCTCTGGGGGGTGGGCTATGAAGAATTCGTTAATCGGCTAATTGAGCTGGTATCCATTGAAGACGGCGATGTTGTCCTCGATGTGGCCACCGGGGTGGCGCGAATCCCCCTGGAAATCGCAGGCAATGTGGGAGCTAAAGGCCGGGTTGTAGGACTGGACATCACACTGACCATGCTTAAGCACGGGCGGAAGAACGTTGAGGCCACAGGTTCGTCCCCACGCATCAGCTTGGTGTGTGCTTCGGCTATGGCCATGCCCTTCGTCGAAGGCGTTTTCGATGTAGCCATCTGCGGCCTGGGCATGCATCATATGGACGTGCCCAGGGTATTAGCCGAAATGAGACGGGTACTGAAGAAGGGAGGCCACCTCGTCATGGCTTGCGTGGGCGCGCCCTCCCTCTGGCGGTCGTCCCTTGCCAATGCTTTAATATGGGTGGCTGCGTTATTATACAAGCTGACCCACAGGAGCGCCCGAGCCCAGGCGGAGGTGGTCGCTGTTCCCAATATCCGCACCGCGGGGGAGTGGCGGACGATCCTCTCGGATTTCGGCTTTGCAGAGATCGAGATATTGGCTAAGTTCCCACCTCGCCGCTTTTGGTATCCCGGCGCTCTAACCCTGAGGGCAACCAAGAGCGCCCCTTAAATTTCATGTTTAACCCAAAATCCAAAAAAGGAGGTCAAAAATGGCAACGGCACTTGAGCTACTGCGGGAGGGACGAAGGGATGAGATCTGGAAGAAATATTGTGGCTACATTGATCTCAGCCTGGAGGAGTTTATGGATATCCAGAAGCGCCTACTGATGGAGCAGATTGACCTTATCAGCAAGTGCGAGCTGGGTCGTAAACTCATGGGGGATAGGGCGCCAACCAGCGTGGAGGAGTTTCGAGAAACGGTGCCACTGACTACTTATGAAGTCTACGTCCCCTACTTACTGGAGAGGAGGGATGAGGCGCTGCCAGCCAAGCCTTACTGGTGGCTCCACACCTCGGGGCGATCAGGGGAGTACGAGCATAAATGGATACCCTACTCTGAGGAGATGGCCAAGAAACTCGCCGAATACTCCATAGCTGGCCTCATCTTCGCCTCATGCTCCAGGAAAGGGGAGTTCGTTTTCGAGGAGAACGACATCATGTTGGCTGCTTTGGCTCCCTTTCCTTACATCTCCGGCGCCATAGGTAGAGCGCTTGAGTGGGAGTTCAACTTTTCCTTCGTTCCTCCTATGGGGGAGGCCGAGAAGATGGACTTTCAGGAGAGGATCGAAAAAGGCTTCAAGTTGGCGCTTAGGACCGGGCTAGACGCCTTCGACGGTGTGGCGAGCGTCCTGGCTCGGATTGGCGATCAGTTCGTCGAGGGCTCAGGCGGCTTTCAGCCATCGCTCTACCTGTTACATCCCAAAGTTCTGGCCAGATTAATCAGGGGGTTGATTAGGTCCAGGCTGGCTGGGCGGAAGCATTTGCTGCCCAAGGACTTGTGGGATGTGAAATGCCTCGGAACAGGAGGCACCGATACCGCCATGTTCAGGGATCGGATAAAGGAACACTGGGGGCGGGAACCCGTCGAGGCCTACGCCTGCACTGAAGGGGGGCTTATCAGCATCCAGATGTGGAATTGCAAAGGTATGACCTTCTTCCCAGACGTCTGTTTCCTAGAGTTCATCCCTGAGGACGAGCACATCAAGAGCAAGGAGGATCCCACGTATCGGCCCCGCACCTCGCTCTTGGATGAGGTGGAGGCTGGGAAGCGATATGAAATAGTGCTCACCAATCTCCTGGGAGGAGCTCTGGTGCGTTACCGGGTGGGTGATATCATCCAGATCATCGCTCTCAGGGATGAGGAATTAGATGTCAACTTACCTCAGATGCTCTTCTACTCCAGGGCGGACGACATCATAGACATAGCCTCCATTACCCGATTGACCGAGACGATAATATGGCAAGCTATAGCAGATGCGGATTTTGCGTACACGGACTGGGTGGCCAGGAAAGAGTACCAGGCCGGTGAGGTTCTACTGCACCTTTACATAGAACCAAAGGGTGAGGTGCAGGCGAACGAGATCAGGGAGCGCATCCACCGGAACCTGCAACGACTGGACCCATTCTACGCCGAGCTGGAAAGCTTGTGGAACATGGACCCGCTGTGTGTGACCTTGCTCCCTCCGGACACCTTTCGACGCTATTACCTGGCCCGTCAGAGAGAGGGAGCGGATTTGGCTCACCTGAAGCCACCACACATGAACCCGTCGGATCGGGTTCTTAGCATGCTTTTAACGACAGGCTCAGAGGAAAAAGCAAGTTAAAAGAAGAGGTTCGGTTTAAAGTGAATCTTCACTCCGTGACTATACTCCTGGCCCTCCTCTGCTATGGAGGGTTGATGTACATAGTTCTGCACCGGGGATTGCGGGGGAATCGCCTGAACCAGGTCTTCTCCCTCTACCTCCTCACCATGGTGTTTTGGCACCTAGCCTACCTGATGGTGTCCATCAGCGATAGCGCGGAGAGGGCTCTCTTTTGGTATAAAGTCGTAGTCACTGTGGTATCCGGGCAGTTCATCGTCTACTTCATTTTCACGAGGACTCTCTTGCGCATTAAAGTACCGAGCATACTGGTGCAGGGCGGCCTGCTGGTGTGGACATTGACCGCAGTTTTAGCTGTAGTGCTCCAAGAGCCTGCTTTCTTCACGGGCATTCACCGGCATGAGGCTACGGGCCTGTTTGTGCCAACCTTCGGCCCTCTGCTGCTCATACTCGGAGCTCCTAACTATTTCTTCCTAGGGTATGCGATATTCAACCTTATCCGGCGATATCGGGACATCGGATCTGACATCCAACGCAACCGCATCCAATATCTCCTGCTGGGCATAATGGTGGTTGTGCTGGGCACCATGGCCAACTTTGCTCCCCGCCTACAGCCATATCCCATTGATGTTGTTGCTAACATCATCAACGCCCTCCTCATCGCCTACGCTATCCTCCGCTACCAGCTCCTGG
>CAZJSO010000123.1:0-3106 GCA_964548795.1 uncultured Dehalococcoidia bacterium | reverse complement strand
ACATTTGAACATCCGAAGGCTTTATATCATAATGGCCGGGGCACTGTCCGGGAGGAACCAAATTCGATACCTCAACCCTCTCCCCGCCTATCTCCTTTGTTACGAAGCCGATAAGCGAGGTTCCGGTAATCACCTTTGTTGCCCTCACCCTTTCTGTATGACAGGAGGAGGCGAGGCTCACCACCAAAGCAATCATCACCACCACCAACACTACAGGTATTATTTTCCTTTTCATTCCGCACCTCCTGAGAATAATTGCAATTAGTTGCAGTAACGATTCATTGCAAGAGCATGGTAGCAAAAAATTACCCCTGGGTCAAGCTTTCTAATCTGAATTCAGGAGCGTTCAGAGCTATTCTCTTCGAATCCTGGGCGAATTTGGTTTCCAAGAATGACGCAACTCGAAATCTTCGCCGGGAACTTGAAACCTGTTAGAATAAAGAGGGAAGCCATGCCTGCCAATTTGCCGCCACAGTACTTCGAAGCGGAGAAGCGCTACCGCCTGGCCGAAACTCCAGAGGACAAGCTTGAGGCCCTGGAGGAGATGCTGGCCATCATGCCCAAGCATAAGGGGACCGATAAACTCCGGGCAGAACTCCGGGCCAAGATGGCCAAGATAAACAAGGAGGTGCAGAAACGAGCTGCTGCCAGGAAAGGGGGGACTTATACCATAAAGAAGGAGGGGGCGGGGCAAGCAGTGCTGCTGGGCCTGCCCAACGCTGGGAAATCGGAGCTCTTCTGCAGCCTCACCACAGCTTACTCAGAGGTGGGTGACTATCCCTTCACCACCCGAAGCCCCGTCCTGGGCATGGCCCAGATCGAAGACATCCAGGTGCAGGTGGTGGACATGCCTCCCATCCTGGACGATGAGGCCCGTCCCTGGTTTGCCAACCTGTTAAGGTCCACCGATGTCCTTCTTGTCGTGCTTGACCTGGTTGATGAGCCGGCCTATCGGGTGGAGATAATCTTTCAGGAGCTCGAGAGGTTCAGAATAAGCCCCATGGGGAGGGAGGAAAGGATAGAGCGGCGAGACCTTCAGAAGAGGACACTGCTCATAGGGAACAAGAAAGACCTCGAGGGAGCCGACGGAGGCCTCCAGCACCTCCAGAAAAGTTACGCCCGTTTCCCACTGCTGCCCGTCTCCTCGAGAAATGGAGAGGGCTTAGAGGAGATTAAAGGGGAACTCTTCAATGCACTTGACATAATAAGAATATACACCAAGGCCCCGGGTGAAAAGCCGGACTTCAGCGAGCCGCTGGTGCTGCGGAGGGGGACCACAGTGGAGGAGGCGGCCGAGGAGCTGCACAAGGAATTTCGCCACCGACTAAAATATGCCCTGGTCTGGGGCTCGGGCAAGTTCGGCGGCCAGCGGGTGGCCCGAGACCACATCCTCCAGGACAGGGACATCATCGAGTTCCACGTCTAACGTCAGCCCGGAAGGAGAAGCGCGAGTATCAGCCAGCCGTCTTGAATTATAAGGACAAAATGACTAAAATAACCTAGATGGTCATTTAAAGCAAACTCAGTAAAAAAGGATCGCCTAGCCTAAGCTTTATCTGGAGGAAGCCGATGAAAGTTCAGCGGATTTCTATCACGCAGGCTAAACAGAATCTGGGAGAGGTGGTTAGGCGTGTGGCCTACGGAGGCGAGCGATTCGTTCTTGAGTTCCGGGGTAAGCCCAGGGCAGCTCTGGTGAGTTGGGATGACCTTAAGCGGCTTCAGGAGTTGCCGGGCCCCCGGGATGAAACTGAGCTACTGGATGAACTTCGCCGACTCCGGGAGAATATCAGCGCCCGAACCGGCACTTTACCCAGCTCGAGCGAGACACTGGAGGAAATCCGAAAGGGGCGTTCGGATGAACTCGCCGGTTTGCGTTGATGCCAGCTTGGTGCTCAAGCTTGGACTTCCCGAGGAGGGAAGCGAGCAGGTTGAGGCTCTCTGGCGCAACTGGCAGCGTCAGGGAGTGGAGATCGTAGCCCCACCACTTCTTCGCTACGAGATAACCTCTGTTCTTTGCAACTCAGTTTACCGGGGGCGGATTACCCCGGATGAGGGGTTTCAAATCTTGACCCGTCTTCTTGCGCTCCCCATCGGGTTTGTGGCCACCGAAGAATTGCACCTTGCTGCCTGGGAAACGGCAATGAAGTTGAAACAGCCCACCGCCTATGATGCTCACTACTTGGCCTTGGCCGAAGCCTTGGGCTGTGAGCTATGGACGGCGGATCGGAAGTTGTACCAGACAGCAGCGGCAAAAATACCCCAAGTGCATTTAGTCTATTAATACGTTCAGGAAGGCGTAAAGCACCAGAGAGGTGCGCCCTCAATGGTTCAGGGGGCTATCCGTTCCATGCCCAGCTTGTCGAAGTCCTCGTCATAGGAATAAATGTGCCTTATGCTGCGTTTCTCCATCTCGGCAACGTTATAGGCATCGGTAAAATCCACATTGAACTGCTCATATAGCTGCACCGCCCTCAGCAACAGAGCTTTCTGAGAAACTCGGATTGAGCGCAGGTTCAGGAGTTCTCTTAAGTTCTCAGCGATCTCCTGCCTGGAGAGGCGGTAGTAGGACTTTAGCGTCCAGGCCAGCTCAGCCAGGACAAGGTGAGAAATGACCAGGTTAACCTCTCCCCGCTCAGCCTGTTCTAACAGCATGCGGCATGCTTCTGCCTTCTCCACATCGTCTCGGGTCAGGAAACGCAGAAAGATGTTAGTATCAACAAACACCTGCTTTCTAGCCATGCTGCAAATCCTCAGCGGTCTTTTGAGCTATATCCCTGGAAACCAGCTCGCGCACCTTTTGCCAATCCTCCGGCCTTTCCTGAGGAGAGATAGAGCCGAAGCGGGATAGAAAGCCCCGGCGAGCTGGCTTAATCACAGCTTCACCCTCCCTGAGCTCAAAGGTTACCTCATCGGCTGCTCTTATCCCCAGTGCCTCACGCAGTTCTTTAGGCAGGGTAACCTGACCTTTAGAAGTCACCTTTGATCTTAACATGCCTGCCCCCTTACCTCTGATCCGGTTAATACCATTATTCATGGTAAGAATATTATAACAGGTAAACTACCTTCTGCCAATCGAAGGCCCCTCCCAGGCTAACTTCCAGATCGG
>CAZJSO010000122.1:0-3119 GCA_964548795.1 uncultured Dehalococcoidia bacterium | reverse complement strand
CCCCAATGCCCGCACGCCTCCCTCAAGCGCAAATCCTTTGGGGCGGATGGCCTTCCCCTCCGGTATCTGGCCGTTGCTTAAGACCACCACTCCGGCGTCCTGGAATATCTCTCGGGCGCCCCTCTGGGTTATTCCGGAGTAAATGGAGAGCTTGTGCAATTCTGCCTGGGGCTTCATGTAGAGCCTTTCCAGCTCGTCGAAGACCTGCTGCAGGTTGAGACGGTTTTCCGCCAGGATGAAGACCGAGCGGTCCACGGCGGCTATCCCAACTTTGGCCTTCCCCTCCGTCCTCAGCTCCAGGGTGACCTCCTCCCCAGGTCGGGCCTCGTCCTGGCTGAACTTGGCCACCACCTGATGAGGGTAGTTGCCCTGTACCCTGAAGGGCAGCCAGTCGGCGGCCACCTCACTGTTCGGCAGGATCTGATAGACCAGAAGTTTAGCCGAGGGCACCATGAGCGGGGTCGTCCTGAAGGAGATCTCCCTAGAATTGGTGAAGCTGGTGAAGACCACCTTGTCCCGGGAGATGATCTCGTAGTAGAAATTCCTGGCCTCGCTGGTGGTGTAAACCCTGAACCTCAGCTCCTGGCCCACCTGCGGGATGCCCGGGCTTATTTGCTCCACATGGATGAAATTCCCCGAAGGGGAGTATCCCGCCTCTATGGTTTTCTGAGCCTCGGCACCCTCGGCGGAGGCCCTCACCACCAGGGCCACGCTTCCCTTCGGAGGGGTTAGGGTGAGGAGGGCCTTTCCCTTCTCGGTTCGGACGTCCTTTCTCTCGCTGCTTATCTTCTTAAGGCCTTCGTCAAGGTAGGTGAGCTCGACCCTGACCTCGGCTTCCCTGGGCTGATTGTCGGGGGTTTCGGTGATGAGCAGAAGACTGAAGGGAAGGGAGGGCTTAAAGACCGGGCCCTCAGGAATGAGCTGGAGGCTGAGGGGAGTTTGGGCCACGGTGAGGAGCCGGGTGGTCTTCTCCTCATATCCGGTGGCCTTTTCTCGAACCACGACCTCCAGCATGAGGTTGCCCATCCCCCTGGCAGCGGGGACTCCGGCCACCCACTTCGCCGGAGGAAGCTCAAAGGAGGCCTCACCATCTATCGGCTTGCTCAGGGTGGCATACTCCTCCCACTTCCCGACGTACCTCAAGCCCTTCAGCACGAGCTCCCCCTTGACCGGCTTGCCGAAGCTATATTCGGCCCTCACCTCGCCCTTGATGGGCTCGCTCACCAGAAACCACTCCCGGGGCAGGTCCAGCTTGACCTCGTACTTCGGCAGCACGTATTTCTCCACCCTCACATCGAGCTCGGTGTGGAATTCAGCCGCCTTCGCGCTTATCTTCCAGACCCCCAGGTTGGGCTCCTGGGAAAGGGGTAGGTCCAGTGAGGCCAGGCCATACTCATCGGTCTGGACCGTTTTCCGAAAGACCTTAATTCCCTCGGCATCCAAAACCTCCACCAGGACGCTCTCGCTCCGGGGCTTGAGCTCGGAATTGAGGGTGATGACCCGGATGTGGACGGTCTGGCCTGGCTTGTAGATCGGCTTGTCGGTCTCCAGGAAGCAGAGCAAGCTTTTCTCCACGCTTACCGTTGCCCTGTCCTCAAAGCCGGTTCCCTTGACATAAAGTTCATACTCGCCCCGGGGTGCCCAGGCGGGGATTTCGAATTCCACCTGGCCTTTGCCGTTAACCCAGCCCGAAGCTGAGGCAATTCGGGTGCTGCCCTGAACTAGGGCCACCTCCACCTTACCTGCGGCCGGCTCACCATGGGGGCCGAGCAGGGTAAAGGAGATGGCCTCCCTCTCGCCCGTGTGTAGGGTCCGGGGGGCCACCGCCACATAATTTACCGCCTTAACCTGAGGCACACAGCCGGGGATGATGGAGGCCAGCAATGCTAGAACCAGCATCAGCGCTAAAGCAAGTCTTCCGGTTTTCATGACTCCCTCCTCAATCTCTCGCTTCATTTCATTCCTTGAATTTTTAGTCAAGCTCCATATAAAAGACGCTTTTGCCTCCTCTTCTGCTCGCTTGCCCTCGGTTCTGCCTTCAGGATATAATTTGACGAACCTAGCCCTGGGGAGGTCCCGAGGCAATTGTGGCCTTTCCTGGATCATCTCGTGGAGTCTGAGCTGAGCAAGAGGGAGGAAATCGACCTGGTTCGACAGGCCAAGTCGGGGGACCGCGAGGCCTTCGACCAGCTCATGGAGGCCTATGCCCCCCGAGCCTATCGCATTGCCTTTGCCATCGTGGGGAACGAGAGCGATGCCGAGGATGTGGTTCAAGAGGCCTTCGTCACCATCTACCGCAAGCTAAGAAACCTGAGGGAGGAAAGCTCCTTCAACTCCTGGCTGAGTCGAATCGTGGCGACGCGCGCCCATGACCTGCTGCGCCAGCGCCGGCGGGAGAAGAAGTCCTTTGAAAGCCAGGTCACCCAGACCAGGCTGGGGCAGGGCCCCTCATCCGTCCCCGCCCCGGAGAGCGAGGGGACAAGCCTTGACCTTCGTCAGGCGATAGACCGGCTGCCCGAGCTGCATCGACTGGTCATCCTGCTCCGCTACGGCGAGGAGGCATCCATTGAGGAAATAGCCCAGACCCTGAAGCGTCCGGAGGGGACCATCCGAAGGATGCTGAGCGAGGCCTACCGGATGTTACGTCTTTATTTAGAGGGGGATGAAGGACCATGAAACGAAGTGGTCGTAGACCTAAATGCAGTCAGGCAAGGGAGAAACTGGCGGACTACCTGGAGGGCAGGCTGCGGGGGGGAGAGAGCCGTGCCCTTGAAGAGCACCTTCAGGAATGTGAGAGCTGCCGCCAGGAACTCCGGAAGCTCGAAGAACTGCAGGCGCTCTTAAAGCAGGAGGTCCCCCGCTACTGGGAGAGCCTCAAACCTTCGCCCGGTTTTCTGGCTCGCCTCCGGGGAATGGAGCTACCGGCGAGCCGGACACCGTTTGAGGCGCTGCTGGGGTTCTGGCAAAGACACCGTCAGGTGCTGGTGGCCGGAGTCTCCATCTGCCTGGTGCTGGTTCTGGGCCTGACCCTCCCCCGGCTGATGCTGCCGGAGAAGAAGCCCCCGGTGACTGTCGGGAGCGCTGCCCCGCTGGAGAGCACTGCCACCCCATTGCAGGCA
>CAZJSO010000121.1:0-3120 GCA_964548795.1 uncultured Dehalococcoidia bacterium | reverse complement strand
AATGGGAAGCCCACTTTGAGGGTTTAATCCCTCAGGCGCCCGCTAGGAATTTCCAGAACTACCTTCGTTCCCTTGCCCGGGCTGGATTCAACAATTAACTGCCCCCCAAGCAGACCTGCCCGCTCCTGCATCCCGGCAAGTCCTATCTTTCCTGCCCTTACAAACCCTGAGTCCTCCCTGAACTCAAACCCCCGGCCGTCATCTTCAACCATTACCCTAGTCTTATCCTGGCCAAAGTCAACAGCAACTTGGGCTTTCCTCGCCCCGGAGTGTTTCCAAACATTCCTCAAGGCCTCCTGAACGATGCGGTAAATCAGGACTTCATCCTCGGGGGCAAAATGTCGCTCAGGGCCTCTAACGTGAAATACCGACTCGATGCCAGCCTGCTGGTTTAGCTGCAAGACCAGCTCCCTTAAAGCTGGCAGCAGCCCAAGGTACTCCAAAGTAGGGGGGCGGAGGTCCTGAATAAACCAGCGCATCCGCTTTAGAGTTTCGTCCAGCTCTGATCGAATTCCTTCAAGCTGGCTCAGCATTTTCTGTGACGATCTTGGCTCGTTGGAAAGCAGGTCGTCTAGCCGCCTCGAGAGAACAACTAGTGCCTGGATGGTATCATCATGCAGTTCCCTGGCAATGCGCTTCCTCTCCTCCTCCTGGGCCTTGGTAATCTGACGAACGTACAGACGAAGATTCTCCTGAAGTTGTCTCTCCCGGGTGACGTCACGCATGATGTTTTGAAAGGCTGGCGGCATGCCTTCCTCCGTGAGCAGCGAAGTGCTCAGCATAACAACCGCCTTTGTACCATCCTTTCTTATCAGCGTCTGTTCATATGGCTGCTTTATCTCCTCGCCCGAGAGCAGTTTGCGTCTCACCTCCCTAGCCAATTCGAGTTGCTTGGGGGTGAGGAACTTGGAGACTCTTTGCCCAAGAAGCTCGTCAGGTTCGTAGCCGGTGAGGTCTAAGGCAGCGCGATTCACCGCCAGGATATTTCCCTGAAAGTCATGAAGCCAGATGGCGTCATGGGCTCTCTCAAACAATTCGCGAAACCTTCTACCCATCCTCTGGGATTCCTCATACAACATCGCCTTTTCAACTGCCACCCCCAGTTCAGCCCCTATAAGCTTCAGGAGTTCTTGTTCCTCAGTGGTGAATTCCTTAAGGGAATAAGAGGCCGTACAGAGCGTGCCGACCACCCTTTCCCTTGATTTCAGAGGCACGATGTACTGCGATCTCATTCCCTCCCTCCTCACTACCTCCCTTGCTACCCGGGGATCAAATGTGGAATCCTCTATCAGACAGGACTCACCCGTTTGAGCCACCCAGCCGTTAAATCCTTCCCCAACCCTGAGCCCATCGACCTGCTGGGCAAATTCGTTTGAAACACCCCGGTGAGTCCTCAGCCTTAGCCTGCCGCTCCCCTCATCCAACAGAAAGACTAACACCACATCTACGTTAATCGCCTCCTTGATCTTATCAGCTGCGGCGCTAAGGATGTCATCGATGGCAATGAGTCGTCCGATCGCAGCGGTAACAGAATGGAGAACAGAGAGCCGCTTCTCATTTTCCCTGATAGTCTGAATGTGGGATTGAAGCTCCTTGCGGACAGCCTCAAGTCGGAGTAAAGCTTGCTCGCGCTGCCCTACTTCGCGGCGATGCGATTCAAGCCACCAACTAGCCCAAACTCCGGCAACACAGACTACCAGGGTCTCTAACAAAGCAGTTCGGGGATAGGAAGATAATAAGAAGACCCGAGGCAACATAGCTGCCAAGGCTAACCCCAGGCAGATAAGGCCTCCTTTCAGGCCAAAGATGACGCCTCCCAAAATAATCGGGGCAAGAAAGAAGATGCGCTCCACGGTATGGCGTTGCAGGCCCAATAGGGAGCTTTCCCCTGGGTGAGAAAACAAGAACAGTTGAACATAGTGGAGGAAGGTGATAAGAAGGAAGGAAAGCAGGAGGATCCAAAAGCGTCCATCACGCAGAATGATGGGAAATTTCTTCACCTTCTCTCACTTCCCTCTTCCTCTAAGCTAAGCCAGCCTCTTCTCAAGCAATAAACTATCGCTTCAGTGCGGGAGCAAACCCCCAGCTTGTTGAAGATATTCCTCCAATGGGTCTGGATGGTGCGGGAACCTAAAGAAAGCTTGGCAGCAATTTGTTTGTTACTCAGCCCTTCAGCTCCAAGGCGGAGAACTTGAAGTTCCCTCTCGCTCAGCAAGGCAAGCTTCTCTTGATGTGGTCTTTCCTCTGGCGGCGTAAGGCGAGCAAATATCTCTCGCGCTATTGCCGGGTGGAGCACCGATTCTCCCTCATGAGCCGTCCGAATAGCATTGACCAGCTCCTTCCCCCTTACGTTTTTCAGAAGATATCCTGCCGCCCCAGCCTCTATGACAGCAAAAATGAACTCCGGATTATCATAGGCCGTAAGAATCAGGACGCACGTGTGAGGAAGGCTCTCCTTTATTTGACGGGTGGCCTCGATGCCATTCAACCCCGGCATGGCGATGTCCATTAGAACAACATCCGGCTTCAGCTCCATCGCCAGGCGTACCGTTTCCTCACCATCTCCCGCCTCACCAACAACCTCCATATCCGCCTCCCGGCGGATAAGCTCTCGCAATCCTTCCCTCACCACCGCATGATCCTCCGCCAGCAGAACCCTAATTTTATTCATCCCAGCACATTATATCATGTCCAGCTTATCTGTTGCTCCGTGGAATTGCTTACGCCGCTTGGCGCTTATTCAGTAACTCAAATTTCTCTAAGCTAGGGTAGGCATCAGGAGGAGGTGAGAGAATGAGGCCAAATAAGATCCTCGCAGTTGGAAAAGAAGCTCAATTTATCGAGCTTGTTCGGAAAGCTGCCGAGCTTTCCTCTTGGAATCTCGCCTTGGCTTCGGATAGGGAAGAAGGGCTTAAAAAGGCTCGGAGTGAGAAACCTGCTCTGATCATTTTGGGCTATATTGAGCCCCGCGGGGAAGCCTTCCAGCTCCACAGCGAGCTGAAGGGGAGCCCGGAGACTGGCTACATTCCCTTGCTGGTGTTGGATGTGGCTCGAGAGGAGCATCTCAGCAAGGGTTGGCGGCGAGACGAGGGCCTGAGGATGGATGCCGAGGGGTATCTT
>CAZJSO010000120.1:0-3145 GCA_964548795.1 uncultured Dehalococcoidia bacterium | reverse complement strand
TCATGTTCTACATGGGCCTCAAGATGATCGGAGTCTTCGGCTGGCTGCACCTGCCAATCTAAGGTGGAGATGGTAACAAAAAGTCTCCCCTCATGCCAATTATGGCCGAGCCCTGATGATGTATCCACCCTGGCCAAGGTAAGCAAGATTGAGGAGGTGAAGGAAATGAGTGGCACAGCCTTTGTCCTGAGCAGTGGTGGAAATCGAGGAGCTCTGGAGATAGGAGTGCTTCTTGCCTTGCTGGAACATGGCCTCACCCCGGATATCCTGGTGGGCTGCTCCGTGGGGGCGATCAACGCCACCGGAATGGCGGTTAACCCCAGCCTGGAAGGGGCCCAGAATATAGCCCAACTATGGATGCGGGCTCAGCGAGAGGAGGTCTTTCGTGGAAATTACCTCTCCATGGCGAGGCGCCTGCTGGCGGGGAGAAACAGCCTCTTCCCCAACCGATATCTGAAGCGCTTCGTGGAGAACCATCTTCCACTGGGCTTCAGGTGTTTCGCCGACCTGAAGGAGGTGGCGCTCTATATCGTGGCCGCCGATCTGAACACCGGAAGACTACACGTCTTCGGGGAGGACCCTTCGGAATCGCTGGTGGATGCCATCATGGCCAGTTGCGCCGCCATACCTTATTTCCCACCCTGGAACTATCGGGGGCATCAATACATCGATGGCGGAGCCCTCAGCGCTCTCCCTCTTGGCGTAGCTCTGGAAAAGGGAGCCACGGAGATCTATGCCATAGACGTGAACTATATAGAGGAGGTGAAGGAGCCCATACGAGGCTGGTTCAACATCCTGAGCCGGGTGGCCAGCATGGTCGCCTATCAGCAGTTCCTGAACGACCTGAAGTGGACTCAGTACCTTGGATTGGCCCGGGTGCACCACATCCCCATGAAGTATCATCGCCGGCTCCATCTGTGGGACCTGAGCTACAGTACCGAGATGATAGAGGTGGGGAGGAAAGCGGCGGAGAACTTCCTGAGCCGATCTGAATCTCCCGAGTAGAAAATGCCTTTCTTCAAAAAATATGCAGCGGCCAGCCGCGTAAGTCCTGATATGACTCAATATACCTTGACAGGGTTCGTGCCGGATAGTAAAGTGTAAGCGGATATGCGCTTATAATCGTGGAAAACTTGACTAGGCTTTTTAGGGCGCTCTCGGATGAGACCAGGCTTCGCATTCTGAACTTGCTCTTGGAGCGGGAGTGCTGCGTCTGCGAGGTGATGCAGGCCCTGGGGATCTCCCAAACAAGAGCTTCACGCAACCTCGGCATACTGGAGAACGCTGGACTGGTGCATTCCAGAAGAGATGGCCTCTGGGTAACCCATTACCTTGATGAGGAAGGTATGAGTGAATATGCCGCTGATGCAGTCGGGCTGGTGGAGAAGGCACTTAAAGGCAGCGAGCTGGCCGCTCAGGACCGAGAGCGGTTGAGGAAAGCTACCAGGATGGGACCGCAGGTGGCCTGGAGGTTGGAACGAAGAGCAAAATCACAGCAGCTTTATGGAGGTGAGAAGATGAGGATAGCCATAGCCTCGGAAGACGAGCGGGGCTTGGACGCCCCGGTAAGCCAGCACTTTGGCCGCTGTCCCTATTATACCTTGGTGGAGGTGGAGGCAGGAGAGATAAAAGAAGTAAAGGTGGTAAATAACCCCTTTTATGGCTCCCACGGTCAGCCGGGTGAGGTCCCTGGCTTCATCCACAGTCAGGGGGCCCAGGTGATTATCGCTGGAGGGATGGGACCTCGGGCCATAGGATTCTTCAACCAGTTTGGGATAGAGACAATTACCGGTGCTTTTGGCCGGGTTAGGGAAGCCTTGAGTACCTACCTGGGGGGCCAGCTCTCTGGCAGTCAGCCTTGCTGGGAAGGTGAGGAGGAGTCTGAAGGTGGGGAGCTCCTGGAACTCAGGGAGAGGATGGCTGCTCTTCAAGACCAACTGGCCAAACTACAGAGAAGAATAAATCAACTATCCTCACCTCAGGGTGATTGAATCGGTGATCAACATCTGTGCTCTTCGGATGAAGAGGGAGTAATACGGAACAACTCATTGCTACCGTTCTGATCATCTTCTTCATCTCGCTAACGTTCTCCATGTTCGGGAGGGGTGGGGGTGACTTCTACCTGCCAGCCATCATCAGTCTGCTAAGCATCTCCTTCTATACGGCGGCCGGCGTTAGCCTGTTTCTCATTTTGATTCAGAGCATATCCATGGTCTCCGTGTACTCCCTCAGGAATAGGTTACTTGACTGGAAGCTAGCCTTTGTACTGGCCGTGGCGGTGGCGATTATGGCCTTTCTGGGCGGCTTCGTCTCCCATGGCATACCGGCTGTCTACTTGAAAGCAATATTCGCTGCCTTCCTCCTGTTCTCAGCCTACTTCATGTTTAAAGGGATGAACATCGCCACCGTTAAGCCGGGAGGTTTTGGGGTTTGGCATCGTGAATTCTCCGGAGCGACCTATGAGGTCAATCTCCTCTATATCCTCCTGCCGATCGGTCTGGCTGCTTTTCTCGCCGGGATGGTGGGCATCTCCGGCGGTGGGCTGATCATTCCCCTGGCTGTTCTAGTCGGCGGAGTCCCGCTGAGGATGGCCATGGGTACCAACACCTTTCTTGTCCTGACGTCATCCTCGATGTCCTTCTTGGCTCATGCCCTGCGAGGCGGTATTGACCTAAAGCTTTGCCTGCTCCTCGGAGCCACGGTTCTGGTGGCCTCGCAGATAGGCTCCCGCTTGCACACCAGGGTCAGGGAGAGGGCCTTGCGCCAGGGGTTCGCCCTGGTGCTAGTAGTGGCCTCCTCCTGGATGATAGCTAAGATATTCTTCTAGCCGAAAAAAAGCCCGGCTGGGTTGGCTGGAACTTGCCCCTTGACAACAGCAGACTGTATTAGTCTATTAACATAGACTTATATAAATGGCGGAGCAGGCGTTTAAAGAGGACATCGAAGAACAGGCGGCCGTCTTCAGCGCCCTCGCTGACCCCACCAGGCTCAGGCTGGTAAGGTTGCTTTGCCAACAGCAAGAGGGCAGGGCTCTCTGTGTTAATGCCTTGGCTGCTCTCCTTGGGGTGACGCAATCGGCGATATCCCAGCACCTAAAAGTGCTTAAAGCTATTGGTTTGGTTAAAGGCGAGAGGCGAGGTTATTA
>CAZJSO010000119.1:0-3146 GCA_964548795.1 uncultured Dehalococcoidia bacterium | reverse complement strand
GCTGGATGCATTGTCGGCTCGATTATGGAGGTGATATACTATTCTATGACTTCAGCTTTAAGACGAGGGAAGAGATGAAGGTATCGGAGAACCTGTATTTCAGTGAGAAAGGGTTTCTTTTCGATCCCGCCACCGGTCTAACCTATAGCTTAAACAAGACTGGGGCTTTTATTTTTCAGCGACTGCGGCAGGGGCTTGATGCCTCCGAAATTACCGAGGCCTTGATAAATAAATATGGCATTGACCCCAAGATGGCTCGTGATGACTTGAGGGACTTCATCCAGCAGCTAAATGATTTCGGGCTTGGGGTAGCAGAGGGCAAGAAATGATTTCATATAGTGTGGGCATAACCGGCCTGAATGCCATGGATGACCCCGTCGCGGGCATCCCAGTGACCAGAAGTATAAGGTCAGCCAAGGAGTGGGGTGGGAGGATAATTGCCCTGGCTTATGATGCTCTGGACACCGGTATATACGACTCCGGCCTCCTGGACGAGGTTTACCTCCTCCCCTATCCCAGTGAGGGGGAAAATGCTCTCCTGCAGAGGCTAAAGCAAATACTGGAAAAGACTTCCATCGATGTGATAATTCCCACGGTGGACTCCGAGCTGGTAAACTTTTGCCGGCTCGAACCGGAGCTGAAGGAGTTGGGCATAAATCTCCTGCTCCCTCCGGAGGACAAGATAAGACTGCACCGTAAGGAGCGCCTCAGAGAGTTCTGCCAGGCTAATGGGATTTGTGCCCCGAAAACGATCACCATAACCGAGCCGGCGGAGCTGAAAAAAGCGGGGAAGGAATTAGGTTTCCCCTTGGTAGTTAAAGGGGCGGTGCATGAGGCCGCTCTGGCTTACTCCGAGGATGAAGCTCTGGTTCATTACCAGCGGATCAAGGCAGCCTGGGGACTCCCTCTAGTTGCTCAGGAGTATATACCGGGGGAGGAATATACAGTGATTGCCTTGGGCGATCGGGACGGAAACCTGGTAGGGATGGTGGAGACAAAAAAGTTGAGAGTCACTGAGAAAGGGAAATCCTGGGCCGGGGTAACGGTCTGGGATGAGGAATTGATGGCGGTAGCCAGAGGTATACTGGAGAAGCTCAGATGGGTTGGGCCATTGGAACTGGAATTCAGAAAGCGAAGTTCCTCCAAGGAATATTACCTCTTCGAGCTGAACCCCAGGTTTCCGGTAGGGTGTTATCTGGCCGCCCGGGCCGGTCAGAATCTCCCTCTGGCAACAGTGCAGCTGGCCATGGGAGAGAAGGTGGAGCCTTTTACCTCTTATCGGGCAGGCGTCATGTATACCCGCCATGCTGTAGATGTGATCTCGCCCCTGGAGTACATGGAAGACCTGGTTACCAGGGGTGAGCTTATTTTCGATAGAAAGCGGAAAAAAGAATCTGGAAAGGAGTTGATACTTCATGAATGAGAAGGAAACCTATGAAAAGCCGACCATAGTGAGACACTCTTCGGGACTGATCAACAAGTTTGGTCGGGTTTCATCGGCTACTCCGCAGCGGAATATAGATGGGTTCCTGGTGAGGGAGTTAGTAGAGCAATATGGTTCACCGCTCTGGGTGGTGTCGGAGGGTACACTGCGGAGGAGATATCGGGAGATGTATCATGCCTTCAGCCTCCGCTACCCCAGGGTAGCCATCGCCTATTCCTATAAAACGAACTATCTTTCCGGAATATGCTCCATCTTTCATCAGGAAGGAGCCTGGGCGGAGGTGGTCTCCGGTTTCGAGTATGACATTGCCATGGATTTGGGCGTGCCGGGGGAACAGATAGTCTTTAATGGGCCTTATAAGACTAAGGAGCAGCTTGAGAGAGCCGTTGAAATGGGCTCGATGATAAATATTGATTCCTACGATGAACTTTATCTTTTGGAGGAAATCGCTTTAGAGCGGGGCGAGCCGATCGAGGTGGGGGTGCGGATAAATATGGAGCTATACTACCACTATCCTTCCTGGGATAGGTTCGGCTTCAACCTGGAATCGGGGCAGGCCTTCGATGCCTGTAAGCGGGTTATCTCGTCTGAGGGACTGAGGCTGGTAGGACTTCACTGTCATGTGGGCACCTTTATCATCGATACAAATGTATATCGAAACATGGCTGAGAAATTGGTTTCGTTCTGCTACCGCTTGCAGGATGAACAGGAGGTGAGACTGAAGTATCTGGATATCGGAGGAGGCTATGCTTCCAAGAACACCCTGCATTCCCAGACCGTCTCCGGCGAATATGCCAATCCCACGCCGGATCAATTTGCCGAGGCTATTTGCCCTTCGCTATTAAGAGGGCCGTTCAAAACTCACGGCATGCCGCTCCTGATCCTTGAGCCGGGGCGTATCTTGGTGGATGATGGGATGTATCTCCTGACCTCGGTGGTGGCCAAGAAGACCTTCGCTTCGGGCCAGAAAGGGATCGTGCTGGATGCCGGGGTCAACCTGCTCCCAACCTGTGCCTGGTATCGGCATGACGTGCTGGCGGCACGGGATTCCACCGGCCTATCCGAGGGTGGTGTGCTGGAGGAGGTCAACCTCTATGGGCCTCTCTGCATGGCCATAGATGTCCTAAGGCTGGGTGTACCCCTCCCTCCACTGAGGAAGGGGGATATCCTGGTGATCAAGAATGTCGGTGGTTACAATTTCTCGCAGTCGATGCAGTTTATCCAGCCTCGACCGGCAGTCGTGCTGCTCAGCGAAGAGGGGACGGAATACCTCCGGCTTCCCGAAACCACAGAGTATATCCGTTATTTGGAGAGGGTGCCGCAGCGGCTGCGCCGGAAGTAAAACCCGCTACCATCTTTGGACTTTTGCCGGGTACTCCAAAAGAAGTCTTTCTGACTGATGTGACACCTCGCTGGTTAGGTCAATGGTCTGCCTTTGCGGAGAGAAACGTTTCAGGGTCTTTTGTTGACGCCCTTCTCCGTGGCTACGGGCAAATCCTCTTTTGCAACCACCCTCTGATCGGCCTGCTGCTGCTGGCTGTCAGCTTCTACTACCCCCTCGGCGGAATATTTGGTCTGATCGGCGCGCTTTCGGCCAACCTGACTGTCTTGTTCCTTCACCCCGAGCGCAGCACAATTCACTCTGGTTTGTTTGGTTGTAGCGGGGCCCTCATTGGATTTGCCTGGGCGCTTTATCTGAAGC
>CAZJSO010000118.1:0-3218 GCA_964548795.1 uncultured Dehalococcoidia bacterium | reverse complement strand
CCATCAGCTATCCAAACCCTTAAATTATAAAGATGAATTTGTGCAATAGTTTCTTGGAAAGTTTCTCAATTCGGGAAATGATATGTTGAGGGGAATGGAAGGATGAAAATACCCATGAGGCTTCCTCCAAAACTTCCCGATAAGGCAATTCTCTTAAGATTTCCCTAAAAGATATATAAAAATTCCCCCTAATGCAACTCTTATTTTTCGAACAGCCTCAATTTTTACTTGACATTTTTAATTTTTTGATTATATTTATAACACATTTGTTCTATGGAAAATTGGGAGTGTTGAGTGGAGTTTAGGGTCCAAGCTACTAAGGGCACATGGTGGATGCCTTGGCAGAGGGAGGCGATGAAGGGCGTGGTAAGCTGCGATAAGCCCGGGGGAGCTGCAAACAAGCTTTGAGCCCGGGATGCCCGAATGGGGAAACCCGGCCTGCCGATGAGGCGGGTCATCCCTGCTTTTGCAGGGAGGCGATACCCAGGGAAGTGAAACATCTCAGTACCTGGAGGAAAAGAAAGAGACATCGATTCCCTGAGTAGCGGCGAGCGAAAGGGGAACAGCCTAAACCGCTTAGGTGTGAAAGCCCGTAGGCGTTGCCTAAGCGGGGTAGTGGGGCCTGTCCGGAGAAGGCTACGGACTTCTCGGGAGGTTACAAAATCCCCGGATAGCCGAACCGTCCTGGAATAGGCGGACCATAGAGGGTGACAGTCCCGTAGGCGAAATCTGAGGGATCCTCCTGGGGCAGGTTCCCAAGTACCACGGGACACGTGGAATCCCGTGGGAATCTGGGCGGACCACCGCCTAAGGCTAAATACTACCCTCTGACCGATAGTGCACGAGTACCGTGAGGGAAAGGTGAAAAGAACCCGGGGACGGGAGTGAAATAGAACCTGAAACCATGTGCCTACAATCAGCAGGAGCTTGGTTTCTTTCGGGCAGTGCCCGAGAGAAACTGGGTGACTGCGTGCCTTTTGCATAATGAGCCGGGGAGTTACTCTCGGCGGCAAGGTTAAGCCCCTCTGGGGTGGAGCCGGAGCGAAAGCAAGTCCTAACAGGGCGTTGAGTCGTCGGGAGTAGACCCGAAACCGGGCGACCTACCCATGGGCAGGGTGAAGCGAGGGTAACACCTCGTGGAGGCCCGAACCGGTGGGTATTGCAAAACCCTCGGATGACCTGTGGGTAGCAGTGAAAAGCTAAACGAGCCCGGTGATAGCTGGTTCTCCCCGAAATGCCTCTAGGGGCAGCCTCCGGGGTTCAGTGGAGGAGGTAGAGCACTGGTTGGGTGAGGAGGAGAGATTCTCCTCCAAGTCCAGTCAAACTCCGAATGCCTCCACTTCACACCCGGGGAGTGAGGCCGTGAGGGATAAGCTTCATGGCCGAGAGGGAAACAACCCAGACCACAGGCTAAGGCCCCTAAGTACTGGCTTAGTGGGAAAGGAAGTGGGGCTGCTGAGACAGCCGGGATGTTGGCTTAGAAGCAGCCATCATTTAAAGAGTGCGTAATAGCTCACCGGTCGAGCAGCCCTGCGCCGAAAATTTAACGGGGCTAAGCCAGTCGCCGAAGCCGTGGGTGCCTGGAGATATCCAGGCGCGGTAGGGGAGCGTTCCGTAGGCGGTTGAAGGCAGACCGTGAGGTCTGCTGGACGCGGCGGAAGTGAGAATCCCGGCATGAGTAGCGATAAAGCGGGTGAGAATCCCGCTCGCCGTAAGCCCAAGGTTTCCTGGGGAAGGTTCGTCCACCCAGGTTTAGCCGGCCCCTAAGCTGAGGCCGAAAGGCGTAGGCGATGGGAAGCAGGTTAATATTCCTGCGCCACCTCGGGCACCGTTATGAGCTATGGGGTGACGCAGTCCCGAAGACAGAGCCGGGCGTTGGTTGTCCCGGTCTAAACCCAGAGGAGGACCCTGTAGGCAAATCCGCAGGGTCTTACTCCAAAGGGTGATGGGGAGCCCTTTTTGGGCGAACTCTGTTGGAGGGACTGCCGAGAAATAGCCTCTATGCCATGGGGCCCAGGTGACCGTACCGGAAACCGACACAGGTGGGCGGGGAGAGCATCCTCAGGCGCGCGGGTGATCCCTCCTCAAGGAACTCGGCAAGTTGACCCCGTAACTTCGGGAGAAGGGGTGCCTTTCCGGGTGAAGGTTTTATGCTGGAGCTCGGAGAGGCCGCAGCAAAGAGGCCCTGCCGACTGTTTACCAAAAACACAGGGCTCTGCGAAGCCGTAAGGCGACGTATAGGGCCTGACGCCTGCCCGGCGCCGGAAGGTTAAGGAAGGGGGTTAGGAATCCTTCGGGATTCCGAAGCTCCCAACTGAAGCCCCGGCAAACGGCGGCCGTAACTCTAACGGTCCTAAGGTAGCGAAATTCCTTGCCAGGTAAGTTCTGGCCCGCACGAATGGCGTAACGAGTGGGGCGCTGTCTCGAGGAGGGGCCCGGCGAAATTGAAGTGGCGGTGAAGATGCCGCCTACCCGCGATTGGACAAAAAGACCCCGTGAACCTTTACTGCAGCTTGGCATTGGATTTTGGCAATCCATGTGTAGCATAGGTGGGAGGCTGTGAAGCCCGGACGCCAGTTCGGGTGGAGCCGTCAGTGAAATACCACCCTTGGATTGTCGGAATTCTAATCCCAGCGGGTTATCCTCGCGGGAGACAGTGCCAGGTGGGCAGTTTTGCTGGGGCGGCAGCCTCCTAAAAAGTAACGGAGGCGCGCAAAGGTCCCCTCAGCACGGACGGTAACCGTGCGGTGAGTGTAAGGGCATAAGGGGGCCTGACTGTGAGAGAGACATCTCGAGCAGAGGCGAAAGCCGGCCCTAGTGATCCGGCGGTCCCGTGTGGAAGGGCCGTCGCTCAGCGGATAAAAGGTACTCCGGGGATAACAGGCTGGTCGGGCCCGAGAGTTCACATCGACGGCCCGGTTCGGCACCTCGATGTCGGCTCATCCCATCCTGGGGCTGGAGAAGGTCCCAAGGGTTGGTCTGTTCGCCCATTAAAGGGGTACGTGAGCTGGGTTCAGAACGTCGTGAGACAGTTCGGTCTCTATCCATCGCGGGCGCAGGAGACTTGAGGGGAGCTGCCCCTAGTATGAGAAGACCGGGGTGGACGCACCTCTGGTCTACCGGTTGTCGCGCCAGCGGCAGCGCCGGGTAGCCATGTGCGGATGGGATAACCGCTGAAAGCATCTAAGCGGGAAGCCCACCCCAAGATAAGGTCTCCC
>CAZJSO010000117.1:2097-3220 GCA_964548795.1 uncultured Dehalococcoidia bacterium | reverse complement strand
AACTCGGCCAGCCTTGAGAGCTTCCTCTGCTTGGCCTTGGTGACCGATTCCTCCGGGGTACCGAAATCGCGGGTGCTTCGGGTGCGAACCTCGATGAAGGCCAGGGCATCTTTATGCCGGGCCACGATGTCTATCTCGCCCAGCGGGCAGCGGAAGTTCATCTCCAGGATATGGTAGCCTCTCTTCCGAAGATAATCCCGGGCCAACTTCTCGCCCAGGATTCCCAGCTCCCTGGGGCTGAGAGCGACCTGCCTGGAGGGCCGGAACTTCTGCAGAAGGGCCTTGAGCTTAGAGAACACCTCCAGCAGCCTGAGCAACTGGCATAAAACTTCTTCGGTGAATTGGGCAGGGCTTCAAGCGCTTTAAGGCCGCCAAGTGCTCCGGGGTGGCGTAGCCTTTATTTCGGGCAAAACCGTAGCCGGGATAGCAGGCATCTAGTTCCTGCATCAGTTTATCCCGATAGACCTTAGCCGTGATCGAGGCACAGGCTATGGAGAGGGAGAGCCCATCCCCTTTGATGATGCTTTTATAGGGCACGCCGGCTTCGGGGAGTTCCAAAGCATCAATGAGCAGGAAGTCTGGACGTAGGTGCAGATTCTCTATGGCCTGGCACATGGCCAGGCGAGTTGCTGGGACGATGCCGGAGGCATCAATGACCTCTGGTGGCACCACCCCAAGACCTACGGCCAGCGCTTCCCCCTGAATGAATTCGGCCAGGGTCTCTCGCTTTCGGGACGCCAGCCTCTTACTATCATTTACCTCGGAGAGCCAGGAGGCCTGGCCCCACGGGGGCAAGATGACTGCCGCGGCCACCACCGGCCCGGCTAAGGGTCCCCGCCCCACCTCATCCACCCCGGCAACAAGCCTATAGCCTTGCTGCCACAGCCTTTTCTCTTCCTCAAAGCTAGGCCTTGGCTTCATTCTGAAGGAATTTTCGCAGTGTTTGGGCATTTCTTACTGCAAACCCCTCCGCATCGTTGTTAAAGTAAATATAAGTTGCCTTTAGACCCCGGCAAAGCTTAGCGAGTCTTTTAGCCCATTGCCCCAGTTCCTCATCCGAGTAGCAGCCCCCATACATCAGGGTACTGCTGTGGAAGCGGACGTAAGCGAATTCCGCCGTGGC
>CAZJSO010000117.1:0-1997 GCA_964548795.1 uncultured Dehalococcoidia bacterium | reverse complement strand
TGGGTGATAAAGCGGCTCACTTTGACGGCAAAGAGGAAGCCAGGAGGTGAACCCTCGCGCCAGCCGGAGAAGGCCTTCTCCGAGGGTAGATGGTAGAAGCTATTGTTAAGTTCCACCGTAGGGAAATGTTGGGAGTAAAACTCTAGCCACTTGGACTTAGAGAGGCCCAGCGGATAAAACACCTCCTTCCAGTGTTCGTAGTGCCAGCCACTCGTTCCGACGTAGAACTTTGCCATTTGACCCTGAGGTTAGGTTCTGGCGCTCTGAGGCGACTGCTCCCTGTGGCCACAATTTTACCACACTTATCACCAGTTTATCAGGGTTGATTTGGCCTTTGACAGCGGGCAGGGAAATTGCTAAGCTTTCACCTGGAGAAGCTGCCATGGTTGAAATGAGCAAGCTCGCCTCACTTTGTAAGCGGAGGGGCTTCGTATTCCCCTCCAGCGAGATATATGGGGGGCTCTCCTCCTGCTGGGACTTTGGCCCCCTGGGGGTGGAGCTGAAGAACAACATCAAGCGGGCCTGGTGGCAGAGGATGGTTCAGGAGAGGGAGGATGTGGTGGGGCTGGACTCCAGCATCCTGATGCATACCCAGACTTGGATGGCCAGCGGGCACCTGGATTCCTTTGCCGATCCCCTGGTGGAGTGCAAAAGCTGTCACCAGAGGTGGCGGGCTGATGAGGTGAAGGACGGGCGCTGTCCCTCCTGTGGAGGCGAGCTCACCGAGCCCCGCCTCTTTAATCTGATGTTCAAGACCTTCATCGGGCCGGTTGAAAACGAGGCGGCCGTGGTCTACCTGCGCCCGGAGACCGCTCAGGGCATGTTCGTCAACTTCCAGAACGTGCTCCGGGCCAGCCGGAGAAAGCTTCCCTTTGGCATTGCCCAGATTGGCAAAGCCTTTCGTAATGAGATCACCCCGGGAAACTTCATCTTCCGCACCCGGGAGTTCGAGCAGATGGAGCTGGAATATTTCGTTAAGCCGGGGGAAGACGAGAAGTGGTTTCAATACTGGCTCGAGGAGCGCCTCAACTGGTATGTAGAGCTGGGCCTTGGAAGGGAAAACCTTCGGCTGAGGGAGCACCTGGGCAAGGAGCTGGCCCACTATGCCAAGGCCTGCTACGATATCGAGTACCGCTTCCCCATGGGCTGGGCGGAGCTTGAGGGAGTGGCCAACCGCACCGACTTCGATTTGACCCAGCACAGCCGATATAGCGGGGAGAGTTTGAGCTACTTCGATGAGGAAACGGGTGAGCATTTCATCCCTTATGTGATTGAGCCTTCAGCCGGGGTGGAGCGCTCTGCCCTGGCCTTTCTGGCTGAGGCCTATGATGAGGAGGTAGATGAAAAGGGGGAGGTTCGGGTGGTCTTGCGACTCCACCCAAAACTCTCTCCCATCAAGGTGGCCGTGCTTCCCCTGAGTCGTAACGAGAAGCTGCTTCCGCTTGCCAGAGAGATCGCCGCTGACCTGCGCAAGCACTTCATGATCCAGTATGATGATGCCCAGAGCATTGGGCGGAGGTACCGCCGTCAGGATGAAATTGGCACTCCTTTTTGCATCACCATTGACTTCCAATCGCTGGAAGATAATCAAGTTACCATTCGGGAGCGTGACTCCATGAAGCAGATCCGTGTCCCGATCGCTGAACTCAAGACCACGCTGAAGGCGAAGCTAGAGGGGGAAGACCTTTCAGTACTGCCTCCTGGGGGAAGCTACTGGCTTGGCTTCTAATTGGAGCGGTGGCTTGACCAAAGGACTGAAGCTGTTTATATTAATAGTAAATGAGGATAATCGCTGGGGAGGCCAAAGGGCTCACGCTTAAAGGGCTGAAGGGGCTTCGCCCAACCTCGGAGCGGGTGCGTGGAGCCATCTTCTCAGCCCTGGAGTCGCTGTGGGTCAGCCGGTCCCGAGCCCTGGATCTTTATGCGGGCACTGGAGCGATGGGAATAGAGGCCTTAAGCCGGGGGGTGGGGTGGGTTGATTTTGTGGAGCAAAATCC
>CAZJSO010000116.1:0-3254 GCA_964548795.1 uncultured Dehalococcoidia bacterium | reverse complement strand
GTGGTAAGGGTCGCCACGTGGAAAAGAGAAGGGATAGAGTCCTTCAAACTGCGGAGGATCGCATCCTTGCCCGCTCCAGAAGGCCCGGACAGGACTATCAGAAGAGGGCAAGAGCTGAAGGCATTTATCTGAGCCCTGGCCTTCTCAACGCTGGAGGAAGACGAACTATCGCTCTCCGCCATGTTTTACAGGATCGCCCTCCCGGTGAAGACGAGGGCTAGCAGATTTACCCCCGATCTGAGGAAAAGCCAAAGGAAGCCGGTGAAATAGCCGAAGAAGATGAACAGCAGCAAGATCATCGAGCCATACCTCTCAGTCCGCTCAAAGGAGTAGGCCAGGTTGCGAGGGAGCAGGGCCAGCAAAACCTTGAACCCATCCAGGGGAGCGATGGGGATGAGATTAAAGATGGTCAAGATGAGGTTGAAAAGGATGATGTAGCCGATGAGAGCTACTATAATCGCTCCCAAATCTGGATGTAGGGGAAGAGCGAGCGGTGAGTGCCAGGGAATGAGCTCCAACCTCACCGGCACGGCGAACAAGCCTGCCAGACTCAGGTTGGCCAGCGGCCCGGCCGAGGCCACCAAACCCATTCCTGACCGAGGATCCCCTCGAAGCAGGAGCGGGTTTATCGGCACCGGTTTCCCCCACCCAAAGCCTACCAGAAACAGCATCAGCGTGCCCAGCGGGTCGAGATGGGCTAATGGGTTGAGCGAAAGACGTCCCATCCGCCGGGGAGTTTCATCTCCCAGACGGTCAGCCACCAGGGCATGGCTGAACTCGTGAAAGGTGAGCGCTATTAGCAAAGCCACCCCTACCAGAGCCACCAGCAAGAAGAAAAGCTCCGGACTTTGACGAAGCAGAGATAAATTCCAGAGAAGCATCTTTATCGCCCAGTATTATAGCACAGTTCGAACATTAACAGCAGATGCCTCCATTTGACCAGCATCGGTCCCCTTTGTTAGACTAGCCATGATGTGAGTTTAGCACATCTCCTGAAGGTTTTCATCATCTCCGCTTCACCAATTGCTGAACTTCGCTTAGCCCTTCCCCTGGCCCTTTATGACTACGGGATGCCCTGGCACCTCGCCCTTCCGCTAAGCCTTTTGGGCAATCTATTGCCGGTACCTTTTCTCCTCCTGCTCCTCGAGCCGCTCTCCAGACTTGCCGCCAGGGTCAGGCTTCTGGAAAGAGCCTTAAATTGGATCTTTCGCCACACACGCCGGCGGGGCAAGTTGGTGGAGAAATATGAGAGGCTTGGACTGGTGCTCTTCGTGGCCGTTCCCCTCCCCGGTAGCGGGGCCTGGACCGGCTCAATTCTTGCCTTTCTCCTCGGCCTGAACTTTTGGACTGCCTTCCTCTGCATCGCCCTGGGAGTGTTCGTCGCTGGGGTAGTGGTGACCGCTCTCTCGCTCCTGGGCTGGATCGGCGGATTGATCGCCGGAGTGGGGCTCATCGTTCTGCTCTCCCTCGGCCTCTGGAGGATTTAAGCTCCTCAAGACTATTGACTTGGAGACAGCTTCGGAGTAAATTGTTGGTGAAGTGGCCGATTTATTAACGACGATACGCCGGAATCATGCCTTAGAGCATGCCACCGTGGCGCTCCTGGCCCAGAAGCTTGAGGGAAGAGTTCGGCTGGTGGGGCGAGCAGGCTTGACCGGCTTTTACCTCTACGGTGACCTTCCCAGCGAGATGGTGGAGGAGGCTGCCAGGGAAGCTCTGAAGAGACTGCAAAGGGGGCAGGAGGAGTTGGCCTTCTCCCCATTCTGCGGTACCAATCTGGCGGTAACAGCTCTCCTCACCGCTTTGGCCTCCCTTTTCCTTTCCCGAGGCACCCGAGGCTGGCAAAGGCTCCAACGGCTGATCGGTGCTGCTCTGGTAGCTCTCCTCCTGGCCCAGCCCCTTGGCCGGCTGGCCCAGAAATACCTCACTACCTCAACCGACCTCGCCGGGGTGAGAATCCGTCAGGTCATCCGTCGTGGTGAAGGCCGACAAACGGTTTACAAGGTAGAGACCGTGCAGCTTTGAGTCTGCGGGGCACAGGACTTGAAAAGCCGCAATTTGGCTGCTATAATGAAGCGGTCAATTAAATTAGCCTAAAACCGAATTCGCTGCTTGGATCGGCCACGACCGAGACGGCGAAGAAAGTTGGTTAATCTGAGGCCCTCTCGGCTGTGTCCGAGAGGGCTTTTTAGTTTGGGGGTAAATATGAGGATCATGCTTAAAAGCAAAATCCATCGGGCCAGAGTTACCCGAGCAAACCTCAACTACGAGGGAAGCATCACCATTGATCGGGAACTCATGGAGGCAGCCGACATACTCCCCTATGAAAAGGTTCAGGTGCTGGACATAAACAACGGAGCTCGCCTGGAAACCTACGCCATTGAGGGAGGGCCGGGGGAGATCTGCATCAATGGGGCAGCAGCCAGGCTCATCGCGGAAGGAGACCTGGTGATCATCCTTTCCTACCGGCTGGTCCCTGAGGAAGAGGCATCAAGACATCTCCCCAAGCTAGTTTACGTGGATTCGGAGAACCGCCCAGTCCTGAAGAAGGAAGGCTCAGCTTTAGTTCGCTAGAGCCCGGCTTGAAGTTGTCGCATTCCTCACTGCCTTGTATCTCTCCCTAAGGCTAATAGCTTCTACAGTGCATTTTTGCTATAATTGAGTAGGACAGCTCAGCTAAAGAAATGGCATGGACTGGAATCCTCTTGAAGTACTTGATTTGGATTGGTAGGGGCTGTTCGGGAGGCCGGGAAGGTGTCACGGAATAGTTTTGTTCTTCTCCTAGCCATCGTAGCACTGGTAGCACTCCTTTTCTTCGTCTTTTCCCCCGGCAAGGAGAAGGTGCAGAACATCTCGGTGAGCGAGTTCCTCAGCCGAGCTAAGGCTGGGGAGATAACCGAGATCACCAAGAAGGGAGATACCCTCAAGTTGACCACCACCGGCGGACAGGAGCTGGAGTGCATCATCGGGGAAAACACCAGCCTGCCCGAACTGCTGGATCTTCTGGATCGAGAGGGGGTTAAGGTCGGGGAAGGAGGGGTGATCGTCCAAGAGGAAAAGGTAAGCCGCTTCAGTCGGGACTGGCTGTTGGTGATGGTGAATTTTGTCCCCCTGCTCCTCTTCGGTGCCCTGCTTTTCTTCCTGTTGCAGCGCGCGCCCGGTCCGAACCAGGCCCTGAGCTTTGGGCGCAGTCGGGCCAGAATGTTCACCGGTAACCGCCCTACCGTCACCTTCAAGGATGTTGCTGGAGTAGA
>CAZJSO010000115.1:0-3270 GCA_964548795.1 uncultured Dehalococcoidia bacterium | reverse complement strand
GGTGATGACCTCTCCGGCGCAGACCACCCTCTCGCCGGTGGGATTGCGCTGCACCACGGCGAAGCCCATAGTCTCTCCGTCGTCCAGGCGCAACTGGGTGGGTTGCACTTCCAGGTGCTCAGGCCAATAGGTGAGCCGGATGGTGAAGATAGGGTAGCGCCGTTCCACTTTGGCTCTCCCTCTCTTGAGCAAGATGCGCGCCTTGGCCGGATGGGTTGGATTGAGCGGTGTGCCGTCTGGTGCCAGCACGGCCACGATATGGTGATTGATTCGTACCCTCTTCGACATTGGCCACAAGCCTCCTCTCGATATGAGGTTCTCCCCGGTCCATGTCACCTATGCCGGGGGGAACTCCCGAGTCTTGTCCCCAAGAGGGCTGCTGGGAGAACACAGCTTAGCTCCTCTGGGTATCCCTCGGTCTGAGGGTGACACCCCGAGGGAAGACGTGTCAACACTGTGGCGAATTGCCACCTTGCAGCGGCTCGGCCCGCTACAAGCTCCCCGCTTCAGCGGGGAGTAGTTGACCTTGTTAATCTTCTTGCCCTGCTCTTTCTCCACCTTTCCTCGCCCTCTCTCCAGGAGAAATAACCTAAGCGGTTCCCGATAAGGGCTGGCGCCAGGTCGGGCATGTACCATCTCGCGCCCACGGAGTGCGGCGGGAGGTGGTACGCCAGCGGCCGAACGAAGTGAGGCCGCGGCAGCCCCAATCCTTACGCTGCCAAGCCCGAAGGGCGCAGGCTGGCGAAAGGATTGGGGCAAAGCGAGGGCTTTACGCCCCTGCCGAAGGCAGGCGGCGGAAACGCCTGAGCGAAACTGGCGCCGCCCGCCGTAGGCCATTTGCACATTGCAATGCTTAACGGATCTCCCTGTTTCTCACCACCCAAAGTTCCTTGGTCTCATCCTGCTTGAGGGCCGCCACGTTGGTGGCGTAGAAATGCACCCTATGCTTGCCGTGTGCCCATTGGGTTATCTCGGAGAAGATGGCCGACTGCGACCTCTTGTCTGGAGTTACCACGCATATCTTCCCCCCTGTGGCTTGGAGCAGATTGGCCCATTTGATCGCCCTGTCCTCCGGCTTCTTCGCCGTAGATCTCTCGCACTCCACGTAGAACTCTTCCCCATCTTTCGTTATTACCTGGTCGGGATAGACCATCCCTCCATCGGGGAGGGGAATGGGGTCGGGGAAGAGATCCACCTCCCATCCCCGCAGCCGGGCCTCGTCGGCGAACTCCAGATTGAGCAGGACGTGCTCGGGGGTCAGGTGCCTTTTGAGCAGCTTGGTCAGCTCGCTCACCACGGGCTCGATGCCGAACAGTATTTTGAATACCTCTTCCCCCTCCTCCGTGAACCTCACCAGCCAAGGGGCTCTCCCTGTGGTCTCCGACTTGGGTTCCATCTTCTCTATCAGGGGAACGGGTATATAGTCCACTTTCCCCAAGAGGGCATCTATGACCCTCCTCTCCGTCCCGCTCCCCGGGTTAAGGCCCGCTGCCTCAACCACCTTGGGCCGCCGACAGAGGCCTTTGAACCCGATGACTTTCATCACCGCTATCTGCTTGGGGAAGGCCTCCCCCGCCTCACGCTGCCAATTGGACATCCACTCGTAGCCGGGCGGGGGGGTTATCCTTTCCATCTCAGGCCTCTCTCTCATCCTCCGCTCCGCCACGAGCTCCTCGATTATCCTCTTTTGTGCGGCCAGCTCAGCCTTAAACTCCTTTACCCTCTCCTCAAGCCTTGCCGCCCTCGCACGGGCTGCGGCAAGCTCAGCCTTCAGCCCCTCTATCTCGCGGGCCTGCTCCTCCAGCTTTCCGATCCTCTCCTTCCCCCCGCCCAGCAGGGTCAGACGATTGATCCTGGCCTTGACCTTTTCTCTGGTGAACTCTATCCACTCAAGTACATCCCACTCCTCGGGATCTCCCCCCTCCGCCGCGTAAGCGGTCAGCTCAGGGGCGGCCAGGGCTCTGGCGAGCTCTTTCACCGCTCCCTCAACTTCCTTTAATCTCCTCTCGGCGTACTCCCTGAGCCGCCTCTGGGCCTCGTAGTTGGCCCGCAGCTGGAGGTAGTCCAGCTTCAGCCTCTCCCGCTCCGCCGGGAATATACCGCTCTGGGCTTCGAGCGAGGTCTCCCCGCGCTCCTCCCGCCACCTCGGCACCGGCTCCCCTCCCCTTATCTGAACGTCTCTTTCCTCTGTTTCTCAAGGGTTTCCTGCGCCCTCTCGAGGGCCTCCCCGCTGGAGGTCAATTGTTCCTCTATCCCCCTCAACTTCTCCGGCTCAGGTGCCCCTATGTAGTCCCCGATCATCTCTGCCAATTCGATGTGGCCCTTTATAGCCCCAACTATTATGGAGTGGAGACCACTAAACCCCGCCGGAACCTCCCACCTCTCCGCCTGCGAAAGTGCGACGAGCAGCCTCCTCTCCGCATCTGCCACAGTTTTGCTTGCCTGGTAGATAGACTCCGGCCTTCCCCCCGGAGGAATAGGAGTGGGAAGGGAAGCCACATCCCCAGGGAGGACGCCGTTCAATTTCTCCCTCTGGACACTCACCTCCACCAGCCACCCGCTGGCGGCCTCCACGTAGAGCTTAACGCTCCTGGCCCCCCTGGTCAAGAGCACCGGGCGGCCGTGGGAGTAGGGGGTGGCCCTCCAGCCTAGCACAAACACCAGGAGTATGAAGATGGCCAGCACTATGTATGCGATGACCTTCTTCTCGATCTCTACTTCTATCATCGGATTTTACGGATCGGTCAATTGTGCAACAACTCTAGTTATTCCGTTGCTTCTGCTTCCCAGTTGATCTCGCTCAAAAACTGCATCCGGTGCACGAATACCTCCTGAGCGGTTCTCCCGCCCTCAATATCCCTCGACTGGAGACTCCCTTCCACCAGTATCTCGGATCCCTTCTTGAGGAAGGGGAAATCTCGGGCTGCTTTGTCGCCGTACTCCACGATAGTGGTGAAGTCGGCGTTAGGGCTGCCCTTAGGGGGCATATGAGGGGGGCGGGGGATGGCCACTCGCACCACCAGCTTGGGCCTTCCACTCCTGGTGGTGAACAACTGGGGGTCCTCACAGAGCCTGCAGATGAATTTAACGTCGTTCAAAGCCCTCATTTCACCCTCCAATCACCGCCAGGGCAGCTCCAAAAAGGAGGGGGAGAGCATAAGGGAGGGTTATCCCTCGATGCACCTCCTCACCCCTAGCTAACTTCCACAGGGCCCAAAGGAGTGTGCTCACTCCAGCGAAGAACAGGGTGGCCAAAAGCCCGCCCGTTCC
>CAZJSO010000114.1:0-3350 GCA_964548795.1 uncultured Dehalococcoidia bacterium | reverse complement strand
ACCTACATCAGCCAGGATGAGAAGCTCCTCTATCTCCTCCCAAAGGTGCTCATCTATCTCTGGGCGCTCGAAGAGTCCAGCGAGCTTCCCCAGCCAAGATTTCTTGGTCTTCCTTAAAGATGAGGCAAACAAAGTCTCTTAAGATGACGACCAAATGCTTAACTATTATATAACCATCCGCGCGCTTTTCGCCAACCAGTGCAAGAATTGAGCCAGCGATCGAATATCCTAAAATACCTTGAGAGAACCCTGGAAACGGTTCCCTGAGAGGGCTTCAGAAAGGGAGCGACGAAACTCCCCGAAGATCTTCCGAGAATGCCCTGACGACCTTGAACTAGCCATCCTGGTAGAGCAAAGTGTTGCACAAGGTGGTAAAATAGTCTGAGAAGCTTTTAAAGTGGGGAAGTGTCGGAACTGGCAGACGAGCATGACTTAGGATCATGTGCCGCAAGGCGTGGGGGTTCGAGTCCCCCCTTCCCCACCAAGCAATTTGGCCATACAATGCTCTGGGCCCACCAGTTGCCAGGTATTGCAGGCAGATTAACACTCTGACGATTTTGGCTGTAGGACCCGCGAAAACCGGCCTTGACACATTATTTTGAGGCAACTCGTTCCACAAACTATTGAAATTTAGGCGCACATAGAGCATAATCTTTGTGTTGTCCTTCGGGCAAATTCACTGTTGGGAGGCATATGATGCGTGGGGACGAAGATAAACATCGTGAGAAGCTGGCCAGGGCATCTATAAGGCTGGGCTTTAGCCAGTTTGCCCTGCCGCCTGTAAAGGATGCCTTGGTAGTGGGCAAACTTGCTCCCGTAGGCATCAATGCCCTGTCTCGTGCATTTGAGGAGATCACTCCAGGGGCATTCAAAGCCATTGAGGTTGATCACCCAGTGATAGAGGCCGTTCTGATTCGCCTGTCAGACCTGCGGAAGGTGCCGGAGGATGAGTTAGTTCCTTTGATCCTCCGTCATGCGGAGCGAATAATGGACGAAACCGATTCATTGCATGTCGTGGTGAGCATCGACATCAATGTGGAAGAGGATATACTCATACCATGGGGAGGGAATTCGTAAACGACTGGCGGGTGGCCGAATTCCTTGAGCCAGTACAGGTATGCAGTGAGAGAGCTACCCTTAAAGGGCTTAGGGAGGCTCTGGAGAAAGGCCACCCTGTGGCAGTGAAACGGAAGGGTCGCTGGAGCGTTCTGTTGCCGCAGTCCGCGGTAGGATACCCAGAGACCCGCCGCTTAAGTGACCTGCCACTCAAGCAAGCTGTTCTGCTGACGCCCGATTGCTCAGTTTCGGAAGCACTGGATAAGCTGACCACCTCAGACATTCCCTACGGTTTAGTCCTCAAAGACGAACAGGTGGAGGGGGCCGTTTCCCTCAATCGGCTAATGAGGGTAGCTTGTGAGAGGGCAGAGAAGGTTGCAGATTTAGGAGCTACTTTATCCGATGTCGTCAGGCAGGCTCGGGTGCTGGTCTGGCGGGTTCCTCGCATCTCACTTTCTTTGAAAGGGCTTTCAACGCCACCAGAGCTTGAAATCTATGGCGCGGTGGAGGAGATTCTGGGCTATTCTGCGGGAGATTTCCTGAGGGATCCAGGCCTCTGGCTTAAGTGTATTCATCCCGAGGATCAGCCAAGGGTAATGGAAGGTGCCAGTCTGCTGTGGGAGGGGAAGGAGTCGGTGGTCTTGGAGCACCGCTTCCGCCATCGTGACGGGCACTGGGTCTGGATACGTGAGCAGATCTCCGCTGAGCGCAACTCCCACGGACTCATAAGCCTGCACGGCATTGCAATTGATGTCACAGAGGAGGCAAAAAAACAGGAGGCGGAGCGTTTAAAACACCGCCTTTATCCGGCCCTCTTGAGGCGTGCCCCCGGCGAGGCACTGGAAGCTGCTTTGAAGGTGCTAAGCGGGGTCTTGCCAATAGATGCAGGGGTCATCTGGCGCCTGCGGCCCTCAGGCGATGTTGAGGCTACGATCCAGTGGGCATCTCCCGAATATAAGGAACGGCTTGGGGACCTGAACGAGGAATTCCGCAGGCTATGCTCGCCGGCCGGCGGCAAGGCTCAAAGACCACAGCCTGCGGAGGCGAGCTCAACCTTTAAGATGGCGATCAAAAAGAAGCAAGCAGTTTATGTACCCGATCTGGAGCAAAGTGAGAGCCGGGGAGCTCAACTCTGTGTTCGGTATAGCTTGCGCTCCTTCCTCCTTGTCCCTCTTCTCGCGGAAAGGGGTGAGAGTATATTACTGGGGCTCCTGAGCTCTCAAGTTAATGCCTTCGATGAGGCGTCTCGCTTACTGCTTGACGAATTGCAGCCCGTTTTTGCCGCAGTGGTGAAAGCATGGCGATATGAGGAGGAGCTCAAAGAACTCAATGCCGGCTTAGAGAGGCAGGTGGAACAACGCACCTATGAGTTGAAGGTGCTGTATGACCTGACAAAACAATTAGGGTTTACCCTGAACTATGACGAGCTTTTCAGAGTTGTTGTGGAAGGGCTGCACAGAGTGGTGCAGTACGATGTGGCCGCTACGCTACTGGTTGTGGACAATATAAGGGAATTGCTGGTCTATCCTGCCCGAACCCTTTCACCCCGGCTGGAGGAAAAAGTCCAGCGAGATTTGATTGCCGCCTTCAGAGCATTGGGGGGAGATTTGCCAGGTAAGGGCATACCAGCGAAGGTTCTGAAGCCGTCAAGCGAAACTTCGCCCCTGGTAAAGGGGCTGAGGTCATCTTTCCGAGTACCGCTCATCGTGGAGCCAGAAGGGAAACTCATTGGCCTGCTCTACGTCGGCGCGGAGCGCGAAAGGGCCTTTAAAGAAGAACAGGTGCGTCTGCTAAACACCGTCTCCGGTCAGGCATCCTTATCCATTCAGCGCCTCAGAGCGCTTCTCGCTGAGCAGAGGCAGCAGATGAAGACCATGTTGGACACCATTCCGGAAGGAGTGCTCTTGCTGGACGGGGAGAGGCGGGTAGTGCTGACCAATCCGGTGGGGAAGGAGTACCTGGCACTACTCGGCGGAGTAGGTCAGGGTGAGTCGGTTGAGCAGTTGGGGGAGGCAAAGATCGAGGAGTTACTTCAGTCTGCTTGTGGGCCACTCTGCGCTCAATTGGCCGGGCCAGAGGGGAGGATATTTGAGGTGATGAGTGCCCCGGTGGAGGTGGGGCCGGAGGCCGGTGGGTGGGTGCTCCTGCTCCGAGAAGTGACTGAAGAACGCCGAAGGGGGGAGGAACTTCAAGCTCAGGCAAGGCTTGCCGCCCTGGGACAGGTTGCTGCTGGAATTGCCCATGATTTCAATAACATCTTGACGCCGATCATTGGCTTTGCCCAGCTTCTAAAA
>CAZJSO010000113.1:0-3375 GCA_964548795.1 uncultured Dehalococcoidia bacterium | reverse complement strand
AAATCATACGATTCGCCTATCTTGAGTTTTAGATGTTCTATATCCCCTTGCAGGGCTCCATTCGGATTGTAGATGACCACTCTACGCCAAGCGATCCCAGCTCGAGATAGGCCTTCTAGGAGGAGCTTCGCATATCTTTCTTCATTCGTTCTAACGAATAAAATGTTATAATGCTTTTGTATGTCCTCATAGGAAATCTTTTTTAAGATATAACTTGCGTTCTTGAGATCAGCGAAAGTAACATCCTCGAAGGATAAACCAGTTTCATCCGCGATGGAGGATAGGAAGAGGGGCATCATGCACAGGAATGAGATCAAAATCATTGTGTATTTAACTACTATTATCTTCAATGACATGTTACACCCCACACTATAGGGTTTCCAACCTCTGCTTGGGGTCACCCATTCCTTATGGTGACGGAAGCGCTGCCTTCTCCAAGATAAGCAGGGCTAGGGTTGTTGCATACTCTGCTGTTTCATTTTCCTTATCCGTGCTTTCCCAACTCCCATCTTCATTTTGAACCTCCACGAGGTATCCAGCGAAATCCCAATACCAACCCTCAAGTGGTGGTCTTGGTTCCAGAATCCCAGGTAAACCACTGTGTAGGAAGGCCCGGGTAGCTGTCCAGAGGTAGTAATAATGGTGTTCCTCACCTAACTGGGGATTATCCCAATAACTATAGAACCTCCTTAACCAATTAAGGCCATGCTGGATACGTTCGTCATCACTAGAAACCCCACATAGCTGTAATCCCCAAATCCCAGCAGCTGTCATGCTCCCATATGAACCACCTCCCATCCAAGCCCGTCTGGGTCTTCCTCGCCAGGGAGGCATATAGTTAAAACCCCCATCAGGATTCTGACAGCGGGAGATAAAATTTTCGGCTTTCTTCCAGACCTCGCTATCCGGAGGAAGACCAGACCATTTCAATGCCATTAAAGCAAACTGGGTATTGGAGAGATCGGACCATATATATGGGACAAGTTCAGGAACATATTTGTCCTCGGTTACAACATGTCCACAATAATAACCCCATCCTCCATAAGCCCAGCAATCATCTGGGTTATTGCAGTTAAGTTCATAGGAATATTGAGTATGTTCATCATTTTGAGCTACTACTAACCATTCTCTTGCCCTTGCAATCTCATCTTCATACTCGGGATTATGGGTGGCCACAAGGGCTAGAATCGACAAAGATGTTTCATAAGTGAGCAAACAATGCTGCTCACTGCAGAAATATCCATGCTGTTTATCTTGGTGTTGTAAGATATATTGAATTGCTTTACTTACAGTGGGGTTATCCTCGGTATATCCGTAAAGTAGAAACGCTAAAGTAGCCAATGCAGTGACCCCGACGTTTGAGGTTGGAGAACTCCAATTTCGACTGGGATCGAGATTATAGTAATCCCATGATCCGTCATCGTTCTGATAATAAGCTAACCAGTCTAAGCCCTTCCTTATTGCAGCGTCAATAGCTTCTTTTGTGGGTGGACGGAATCCCGGCGCAGAGAAGCCTTGATATCGAACAACCTTTCTAAGCTTTTCCTCCCAGGTCCAGGCACAGGGTTCACTTGACTCCCATCTCCATGTCCCGACACCTGTTGTTGCCGTCCTGTTAAGGCTGGTCCCAGTAACTGCTCCACCTCCTTGAGGAATGTCAGCTCGCACCTCGATCGTCGGTAGATGTTTGGCTAAATCAACTCCTTCCTTCAATTTTATGTCGATGCTGATTTCAACGAGATATTTACCCCCCGGGCTTCTCCCCGAACCCCACCAAGCAGTTTGCCCTGCTGGATCAAGCCAAACGCTACCTCGCTTTGCAGAAATCGAGGTAATAGTGGGGATTACTTGATCGGTCTCTTTGACACTGATCACCATAGAAAGCTCTCCCGTTACTATTAAGTCGATGTTCTCAGGGATTACACTAATTGTTACCTTTTGTTCCCCTCCGGGCGGGTTAAACTCGAGGGGTTCCAGGGAGTAATCGACGGAGAATCCAGGAGCATAGGTGACAGCCCCTTCTGGCAGAGCGATACCTGCTCCTACCCAATACTCATCTTCTTCCGGTAAATCAGGAAGTTCCCATCTATAGGGGGGAACAAGGTATTCTTGGTAGCTAACCCAACTTACTGGGAGATCCGTGCTGAAAACCGGGGTTGGATTCTTCACAGCTGCACCTGTGAGGTCCTTAGAATTGTAAAGCTCAGAGGCCACATTCACTAGACCAACTAGTGACTGATTCGGTATGCCCTCGACTTGGCGTGTTTCATAGATATATAAGTATAGAAATCGACATCCACATGATTTATCCCTGCCTGGCCTAGTGCGGCTGTTTGTGCCATGCCTCCTAAAACAACAAACAAGAGGAGTGATATATACCCTGTTATCCGCGCTCCTTTCTGAAACTTCATTATCTATCCTCCCTCTGGAATTAAGAATTCTTCCTATCCTTGGTGGATTACTTCCCTTATCTTTTTGGGGGAAACTTTAGTTCAACTTATAGTCACTTTAATGTAATCATGAACTTTGACTACTACGTCGCTGATTCTCGATAAACTTCTCCAGATCCTCCTCTTTGAAGACCCATTTTTGCCCCCCATCTTGAAGGCATACTCCCTGATGCCATTTTCTCCTTTCTGTAGCCAACCATATAGGGTATACTTGCTAATCCTTAGTCTCTCCGCTGCTTCCTCCAGGGTCAGCAATCTACCTATTTGTTCACCACCCCCTATTCCTGCTCGTTTATTTGCATTATTATACATAAAAAGCGGCTTTTGTCAAATAGCATTGCAGAGGGTGCTGTTAACTTTATGGGTGGTGTGGCAAACTGGGGCGGAGGTGAGGGGATGATCACAAAGAACCCTCTAGAGGAGATGGGGCGCTGGCTCAAGGAGCAGGGGATCATCCAGAGGGAGAGGACGGACGCCGAGCCATCGCTTTGGCCCTCTTCCTCTACACTAATTGAGCACCAGGCAGGTAGCTCGGGTTCTAAAGCAGCTGGGGGTGGAGGTCAGCCACGTAGCCATCTGGAATTGGGTCCACAAATACAGTCAGCGGTTGGACCCAAAAGCCCTCTGGCTCCCTCGGCTCTCGCAGACACTGATCGTGGATGACACCGCCTTGCAGTTGGGGAAGCGGAAGGTATGGCTCTTCCTGGCCACCGATCCCCTACAGAGAGGGATCGTCTATGCCGAGCCCTATACCAAGAGGAGCCAGTGGGATGTGGAGAGGTTCTTGCAGAAGATCCGTCAGCTCTATGGGCGGTGGCCAAGGAGGCTGGTGACGGACCGAGGTCCCTGGTATCGGACGGTCTCAGTGGTGCTGGCTGCGATGGAACATGTGCGGATGACCCGAGGGATCCGCAACCTGGTGGAG
>CAZJSO010000112.1:1597-3521 GCA_964548795.1 uncultured Dehalococcoidia bacterium | reverse complement strand
GCCCATAAAAGCGTCCCTGGCGGGACTCGAACCCGCAGCCCACTGCTTAGAAGGCAGTTGCTCTGTCCTATTGAGCTACAGGGACCAATTATAATAATACCATTTTGGGAAAAATTGGCAAAGCCTCGGGTAGGTTCGTATTGAGTTTACCCAGTCCGTAAGCTTGGGGCTTGACTTACCCGATAGATGGTATCAAAATTTTAAGGCTACTAATCTGCTAGCGAATGGAACTTTTATCTTTGCAGTCTAGAGCTATGTGGCAAAAGACCGGAGATGAAATTTAAGTCGGTCTTGGTCTCGGTAAGCGGCGCCAAAGTTGACGAAGAAACTGTTAAGTTTGCCTGTGACCTAGGCAAGCGTAATAAAGCCAAGGTATATGTGGCCTATGTGATCGAGATTGACCGCACTCTTCCGGTGGATGCTGAGATAAGGGGGGAGATCCAGAGGGGAGAGAGTATACTGGACGAAGCTGAGAACGTGGCCAAGAAGGCTGGTTGGGAAGTGGAAGCCGACCTACTTCAGGCACGTGAAAGTGGCCCCGCTCTGGTTAATGAGGCTGTGGAGTGTGGTGCTGACCTGATAATCATTGGCACGGTTTATAAGACCAAGTTTGGTGAGTTTAGCCTGGGAGAGACAATTCCCTATGTTCTTAAGCATGCTCCCTGTCGAGTAATACTCTGGTGGGAGCCCTTGAAGGAGGAGGTTGCTGGATGAAGGTGGTTATCATGGGCTGTGGGCGGGTGGGGGCTGAGCTCGCAGGCATGCTGGATGCCGAGGGGCAGGAAGTCACAGTTTTGGATGTAGATTCTTACAGCTTTAGGAGACTTCCACGGGGCTTCAAAGGAACGGCATTGGTTGGAAATGGACTCGACGAGGATGCACTTCGTAAAGCGGGGATAGAGGAGGCGGATGTTTTTGTTTCGGTGACTCAGGGAGATAATCGAAACGTGATGGCCGCCCAGATCGCCAAGCATATTTTTAACGTGCCACAAGTAATTTGTCGCATCTACGACCCCATTAGGGAGGAAATGTACCGAGAACTGGGACTGAAGACCATAAGTCCAACCGTCATGGGAGCTGAAGCGCTGAAGCAGCTCATTGGAGGTTAGAGTGTACATCATCGTTGTTGGGGGAGGGGAAGTAGGCTACCATTTGTCGAAGGCTCTGCTCAGTGAAGGGCACGAGGTAACCATCCTGGAGAAGAAGACCAGTCGCTACGAGACCCTGGCCGAGGAACTGGGAGAGGTAGCGGTGAGAGGCGATGGATGCGAGGCGCGCACCCTGGAAGAAACCGGGGCTAGCCGAGCTGATGTGCTGGTCGCTGTTACGGGGGACGATGAGGATAATCTGGTGTCCTGTCAGGTGGCTAAGCACCGTTTTCACGTGGCCCGCACCATTGCTCGAATCAAGAATCCACGGAACAGAGCCATCTTCGAGAAGCTGGGCATTGACGTCACGGTGTCCAGCACCGACCTTATTCTGGCACATATCAAGCATGAACTTCCTTCCCACCCCTTAGTTCCGCTGCTGGAGCTAAGGGACAAGGGGCTGGAGGTAGTGGGGGTGAAGATACCCTCAGGTTCTATGGCTGTAGGAAAGAAGTTGGGAGATTTTAAGCTCCCAGGGAAGTGCTTGGTTTGCTTGATAATTGGTAAGGATAAAGCCCCCCGGTTGCCTTCTATGGATAGCAACTTGGAAGCTGATGATGAGGTAGTAGCGGTAGCTGACCCGGACACAGTGAAGGAGCTTTCCTCTGTCCTGCTGGGCAAAGCCCCGCCTTCCACGTAGTTAGAAAACTAGGCCTGGATTTGAGTCCTCTCTCTACAGCAAAGTCAGCGGATTCGCTCGTTAAGTGCTAAAATAGGGAAGCTATATCTGGAGGTTGGGAGGCTAAGATGAGAAGAATCCCTTTGGCAGTTCTGTT
>CAZJSO010000112.1:0-1497 GCA_964548795.1 uncultured Dehalococcoidia bacterium | reverse complement strand
CTATATCTGGAGGTTGGGAGGCTAAGATGAGAAGAATCCCTTTGGCAGTTCTGTTGTTTTTTCTGCTCCTTGGCTTTGGCAGCGGCTTTGGCATAGGCCATGCGGTGCGCAAGCCCCCGCCCCCGCCGCTTCCTTCGCCGACTGGGAACTCGAGGGAGGTGGTGGAGCGACTAAATGTCCAGATCGCAGCCCTAGAGGAGAAAAATAGCAGTCTCAACTCTAAGCTGGCCAAGCTTGAAAGTCAAACGGCCGATTATCAAAAGGAAATCAGCGACCTGAATTCTCGCCTTGAGGAATTGAAGGGTGAGATTTCGCAAAACAAAAAGGTGATTTCTTCCCTCAATGCTGATAAGAGCCGGCTAAACTATCAGCTCTCCATTACTCAGGTAGAGAATGCCAAACTGAAGCTCCAGATCGAGGAGCGCAATCAGACCATCTCCCGGCTGGTCGATGACCTGGCTAAGGCCGAGGCGGAGAAGGACAGTTTAAACGCCCAGATCGCCCAGCTCCGCAAGCAGCTCACCCCTTCCCCAGATCATGCCCTCTCCCCCAGCAATGTCCTCGGCAACCCCAAATTTCGCAGCTTGGCCTGGTCCGGGCGCGAATATGAGTGGCAGTGGAAGGTGGAGGATATTGGGCGGTCCTACCACAGCTCTCACACTTATATTCCTAATGAGACGGACTGCAACGATATGGCGGTTGACCTCTGGAACATGCTCTTCACCGCCCAGATAAAGTCGGCCATAGTGGTAGGCAACCTGAACATGGTGGGGGAGACCTTCAGCGAGTGTGACCATGCTTGGCTTTATGTTTTTGACCCTGAGGGTAAATATTGTGTGTTAGAGCCAACTACCGGAGAGGTGATTTATGGCTCGAATCCTGATTTCGGGCCTTACCGGGAAGGCTATATTTATGAGAAGCCATCGGACCTCTGGGCGGACTTGAAAAAGAAGTGGTAGAAAACCTCCTCAGCCTCTACGGCAAGAAAACTCGATGCAGTTTCTTAGGAACCGGAGCGTCTCCTGACGTGCGGCCTCAGAGCCCCAGAGATTATCCTCGGTCTGCCACTCCGGCACGGCCTTTCTTCTCGGCATAGGTCGCTTTAGACCCTTATCCCTGACCCGGCATGACACGCCGGCAAGTGTGCGACCAAGCTGCTCAGCAATCCTGTCCAGCGGCTCTCCTCCGAAGTACAACTGTGCAAGCTTGTCGTCCTCCTCAGGAGTCCATGGTTCGCCCTGTTCGAAGGAACTTCGGTTGCGGGCGCGCCTGATGCCGAGCTTGCAAGCGTGCAGGCCAATGGCCCTCCACGTTCTGCCCGGCAAAGCCTTCAACACCTCTTCCCTGGCTGCAGAGGGCCAGAGTTGCCGCAGTATCCGCTCCTCCTCTTCAGTCCAGCCAGATGAAGGGGCCTGATTGCCCCTCTTTGGCGGCCTTTTTATGAGCGCGGTTTGCTGTAGCCCCACCTTCCAGACAACGGTTGCCCTTACCTCCGTG
>CAZJSO010000111.1:0-3556 GCA_964548795.1 uncultured Dehalococcoidia bacterium | reverse complement strand
CCAAGGATCTGGCCGCGGGATAACTCAGAATCGGCTGCAGATGAGCCGCTGGCCGCTCCGGCGGCAACCGTTACCGAGACCTCCTTGACGGCGAGCTTAGGCTTGGTCACTGCCTCCGCCCCAATCTCTCCGGCCTTAACCTCGCCGTCCTTTATCTTCTCCGCGGTAACCGCATCGGGAGCGAGATCACCAGTCTGAACCGACCCGGCAACCAGGGCCTCCAGCTCGCTTTTGCTCAAAAAGCCTGCCATGCTGTGCCTCCTTATTGTTTCTACAAGACGGGGCTTATCTGCCAGGAGCGCTGAGAGCTCCTCCTTACTTAAACCCTTAGCCATTTTTGCCTCTCCGTGTGGACTTCCAGGGCTCAAAGCCCGGGCACCGGCATGCGCTAGAGCCTGACGCTCAGCTTAGACAAGCCTTCTCCCCTTGCGTCCGAAGACCGTCATGCTGGCGGTGAGATCGGCCCCGGCATCCGCTCCGGTGAGCTCCGCCATAAGGGTCAGCTTATCACCTCCAACAAGCCTGAGTTCCTCGCCGAGCTCACCCTGGGCGGGCAGGTCGATGTCAAAGGTGTCCTCGGCAGCGGTTCCCTTACCCTCAGCCCAGTAGGTTTTATCGGAGCCGTCCTCATTTTTCGGCCAGGTGGAGATCGCCACGTTCACCTTAACGATGTCCCCCACGCCGCCGCCCGACTCCGCCGGGCTGACGAGCTGGATCCGGTTTATATACCAGACCTCGCCTGCAGGAACCTCGAGCACCTTCGTGGCCTTGGCCCCAACCGCTGACCCAGCCTTGATGGTGGCCTCTATCTTATTTCGCTCATCGAGCTTGTCGAGGCAGTAAGCCTTCTCGGCCAAAACCAAAGGCTCGACCAGAGCCCCCAGGTTGACCACCCTCAGGGTGCCGTCCCTGGGGTCGTAGCCGGCGACCAGAGTGGTTTGCGAGGCAAGGGGAGGGATCTGCACCGGCACCGGCTCTTGCTGGGCTTCAAATTCCTGAATCCCTATTTTCATGTTTTCACCCTCCTTCCTATGCCTTCGCCGTGACCTCTTTCATCATGCCCATCATCATGACCATGATCACCATGACCAGCATGAGATTCATGATCTGGTTAATATCGATCTGGGACGGCGTGTATACATATGGAGCATACGCAGTTGTCTGTTGTGGATACATAACTCACCTCCTTAAACTTTTCTTGCTTCCTTGGCGAACCCCATCATCATGACCATGATTACCATGACCAGCATGAGGTTCATTATGGTGTTGATGTCTATCGCCCCTCCCCCTGCTTGATAAGGAGCATAAGGGGAAGGCGCCTGAGTCGGCACTATGGGTCCTGGATACTGTTGTGTTTGCATCTTCTCACCCCCTATATATTCTTGCTTTATAAAGTCTCTCAGCCTCCCTCCTCACACACTCCACATCGCCTTCGGCGCAGGAAGCCTCGGCCAACTCAACCGCCCATTTCCCATAGGAATCCAGGAGCTTTCTCTTCTCCTCCCAGGGAATGGGGTTGCTCAGGAAAGTTCGGATTGCCTTCCGGCCCAGCGCCGCCACGCAGGCCAGAGCAGCTACTGCCACAGCAAAGGCGACAACGGGGTGTTGGGAGGGCACAGCTCACTACTACTCCTTTTTCGACTTGAAGAGCCGGCTGTTGCCCCAGTTCTTCACCATCTTCTTCCCCGCATCTTCATCCGTGCGCTCCTCATAGAGCTTGGCAGTTTCGGGGTCAGCTACTTTCCCCGGAGGGGCAACCCTGTTCAAGCCTGTTTCGAACTTCTCCTTCGTGGTGGCTTCAGCATAGTCTTTGGGCACATTCTCCTCAATGTCTTCCCAACTTAGTCTTTTCATTCTTCACCTCCCTGATAATTTTTCCGGGCGCCAAGTGCCCAAATAAGAAAAGCGGGTGTCGCCCAAAACATTTGGGCACTTGACACCCGCTTTTCTTTTCGGCTTATTCTATTTTCAGGACTTCGGCCTGAAAAGGCTTGAGTCCATCCAGCGGCGGATGTATTTTTCCGCCTGAGCGCGAAGCTGTGGCGGCAGCTCCGCTTCTAATTCACTATTACCACCTTCCCGATTTGTTGTCAAGTTTTTGGGGTTGCCATGGCAACCCCAGAGCCTGACCAGGGTCCAGGCCATGGCGAGAAGTACCATCAGGTTTAATATGTCGTTAAAGTTAAACATCTTCTATCTTGCCTCGAAGACCAAAGAAGCTGGCCAGCTGGGTTGCCAGGCTTTGAGTAAAACTGTTAAGCATGTCTGGAATCATTCTGGTCCCTTCTTCGGTTAGAGGCTTGAAAATTATCTCAAGCCTCCCTTCACTCTCCGATTTCCTCATCAGCACCTCAATGTGCTGGCCCACCTGCTGGGCCTGCTGAAGTTGCTCCTGGCTTATCCCCGGAAAGATCATTCCCTCCCTCCTTTTTGTTTTCGTATGTCCAGCCCGGCGGCGGTTGCGGAGCGCCTTGACCCTGCCCGCCAAGGCCAAACATCCTTCCGACCACTTGCTCCAGCTGTTTGCCGATCGCATCGGCCACGGGGTTCATCATCCGCTCAAATGGCCCGGTGGCAGCAGGCACCTGCTTCCAGGGTTGCGTTCGCTCAAAGTAATCCGCCACCTTGAGAGCGGCCTCCTTTGCCGCCCTGTCGGCGATCTCCGTCTCGGCGCTTTTCGCCTCCCTCAGTATCTTCAGCTGGGTCTCCGTAATTTCTGCCTGGGCTCCGGCCAGAAGCTGGGAGTACCTGGCTCCCAGAAGCAGAAGCTGAATCCCGCTTACCACCCCCTTCACCCAGGCGGACATGGTGTCCCCATCAGGCAGCGAAAGCTCACTAACAAGCGCCTCAGGAGGAACCATGTCTTTCAATCCCAGCTTCGTGGGGAAGGCCTCCCGCTTGGCAAGGCTTTTATCACTCTTATCACCCTTATCCCCTCCCTTTTCTCCGGCAGGAGGGACAAATTTAGCCATCTCCTGCCGAACCGTGGAAGACTTGAAGCCAAACTGTTTGGTAAGCTGCTCATAGGTATACCCTTGCCTCAGAAGCTCTCTTATCTGCTCAGCTTCCCCCGGTTCACCTGTCCCGGAGAAATCCGGCGGGGGTTCCGGCCTTCGGTGAACCTGCATATGTCCACCAAGAGCCCCCGGGGAGTCAAACTCCCTTCCACATTCCGAACATTTAAACTTTTTCTTTTCCTCGTCCACAGCTCCCTCCTGAATACGACCAGCTGGATACGATTGGGATGGATACGACCGCTTTTAATTCTCCTATCTTCTTTTTATTCCACCCCCTCACCCCCTGTCAAGTTTTAGGGTTGCCATGGCAACCCCTCCACAGTCTTTGTTGACCCCCAGGATTTCATGAATTAAAATAACATTGATGGAAACCCCTTTGACCATACCTATCTTTTTAGGGGTAACGCTGGCATTATTCGGCATTTGGCTGGCTATATTTCACAGCTGGTTCTCACGGATAATGAACAGGCTAGATAGAATAGCCGAAGCTCTTCTGCCAGTAAGCCAAATTTCCTCATGGGTTCAACAGAAAGGTCTGG
>CAZJSO010000110.1:0-3803 GCA_964548795.1 uncultured Dehalococcoidia bacterium | reverse complement strand
CGATAAAGTGAATCTTGAGGGGAAAGAACTTCGTTGAGAAAGTTGAAGGTTCTTCTCACTCGTAAGCAAATAAAATCCAGGGTCATCGAGCTGGCTGCGGCCATTGAAAGGGATTACCGGGATAAAGGTCCCCTCCTCATCGGCGTTCTCAAGGGTAGCTTCATCTTTCTCTCCGATCTAGTACGTGCTCTGAACATACCTCTGGAGATCGATTTTATCAGACTCTCCAGCTATGTTGGCCGGGATACCTCTGGCCGGGTAGAGGTCATTCAGGAGATTCGAACGCCAATAGGGAACCGAGACGTCCTGGTAGTGGAGGATATAGTGGATACCGGGCTCAGCCTGAGCTTCCTTTTGGATCATCTACGCCAGAAGAGTCCAGCCTCACTGCGGCTCTGCGCCCTGCTGGACAAGCCCTCTCGCCGGAGGGTGCCCGTCTCCATCGATTACCTAGGCTTCACCATACCCGACAGGTTTGTGGTGGGCTATGGGTTGGATTATGAGGAGAAATTTCGCTGGCTCCCGGATATCCGCTATATAGAGGAAAAATGAATAGGGAACTTCTCTCAGTGGCCAGGGGAGAGAGACCAGCCGAGATTTTGCTGACAGGGGCCAAGATTGTAAATGTCTTTACCTGCCAGGTAGAAGAAGGCAATGTGGCCTTGTTTGGGGGAAGGATAGCCGGGGTGGGAGATTACCGTCAGGCAAGGGAGGTCTTAGATTTGGAGGGGAAGTACCTGCTCCCGGGGCTGCTCGATGGTCACGTTCATCTGGAGAGCTCCTTGCTTCACCCAGCCGAGTATGCCCGGGCGGTGGTCCCCCGGGGAGTACTCGGGGTGGTCACTGACCTGCATGAGATGGCCAACGTCTCTGGTATCGAAGGCATCCGCTGGGTGCTAGCTTGTGCTCGAGACCTTCCGCTGGATATCTTCCTCATGGCCCCCTCTTGTGTGCCAGCCACTAACTTGGAGACCTCCGGCGCTGAGGTTGGATTGGATGAGCTGAAGATTATGCATGAGTGGCCAGAAGTCGCCGGCCTTGGCGAGGTTATGAATTACCCTGGCGTCGTGGAGAGGAACCTGGAGGTTCTGGCCAAACTGGATCTCTTCCAGGGGAGGCCGATTGACGGCCATGCCCCGGGCCTCAGTGGCCGGAATTTGAACGCTTATCTTGCCGCAGGCATACTCTCAGACCATGAGTGCACCACCCTGGGAGAGGCACAGGAGAAGCTAAGTCGGGGGATGTGGCTCATGATACGGGAGGGCTCTTCTGAAAAGAACTTAGAGGCTCTGCTTCCTCTGGTCAATGACCAAAGCTTTGACCGGTGCCTCCTCGTCGTTGATGACCGAAGCTGTGTTGACCTGCTTCGGGATGGGGACGTTGATGGAGTGGTGAGAAAGGCAATAAAGCTAGGACTTGACCCGATTCGGGCCGTCAGGCTGGCCACCCTTAACCCGGCGCAGTATTTCCATCTGGCAGGCTTAGGTGCCATAGCCCCCGGTTACTGGGCCAATCTGGTTGTGGTAGAAGACATCTCCAGCCTTGAGGCTGAACTCGTCTTCTATCGGGGGAAGCTGGTGGCGAAAGAAGGCCAGCCACTTTTTGAGGTAGAGCGGGGGATCTGGCCAGCGGTGGCTCAGACGGTCAGAATAAAGCCCTTCGACATCGAGGCCCTAAGGCTTCCCGCCAGGGGTGAAAACTTCCCTGTAATTGAGATCGTGCCCGGACAGATCCTCACCCGTCGGTTGGACGAAAGGGTTAAGGCTGGCGGCGGTTTCATTGAGGCAGATCTGGAGAAGGATATCCTGAAGCTGGTGGTAGTGGAAAGGCATCGAGCTACTGGAAATATTGGGCGGGGCCTGGTGAAGGGGTTCGGTTTTAAGAGAGGGGCGATGGCTTCCTCCATCGCCCATGACTCGCACAACCTGATAGCGGTGGGGACTAATGACCGGGACATTCTCTTGGCCCTCAGGGAGGTAGAAAGGTTACAAGGGGGGCTAGTAGTAGCAGCGGGAGGGCAGGTAGTGAACTCGTTGCCTCTGCCCCTCGCTGGCCTTCTGTCGGATGAACCCCTTGAGGGGGTGGTAGAAAAGCTGAAGAAGCTCGAGCGGGCTGCCTCAGAGCTGGGATGTGCCCTCCCTTCTCCTTTCTCTAGCCTGTCCTTTTTGGCTCTGCCGGTAATACCGGAACTTAGGCTGACTGATCTAGGGCTGGTAGATGTGGCGTCCTTTAAACTATTGGAAGAGGGAGGTTAAGGGATGGGAAAGCGAGTTTTGGAACTCATGGCCACGAAATTTGTACAGGTTCGGGAGGATGAGCAAATATACCAGGTGGTGGAAAAGGTGGTTCAGGATCGAGAGGCCATGGTTGTCTGTGTAGTGGATAGAGAGGGAAGGCTTATTGGCACCATTAGGCCTCGAGAGCTGCTCAAGGCAGTGGAGGTGCGTGAGTTCGGAACCGTGAGGCACCCCTTCTTTGAGGGCCGGGAAGCTTTGCACCTGCTGACCTCCAAGTATGCCCGGGATGTGATGGGGGGGCCGGTTAGCGTAAGGCCGGATGACCAGGTGGAGAAAGCGGTAAACCTCATGCTCGAGAGCGGGTTCTACGAGGTGCCAGTGGTAGATGAGCGGGGGAAGGTGCTGGGGAAGATAAATTACTTCAGCATCTTGGCGACCTCGATCGAATCCTTTAGAAACCGCTAAAGGGATAGCTCGTGGAACTTGGCATCTATTATAAGTTTATCCTGACCTTTGCGTTGGTTTTAATTGCGGCCCGCATTGCTGGGGAATTGTCTGAACGCTACCTCAAACAGCCGCCAGTTTTAGGTGAACTTGTAGCAGGGCTCATCATTTCCCCCTTTGCCTTAGGGGGACTTTTCCACGACCCAATAATCTTGAACTTCGGCACCGTCCACGGGGCTTTCGGCTTGCAAAGCTTTAATATCATGGAGGTCATCTCCGAAATAGCCGTTATTGCCCTTCTTTTCGAGGCGGGGGTGGAGACCGATGTCCGTTCCTTTCTAAGGCAAGGAGTCACTGGGGCCCTGGTAGCTTTCGGAGGGGTGATTCTTCCCTTCATCTTCGGGTACCTCATCACCTGGTGGCTTTACCCCGAGGAAGGCGTGCCTGGCTGGCTATTCATGGGAGCTACTCTCACCGCTACCAGCATTGGCTTAACCGTGCGGATACTCATGGAGATGAGGAAATTGCAGACCCGTGAAGGAACCACTATCCTGGTTGGCGCGGTGATCGATGATATCATCGGAATTATCATTCTCTCTGTAGTCATCGTCATAAGCCAGATGGCCAAATCTGGCGAAGTGATCAACTATGGTCAAATTATCTTTGGAGCTGTCAAGATTGCCCTCATTGGCTTCGCGGTCTGGATCTTCCTCCTCCTGTTCGGAGTTAAATTCAACCGCTACATCTCAAGGATAATTCTTAACCCTTTCAAGAGGTCTGGAACTGCCCCTTTGTTCGCCATGCTTCTGGGATACCTCATCGCCTATCTGGTGACGAAGGTACAGCTCCATCCCGTGGTCGGGGCCTATGTTGCCGGACTCATGTTCGCTGCCTGTGAGGAGAAGGAAGACATAATTGACAAGACCAGGCCGGTCATGCTTTTCCTGGCCCCTTTCTTCTTCTGTTACCTTGGGATGCAGGTTGATATTCCTCTCCTAGCAAAGGGAATCGTAGAGGCCCTCCTCCTGCTGGTGACTGCAGTGGTGGGCAAGGTAGTGGGCTGTTACCTACCGGCCAAGCTTCAGGGGAAATTCTCCCACTCTGAGGCACTAGTAGTTGGAG
>CAZJSO010000109.1:0-3888 GCA_964548795.1 uncultured Dehalococcoidia bacterium | reverse complement strand
GCAAGTTCCCCTTTCCCTGGTGCCAGAGATGTGAGTATCTCCTGCCCTCCATGGCCGACGTATCTTTCTACCTTGATGGGACAGTAAGCCTCAATACGAAGAAGGGGAGCCAGCTTGCTCCTCTCATAGAGGCTCAGGTAATGGAAACAAGGGAAATGCCCAAAGAGGCCAAAGAAAAGGCCCTCAAGTGCCAGGAGGAAGACTTTGGCCAGCTTGCTCAGCTTAGTCCTGAGGAGAAAATGGACTACTGGTTCAGCTACTTCGACCGCTGCATAAAATGCTACGGCTGCCGCAACTCCTGTCCTCTTTGCTTCTGCAAGGATTGCTATCTGCAGCCACACAAGCTTATCGTGAAACCTGGGGGAAATCCCCCGGATAAGCTCTTCCATCTGATAAGACTCATGCACGTAGGTGACAGTTGCCTTGGCTGTGGTCGCTGTGAGGCTGCCTGCCCTATGAGCATACCGATCTCCAGGCTTTATCACATGCTGTACAAAGAGCTTTTCGTGGTCTTCCACTATGAGCCTGGGCTGGACCTCTCTGCGCTCCCGCCTTTAGGCATGATAACCGAAGAGGAGATGAAAGAACCGGGGGTGGAGCTTGCTTAAGTTGGTACCAACAACCTGCCCCTATTGTGGAGCAGGATGTGGACTCCTCCTTGCGGTAGTAGATAATCGAGTCGTTGATACCCGGCCCTGGCCGGGTCATCCAGTAAGCGAGGGGAAGCTCTGCATCAAGGGCTGGAATGCTCACCAGTTCATCCACCACCCCGAAAGACTTACCAAGCCGCTTATTAGGCAAAATGGAGGCTTCCGAGAATCAAGCTGGGAGGAGGCCTTGGGCCTAATCGCTGAAAGGCTCGGCGGAATAAAGGAAAAACATGGTCCCGACTCAGTGGCATTCCTTTCCTCAGCTAAGTGCACCAATGAGGAGAATTACCTTTTGCAGAAGCTTGCTCGAGCGGTTATTCGCACCAACAACGTGGACCACTGCGCTCGGCTTTGCCATGCCTCAACTGTAGTTGGGCTGGCTACAGCTTTCGGCAGCGGAGCGATGACGAATTCCATCAGCGACCTCGAGGAGTCAAAATGCATCTTCGTGATCGGGTCGGACACCTCTTCCCAACATCCTCTTATAGCCGGAAGGATAATTCGGGCCAAAGACAAAGGAGCCAAGCTTGTTGTAGCTGACCCGAGGAGAACCCACCTGGCAGGGTTTGCCGATCTCTACCTCCCTTTGAGGCCAGGGACTGATGTAGCTTTAATGAGTGCCATGGCCAAAGTAATCCTTGAGCAAGGGCTGGAGGATAAAGAATTTATTGAGAAGCGAACTGAGGGGTTCGAGGGGTTTAAGGAGTCCCTGGAAAGCGTGAGCCTCCAGGAGGTTGAGGAGATAACCGGAGTTCCTGCTCCAGACATTGAAAAGGCTGCTCTCATGTATGCCCGATCTGAGGCCTCGGCCATCGTATATGCCATGGGCATAACGCAGCACACCACGGGAACGGATAACGTTCTGGCCACAGCGAATCTTGCCATGCTTACAGGAAATGTGGGCAAACCCGGCACTGGAGTAAACCCACTTCGAGGTCAGAATAATGTCCAGGGGGCTTGCGATCTAGGTGCCCTTCCCAATGTCTTTCCCGGCTATCAGTCGGTGGCCGAGGCAGAAAAGCGCCAGAAATTTCAGCAGGCCTGGGGTCTTCCGGAACTGCCGGTAAATCCAGGACTGACGGTGGTGGAAATGCTGGACGCCGCCTCGGAGGGACGAGTAAAGGCAATGTATATCATGGGGGAAAATCCTATGCTCTCCGATCCCGATCTGAATCATGTTGAGGAGAGCTTGAAGAGCCTGGAATTTCTAGTAGTCCAGGATATTTTCCTCACTGAGACAGCCAGACTGGCCGATGTTGTGCTTCCCTCTGCCTCTTGGGCGGAGAAGGAGGGCACCTTTACCAACACGGAGAGGAGAGTCCAGCTCCTTAGAAAGGCAGTCGAGCCTCCTGGAGAGGCCAGGCCAGACTGGCAGATAATCTGTGAGTTGGCCAAAGCCCTGGGCGCTGCCTCGCTCTTCACCTACAATTCGGCGGAAGAGGTCTTTGAGGAGATGAGAAAGTTGACGCCCCAGTATGCCGGGATGACTTATCAGAGGCTTGATGGAAGGGGTCTTCAATGGCCTTGCCCAACCAAGGATCATCCCGGCACACTCATTTTGCACGCTGAGGAGTTCGCTCGAGGTAAAGGCAAATTCTCCCCCTTAAAATATAAAACCCCCGCAGAGCAGCCCGACGAAGGATATCCCCTGATCCTCACCACCGGCAGAGTTATGTCCCAGTGGCATACGGGCACGATGACTCGGCGCTCACCTTTCCTAGAGGAGGAGTTCCCACAGGCCTTTATCGAAATAAGTCCGGAGGATGCTGGGCAGCGAGGGATAAAGACCAATGAGGAAGTGGAAGTGACCTCCCGGCGAGGTGCTATCAAGGTAAAGGCAAAGGTGACCTCGCAAATAAGACCTGGGGTAGTTTTCATACCTTTCCATTTCTTTGAGGGGGCGGCCAACAGACTCACCATTCGAGCGTTGGACCCGGTAGCCAAGATACCAGAATTCAAGGTGTGTGCCGTGGAGGTCAAACCTGTAGGACAGGGTTAAAATAAATATATAGGGTTACTGCAATTAAGGTGTCGAGGCCCGGACTAAAGAGCCATGAACCAAGAAATGGAAAAGAAGGTCGGGGCGGTGTTGGTGGTGGGTGGTGGCATCGGGGGCATTCAGGCCTCGCTCGACCTGGCGGATTCAGGCTACAAGGTCTATCTGGTGGAGGAATCCCCCGCCATCGGTGGGCGCATGGCCCAGCTGGACAAGACCTTCCCCACCAATGACTGCTCCATGTGTATCCTCTCCCCCAAGCTGGTGGAATGTGGCCGACACCCCAATATAGAGCTCCTCACCTACTCTCAGCTCCTTGAGCTTGAGGGCGAGCCGGGGAACTTCAAGGCCAGGGTGCTCAAACGGGCCCGCTCGGTGAACGAATCCCTCTGCACCGGCTGTGGGATCTGTCAGGAGAAATGCCCCTGGAAGGCGCCCAGCGAGTTCGAGCAGGGCCTCAAGGAGAGGAAGGCCATCTACATCCCCTATGCTCAGGCCATGCCCAATGTCCCGGTGATAGATCGTGATATCTGTGCCTACTTCCAGAAGGGGAAATGCCGTGCTTGTGAGAAGTTCTGCCCCGCCCAGGCCATCGACTTTTCCCAGGTGGATCAGGAGCTGGAGCTCGAGGTTGGGGCAGTGATTTTGGCCCCGGGTTACGAGGTCTTCGACCCCAAGCTTCGACCGGAGTACGGCTATGGCCGCTATCCCAACGTTATTACCAGCCTTGAATTTGAGCGCATCATGAGCGCCTCAGGGCCGTATCAGGGGGAAATCCTGAGGCCCTCGGATAGAAAGCCACCACGGAAGATTGCCTGGATTCAGTGTATTGGCTCCAGAGATGAGAGCATCGGGGCCGGATATTGCTCCTCGGTTTGTTGCACCTATGCTGTAAAGCAGGCCATCATCGCTAAGGAACACGCTGGGCAGGATTTGGATACCACTATATTCTTCATGGATGGGAGATTCCAAGGGAAGGGATTCGAGGAATATTATAATCGAGCCAAAGAGGAGCACAAAGTAAGGTTCGTCAGATCAAGGGTTTATGAGGTTCGGGAAATTGACGGCACCGGGAATTTATCCCTCAGGTTTGCTAGGGAAGACGGGACGCTCTGCAGCGAGGTATTTGATCTGGTAGTCCTTTCAGTGGGATTTCGACCCTCTAGGAAAGGCATGGATTTGGCCAAAAGGCTTGGCATCGAGCTCAATAAGTATGGGTTTTGCCAGACCGGTGAATTTACC
>CAZJSO010000108.1:0-3906 GCA_964548795.1 uncultured Dehalococcoidia bacterium | reverse complement strand
AGCCTCAGCCCAGCGCCCATTTCCATCCATGATTATGGCCAGATGCTTAGGGATTTTTTCTAAGGGTTCATTCTGTTGGGTATATGATGCTTGAGAACGCAAAATAAACCTCATCTGCATATCTTATTGCAAATTCTGCGTCCTTTTCATTAAATATCTCTTGAGGGGAAGCTCTCTCCTCATCATAACCGTAAAGGGAGGGCTCTCTCCACATATGCAACTGCCTTGAGATAAACCTCGCTCTAGGTATCTTTTTCTTCTTCACTGGGTTGTAGCAGAAGAACTGCTACCGACAGTAGCGGCCAATCTACAAAGAGCAATCATGGCGGTGGACGAAATCAGTCGCCTTTTACCAATTCTTATGAATGATTGGCAGATAAATACGCCTAGACATCGGAGGGTATAGGCTTACTCCTAGATCGACCTGTACGCTGACCCCAGTGCGCCACAGGACTACCTGGTCCATCTGCTCTCCACCAACAGTGAAGGTTACAAGATCACCGTCAGCTCCTCCTTCGATCATGGTCGTGGCAGGGTTATCTCCCGGCACTACAATGGCATAGACAGAGCTACCTTGATAGGTTTGCGTGCTTGTCTGTGCATACATTGTCCCATTAATCCATGCAGATACAGTCGTTCCGTCAGGGACATCGCTGCCATTCTCCTTTACCAGTCCATAGAAGGTCGCCGGCAGAGGTGGAGGCGCCCATGCTTGTGTAACTGGCATGGAGTTGCTTAGGGATAATTTAGTAGCATCATCTTCTAAACTTAATGAAGGGGGTTCCGAATTACCTATGAGCAGCGTACAATCCTGGGTGACCAGTATCCAGTACCCTCTTCCTGGATCCATGGCGGTCAAGGTGTTGTCCGAGGAAGGCCAAAGTGAGTCATACTCTTTCCACGGATTCTTGGATTGCTCAGCGATATAGGTTGCTACATGGGTATATTTTCCAGCGATGGAAGCAAGGGCATCCTCAAGCGGCAAGGATTCAAAGAATGGGAAGCCAATCAGGTTCCATCCCGCGTGGAGGGGGATAGGTACACTATCGGGCCAAGTCCCGCTTATTGACAACTCCGCCGAATCCCGCATATGAAGCCATATGCCCATAGTCTCATCAATTTGATCCAGGGCATTGGCATACGCTGGCCGATCAGGAGCATATCCCCGCCAAGGGAGAGCAGGATTGGAAGCATCATAGGTCAGGACTTGGTCGTACAGACCGGCAATGGGGGCCAGAAGGGAAGAGAGGTCCCCCACATCCGGGCGAACTTTGAGAGAGATCAGATTCCACCCAGGTACCAATATCTGTGGGGACTCCACTGGGGAAGAGCATAAATAATAGATGTAATCAGGCTGCGCATATTCTACGTCAGGGTCACTCGCGTACTCAGCAATTAGCGATTCGAGGCTAGCTTTAGTCATTGGCCACGGAACTCCAACGACATAAATTCCTAGCAGATTTTCAAAAACATCGCTTGCATCTCCGCCGTGCCGAGCTACAATTGTGTAAATGTCCCTTCCCGGTTTCGGTTTAACAAGGAAGCAATCAAGGGCCATATCAAGCGGACTGAAAGTCACGCTGGGAACCTCTACAGACTGACCGCTGTTGAGGACAAGCTTTGCGCGAAGTTGCCACCGACGATATCCAATGGCTTCGTCGAAAACAGGTTCGCCGAGCCAGGCTATTGTACTCCAGCCATCGTGCCCATCTGTGTCCGACCCGATGTAGTGCCACATTGGAGGAGACGGAGGCGCAATACCTTCCCCGATGTAGTGCCACATTGGAGGAGACGGAGACAAAATATCTTCGCAGAAGTAGCCCTCGAAGTCCACCCTCTGTAACTGATTATAGCGATCCTCAGCATCAACGAGGATGTAAACCAAGTTGGATTCTTCATCGCTGCCATCCCATGGAGTAATAATCTGTCCAGTCGGCATAGGCCTTGCCGGCGTACCAGAGAGTGTCAGCGAGGTCCCTTGTGCCGAGCCTAGCACATCTGCCGCTGTTCCATATTCGGCCAGATTGGAATCCGTTGTGCTCCCCAATTGGAAATCGACGGCCACAGTGCTGCTATCAATGCTTGCCAAAACGTCGAACCCGACTCGAGCAAGGGCCCCTGTTCCCCGGAAAGGTTCGCAACTGGCACAAACGTAGGCACCAATCTTGATTTCACCCCTTGCCATATCCTCGCCAAATGTATAAGTGAACGGGGACAGATTACCACTGGTCCAACGATAATGCAAGACCCCGGGGTCGAATTTGAGTGTGATGTTCACAGCGCTCACCTCAGCACCGCCGGTGTCCAGCATCACCTGGAGCGTAAATACATCTCCGACACTGTGCGCTGTACTGGCCGGATCTATCCATACCCGGCCTACTCGTCCAGTTGCAGGCTGAGCCACACTTGCTTGCGTTGTAGAAAGCTCATCTCCTTGCATAAAGTAGTTGTCCACCACGAAATTGTAGTCACGTGCGTTTACTATACCGTTGCCATCCACATCAGAACGAGGATTTGATGTATAGATGTCGTTTATTAGAAGCGAGAGATCAAGAGCATTTACCGTATTGTCATTGTTGGCATCCCCGCCGACTAGAGTTCCGAAATCCACTGTGTTGCTACCGGGTCGCAGGAACTGCGTAACTCGCTTGACGAGATGATACGGCACTGAAGCAGTGATGTCATATGTGCCATTCGCTATACCATCGAGCCGAAGACCATTGTATTGACCCTGGCTATCCATAGGAATAACGTAACTAGCCAGGACGCCGCGGCTGCCTTGGTGCGAGATCCTTAGTGTCAGATTACACGCGTGATCGCTATGACGCTGTAGCAAGGCTCTCACGTCAAGAATAGGAGCTGTTTGGTCAGGCACTGGACCATGATAAAAGAAGACCTTTATGACACTGTACCGATAGTCGATCAGCTTGGCCCGAACTCCATAGGTACCTCGTGGGTCATTAATCCGGTAAGTATTACCTTCTGAGGCCGTAAGAACCACCATGTGCGATTCGAAACCAGGCTTCCTTACCCAAGCCAGCACAGGATAGCCTTGGGACAATTCAGAATCGACACGAGCTCGCACCTCAGAATCGGTGGTAGGATCACCCCACATGGATCCCTGGTACGTAACCCCCGGCGGACCACCAAATGCCTGTTCACCCACTCCTTCCCACGCCAAGTCGCACCCGTTCATGTATCCACCGTGAGTTGTCAAGAACTCGTTCAATTCCTGCGGTGTCATCCATCCGGCGTGGTAGTAATTGTACAACATTGCCTTGCATGTCACGAAACAGCCAGAGCTGTACATGGTAATGCCCGGACAACTGCCTAGTTGCTTTTTAGCCCATTGAGGATCTCTCTGCCCAAAAAGAGGCACAAGGCCTGGATCTACGGCTAACGGTTTGGATCCCAACCGATCCTGTCCACCCCACGGCACGCGCGACATGGGTATATTCAGCGCTGAAAGCAATTCACGATAGTCGGCCCATGCAGGCAGTGACAAGAGGGCAAGTGTTGATATTGCTACTACGAGTAGTGTGATGTTCCGTCGTCTTGTCCAAATGAAGATTTGTTCCATCCAAGGCCTCCCGCGCATAAAGTCGGTCAAGTTGGAGCCTATGAACCAACTGCTCCCTTTGTCTAACTTAGCTAACAATCAGGCACAGTTGTTTTGGACAGCCTCGCCAACTGGTAGTCCCTCTATAACAGTTGGTACTTCCAGGGCAGGTAGTAGATCGCTAGATTTGGACGCAAGCTCGCGGAAACCGCTATAGGTATTGGCACTATCCGCTCTCACCAACACGCAAGGGGGTAACTACCTAGAATTCCATTATCTCCTTCTCTTTTTTATGCCCGAGCTCGTCCATCTTGGCGGTGAACTTGTCGGTTATCTCCTGGAGGTCA
>CAZJSO010000107.1:0-3997 GCA_964548795.1 uncultured Dehalococcoidia bacterium | reverse complement strand
CTGAGCTTGAGTTTTTATCGACTGGATCAACTCAACCGCCCCCTCTCGGCCCCCACGATTTGGGGCCAAAGTGCGCCTTACTCCCTTGTCACCTCCCAGGCTAAGTGTGTCCGCAGAGGAATACATTGTCAACTTAATCCAGTAGATCACCAGCTTGGTAGTTGTAACCTCAGAGTCACCCGGTTAAAATTGAGCAGAGAGAGGGTAAGATGATGGTTAAACCTGTCCTCTCAAATCTTGGCTGGTCGGACCAAGATTGGTTTGACAAATATTTTGTGCCCTCTTTGGAGGAGGGCGAAAAACCCTATGCAGCTATCAAGGCCTTGGCTAGCTCCGGGTATCAGTCGATCGGGCTCTTCGTTACAGACAGGAGAGTTCTGATTTTCAAACAAAAATCTGTTTGGTCACTCACGCTTAAGCTTGAAAGATCACTGCCTTTGGGGGAAATCACCGAAGCTATGGTCATTCCCTATAATGGGGAGAGATACAGAAACCTCGGACTCAGGCTACGGTGCCCCCCATATATCATTTGCATTCGTAAGGTCCCGAGGGAGATCGCCGAGAAGCTTGCCCACTATCTAAATTTAGATCCGAATATAACCTTTGAGGAGCGATTAGAGGAAGTCAAACGGCATATAGCCGAGGCTGAGGAGAAGGCCAAGCCTAAATTAACTAATAGACGAGAGTTTCTTGGAGAAGATTCCGGGCATCGGGCCCAAGAGAAGAGAGTTATTACTGAAGCACTTTGGCTCGTTCCAAAGACTACTGCAGGCGAGTCGGGAAGAGCTATTGGAGGTGCCCGGGTTACCGACATCTGTAGCAAACGAGGTCTATAGAAGCCTGCGGGAGGCCCGAGGTGCTGTGGTAGGCCACTGGATTACTCCCTTAGAGAGACGGAGCCTGACGGAAGGCTCTAGGTTCAAACTAGCGATTCTCTTAGCGGTAATCACTCCGGGCATTGGCATGGGGCTCCTTATGGTCCCCACCCTAGGTGGGGTATATGTTATGCTTGGCTTCCTAATAACAAGCTACCTTTGGTGGAAAGAGAGTCTGAGGAAGGGGAAGAGGGAAGAATGGAGAGTCGAACCCCTCCTCGCTTTGTTCAAGTTTGCGTTTCTTGGGACCTCTATCATGTTCTGGTTTCTCTCGCTCCCCATCTACCTCCTAGCAAGAAAAGAGGAGGATGGAAAAAGCGCGTGGAGCAAGTTATCCCTGGGAGGGAGATGGGGGGTTGTGTTGGCGGGCCTTACAATAGGCGCACTAGTAGCGGGACTAGTTGCTCCTCCACCCGGGGCTGGCTACACCATCTGGGTCGAGTGGAGACTCGACACTTCAGATGAATACTGTGCGGTAACGGAATGCATGTTTCCGCTGAAGGGGAAGGCGAAGTTTGAAGAGGACATCAGTAGCCTGGAATTTTGGGTTGAATGTGAGGATAAATTCTATTTCCAGAGAAGAGAGTTTAGACTCCTGGGCACCTGGCGGCACCGTATCAGAATCGAGAATGCAAAAGCGGGGCAAACTTATGAGTTCACAGAAACACCCTCGGACTTCTCGAGCCTCTTGGTATCCTTCGAACAGCTACCCGACCTGGATTGTGAACTGATCGAAGTAAAGTTAGATGGTGAGGAGATCCCCCTTGAGAAGGTGAAGCACGACGATGGTGGCCTATCCGGTAGCTTCGGGCTCAAATTGACCGAGCGAAGTGAATGACTATCGCTTGGTTACTGGGGACTTAATGCCTTTGGTGGCAATCTCTAAGCCTCCCGACTTTCACCACTTAATATGAGACTGGTCTAGGAAACTAAGTCTAGAACTGAGACCGAGGACTGGAACATCACGCAATAACCTTAACAGGGAATTGTTGAACCCCTGAGCCCGGCTGTGGCACTCTCCCAGGAGAAACTTGCGTCGAATCGACGGGGGCTCCCTTTAATGGCTGAATGGCTGAATGGGCCCCACAGAACCAGCCTCTTAAGAGAGACTATCTGCTCTAGCTCTTGGGCGACTCCTCAGTCTCAGTGTCATCCTCACCCTCGCCGAAGAGGATATCGCTCAGGTCCCACTCTTCTGGGTTGACCTCAGGCTTGTACTTGGCCTTGGGGAACCAGAATGCAGCCTCTGCCTCTGGATCGAGGCTCTTGTGGCCGTAGAGGCCAACACACTTAAGCACGTGGACAGCTGCCCCCAGCCTGAGCTTCTGGTCCTCAGAAGATAAAGCCTCCCGGAACACTTTGATCGCCTTCTCGACCAGGCCTCTCAACTCCTCTTTTGCCGCCTCCCAAAGCTCCAATCGTCTGCGGATCAGCTCAGCCTGGAAGGCCTCGTTGTGATTGCGCCAATTGCATACAGTTTGCCGCGTCACCCCCACGGCTGCGGCGACCTCGGCATCCCGATAGCCTAGCAGCAGAAGCTCAATCGCCCTCTGTTGGGCTAGACTCAACTCCTGCTGTCCGGTTGCGTCCGGTTCTGTCTCTGCACGCTTGTCCCTTAAGGTCATATCACCCACCTCCTGCTTTGCTCATCTCAGCCTCGATCTTGACCTCATTCTCTCCCTCTCCCTCAACCTCAGCCCCGATCCCGAAATGCTTCCGCAATGCCTCAGCTACCACCGCTGACTCGGTCTGGCCCGTCCGCTGGGCCTCTTGCCGGACCAGATCAGCTAAGGCGAAATCTATTGATACGCTTAGGACAGCCCTCGCCATTGATCCTCACCTCCCTCCTTCCTCTGCCGTTCTGCCTCTGGGAGCCAACACCAACAAGGTCACCCATCGCGTCGCATTCAATTTCAACCACCTCCCGGGCGGGTCGCTCCCCCATATAGGGCGACCTAACGCATCGAAAACCCCGTTCCCATCTACGCCGATTTTGGTCGCGAGCGGGGGAAAGCCCGCGACCCTCTGCAGCGAAAGTGTTGATCCAGTCAAGGATAATTTTGGTCGCGGGCTCTTCTGAGAGAAGGTCGCGACCAAAAATAACCAGGAATGGAAGGGGTATATCGAGCATTTTGGTCGCCGGAGAAGAGAAGGTCGCGACCAAAAATAACATAGACTGGTAGGGGAATACCAGGTGGTTAGGTCGCTCCCGTGATGTGTGTAGCGGCCAGTCTCCCACCTGGTCTTGACCCTCCCTGTCACTATCGCTATCACGTCCTCAAACGACGTATTCGCCATCCCTCTCTCTCCTGATCGCTCCGACTGCCACCGCCTCGCGGAGTAGCTCCTTAGCCCGGGTCTCCTTGACCCCACAGCGGCGCATCACGGCGGCGAGGAGGTCGGAGTAGCGGGCTCTCCTGCCCAGGCCGATGAGGCTCCCCCGCACCTCCCACGGCGACCTCTCCGCCGCTGCTGTGCTCACGACCTCGAACCATAGACTCTGCGGCTCGAAGGCGATGACCATCGGGTCAGGCTCGGGGGCGTTGCGAAGAGTGAAACTGAGCCGGACATGCCTCGGTGGCAAGTCTCGAGTGCGGGTGAGGATGAAGTGCGAATCGGCCCAGCCGTCCAGCACGGAGGAGCCACGGAGCAACTGCCCGCCCTCCCTCGGGTTCAGCGCGGACGGCTTGGAATGGTGGTGAACGAGGACAATCGCGCAGTCGTAGCGAATCCGCAACTGGTCAAGGATGTCGGCCAGCTCTGTCATGTCCCGGGTCTTGTTCTCGTCGAGGGAGTGGAACTTCGCCAGCGGGTCGATGATTAGGAGGTTAGGTTGTACCTGCTCTAGTGCAGCCTCAAGCCAGGCTCGGCCCCGCGGGGTGTTAAGCTGGAGTCCCGCGACCCGCGTGGGCCAGAAGTGCTGTGCAGCTCGGTCACGCCCTTCATCGGGGAGGGCGCTCAGCATCAACCTCGCCCGCTGCTGCAGGTATGGCTCGGTGATCTCGTGCTGAATGTAGAGAACCCGACTGGGATTGGTCTGAAAGAGCCCCAAGATCGGCAATCCTGCTGCCACCGAGAGGCCGAGGTTAATGGCCAAGATGCTCTTCCCCACCTTGGGAGGG
>CAZJSO010000106.1:0-4058 GCA_964548795.1 uncultured Dehalococcoidia bacterium | reverse complement strand
GCTCGATGCTGAACAGCGGACGAGCTTTCCTGCGAGTAGCGCCGCATCTTACCACCTTCCCCGGCCTGGCGATAATGATAACGGTTCTGGCTTTTAATTTCCTTGGCGACGGACTCCGGGATGCGCTTGATCCCAGGTGGAAAAAGAGGGTGGAGATATAAACTCGAATGGAAATGGATTTACTCCGGATCGGCAATCTACACGTGAACTTCCCTACCAAAGCAGGGCTGGTGCGGGCCTCGGACGGGGTGAGCCTGGAGATAAAACAAGGGGAATCTTTATGCCTGGTGGGGGAATCGGGATGTGGGAAGACAATCGTGGCCCTCAGCATAATGCGCCTGCTCCCAGAGAATGCCGAGGTCGGCGGCGAGATAGTCTTTAAGGGGAAAAACCTCCTCTCACTGGATAAGGAGGAGATGCGCCGGATAAGGGGAAGGGAGATCGGGATGATCTTCGAGCATCCCTGGACCTGCCTTAACCCGGTCTTCACCGTCGGAGACCAGATCGCCGAGGCGGTAAGAGTTCATGAGAAGTGTTCCAGGAAGGAAGCTCGGGAGAAGGCTATTGAATTGATGGAGATGGTGGGCATTCCTTCCCCCCGCAGAAGATACAGCCAGTATCCGCATGAATTCAGCGGAGGGATGCAGCAGCGGGCGATGATCGCCATGGCCCTCGCCCTCCGCCCCTTCCTCCTCATCGCCGACGAGCCCACCACCGCCCTGGACGTCACCGTCCAGGCGCAGATCGTCGAGCTCCTCCAAGACCTCATCTCCGGGCTGGAGACGTCCCTCTTCCTCATCACCCACGACCTCGGCGTTGCCGCCGCGCTCTGCCGGAAGGCAACGGTGATGTATGCCGGGGAGGTGGTGGAATACGGCGGGCTTGAAGATGTCTTCGGAGAGCCGCGGCATCCCTATACCCGCCTTCTGCTTCAGGCGCTTTCGGACGACGGCTTTCATCCGATAAAGGGGATGGTTCCCGAGCTCACCCACCTCCCTCCGGGATGTCGCTTCCATCCCCGCTGCCCCTACGCCATGGAGATCTGCCGCAAGGAAAGGCCGGAGATGAAAAACGGAGTGAGGTGCTGGCTGTGGAAAGGCTGATCGAGGTAATGGATTTAAGGAAATACTTCTCCAGCGGGATATTCCGTAAGGTGTACGTCAAGGCCGTGGACGGCGTCTCCTTCGAGATCGGGAAGGGTAAGACCTTCGGGCTTGTGGGGGAGTCGGGATGCGGGAAGACCACGGTGGGGAGGTGCCTCCTGCGCCTCATCGAGCCCACCTCCGGGGAGATCAGGTTTAAGGGGGAGGATATTTTAAGGTTTAACGGGGAGAGGCTTCGTGTTTTGAGGAGGAAGATGCAGATTATCTTTCAGGATGCCGATGGATCTTTAAACCCCCGGATGAGGGTTTTCGATCTCCTTGTGGAGCCCCTTCGGGTTCATGGCCTTCTCAACGGGAGGGGAACCGAAGAAGTTCTGAGGCTTCTCAAGTTGGTGAACCTCACCCCCGACCTCCTCATCCGTTTTCCCCATGAGCTTTCCGGGGGACAGAGGCAGCGGATCGGGATCGCCCGGGCGATGGCCTTAAGCCCAGAGTTCATCGTCGCCGACGAGCCGGCAGCCTCCCTGGATCTTTCCGTGCAGGCGCAGATCCTGGAGCTGATGAAGAGGCTTCAGGAGGAGTTCGGGATAAGCTGTCTCCTGATTTCGCACAACCTCAGGATGGTAAAACTCATGGCCGATCGGGTTGCGGTGATGTACCTGGGGAGGTTTGTCGAGGTGGGGGATAGGGAGAGGATATTCAACGGATATGTCCATCCTTATACCCAGGCGCTACTTTCGGCAGCCTTGAGCGCTGACCCAGTGGCTAAGCGGAAAAGGGTAGTGCTGAGGGGTGAGATCCCCAGCCCCTTAGATCCCCCATCGGGATGTAGATTTCATCCCCGCTGCCCTGAGGCCAAAGCGATCTGCTCCGAGGTTGAACCTGAGCTCCGGGAGATAGAAACTGGTCACTTGGTAGCCTGCCATCTTGTCTCTTGATTCCTAACAGTGCCTTATGGAAAGGCGGCCGCCCGGGCGGCCGCCTTTCCATGATTTGGCTTAATACTCTGGAGGTGGTGCTGGTACAGTCTTCTCCTTCTCCGGGATATCAGTGACCAATGCCTCAGAGGTCAGCACCATCACTGCTACACTGGCAGCATTCTCGATCTCACTGCGAACCACCTTGGTAGGGTCAATGATTCCTTTTTCTACCATATTCACCCCTAGCTCATCCTTCTCAGCGTCATACCCCTCCCCTTTCTTGGCCTTCTTCACGAAATCCACCACTACCGCAGGGTCTCGGCCAGCATTAGCAGCTATTCCACGCAATGGTTCCTCAAGTGCTTTTATCACAATGGACACCCCGGTGGCTTCATCCCCCTCGAGTTCCTCTTTAAGCTTCTCCAGAGCAGGGACACAATTTACCAGAGCTACGCCACCACCGGGCACGATTCCCTCCTCCACCGCTGCTCGGGTGGCAGAAAGAGCATCCTCTACCCGGTGCTTCTTCTCCTTGAGTTCAACCTCAGTGGCTGCCCCTACTTTCAGGACCGCCACCCCGCCAGCTAATCTGGCCAGCCTCTCCTGAAGTTTCTCTCGGTCGAAATCGGAGGTGGTCTCCTCGATCTGAGCCTTGATCTGCTTAATTCGCCCCTTGATATCCTCCTCCGATCCTTTACCCTCAACAATAGTACAGTTATCCTTGTCAGCTACCACTCTTCTGGCCCGGCCAAGGTCATCTAGGGTGACCGAATCAAGCTTCCGTCCCACCTCCTCGCTGATCACCTTGCCGCCGGTTAGGATGGCAATATCCTGAAGCATAGCCTTGCGCCGGTCGCCGAACCCAGGGGCTTTTACCGCCAGACAATTAAGGGTGCCACGGAGTTTGTTCACTACCAGTGTAGCCAAGGCTTCACCTTCCACATCCTCGGCGATTATGAGGACATTCCTATTGCCCACCTGCATTATTTTCTCCAGGGCGGGCAGGACATCTGAGACAGCGGAGATCTTCTTATCGGTGATCAGAATGTAGGGCTCTTCGAGCTCTGTCTCCATCTTCTCCGGGTTGGTGACGAAATAGGGGCTAATGTAACCTCGGTCGAACTTCATCCCCTCAACGTATTCGGTCTCAAATTTCATTCCCTTGGATTCCTCTACGGTGATCACTCCATCCTTCCCTACCTTCTCCATCACCTCGGCGATCAGCTCGCCTATTTCCCGATCAACCGCTGAGATAGCCGCTACCTGAGCCACCTGTTCCTTGGTCTTCACCTCGATGGAGTTCTTCTTTAGTTCCTCAACCACCTTATCAACGGCTTTCTCAATCCCCCGCTTGAGGGACATGGCATCGGCTCCGGCAGCGATATTCTTCATCCCTCCATGGATAATGGCCTGACCCAACACGGTAGCACTGGTGGTGCCGTCACCGCACTGGTCATTGGTCTTGGTCGCTGCCTCTTTCAGGAGCTGAGCTCCCATGTTCTCGAAGGGATCCTCAAGCTCAATCTCCTTGGCGATGCTCACTCCATCATTGATGACCGTAGGGGGTCCGAACTTCTTGTCCAGGGCTACCGGACGCCCTTTTGGCCCCAGCGTCACTTTGACTGCCTCGGCCATGGCATCCACCCCCCTCACCAGAGCTCGCCTAGCATCTTCCCGGTATGCAATCTGTTTTGCCATTTCTTAACCTCCTTTATTTAGTCTTCTTGGCCAGGATATCGCTTTCCCTCAGAATCAAATACTCTTCGTCATCGTACTTCCATTCCGTGCCAGCATACTTGGCAAAAATTACTCGTTCGCCCACCTTTACGTTCATGGGGATGCGTTTATTTCCATCTTCGGATAGCTTGCCTGGACCAACAGCCACTATTTCCCCCTCCTGGGGCTTTTCCTTAGCTGTATCAGGAAGGATTACGCCACCCTTGCTCACCTCCTCTCTCATAATTGGTTTTACGATAACTCGATCAGCTAGCGGTTCCAAATTTATGGCCATCACACCCCCTCATGGAATTATTTA
>CAZJSO010000105.1:0-4095 GCA_964548795.1 uncultured Dehalococcoidia bacterium | reverse complement strand
TCTCTGGGGGCCAGATCCCCCTGAGGAGAGTACTCCGACATGAAGCGATGGCCGTTAACGTTTCGCAGCACCCCGCCTTCCCCCCTCACCGCCTCGGAGATGAGGAAGACCGGGACGCCGGGGAGGCGGAGGGCGGTGGGGTGAAACTGGAAGAACTCCATGTCCATGATCTCCGCCCCAGCGTGGTAGGCCAGGGCAATGCCATCACCGGTGGCCACCTCCGGGTTGGTGGTGAGTTTAAAAAGTCTGCCTGCCCCACCCGTAGCCAGGATGAGCCAGCGGCATTGAAATTCCTCCACCGAGCCCGAGTAGCAGTCCAGGGCCTTTACTCCCCGAACTCGCCCCTCTTCCAGGAGGATCTTGGTAGCCAGACAATGTTCCAAAATGGTTATCTTCCTGGATTCCCTGGCCCTTCGGCTGAGCGTGGTCTCGACTCGTTCGCCGGTGGCGTCGCCACCGGCGTGCACGATTCGAGGAACGCGGTGGGCGGCTTCCTTGGTCAAGGCTACCTCGCCATTGATGGTGTCGAAGGGAACTCCGAGCCTGATGAGGTCGGCAATACGATCACTGGCCTCCTCAACTAAGATACGGACCATCTCCGGATCACAAAGCCCCGCTCCGGCAGCTACAGTGTCCTCAAAATGAAGCTGTGGAGAATCACCTGGCCCTATGGGGGCAGCAATTCCTCCCTGGGCGTACTTGGTGTTGCACTCGTCAATGCTGCCCTTAGTCAAAATGAGCACGCTCCCGAGCTCTTGAGCCAGGAGGGCAGCGTAAAGCCCGGCGATGCCACTCCCGATGATGATAAAATCGAACTCGCGCTTTTTCATGACGTGTCTATTTTATCGCATAAACGTCCCTGAAGCGACCAGGGGGAGGCATGTTCGATCCTGATCTGGACAAGCTGGCCCAGGAGCTGGGTCGGGTGGTCGAAGAAGACCAGTTTATTGGTGCGGGTGCGCCCGTACCAGCGACCGCCCCTCCTCCCCTCCACCAGCACCTCCACGGTCTCCCCGAGGAGCCGGGAATTGATCTCAGCGGCGATCTTCTCCTGCAGACTTTCTACCTCTTGAAGTCGCCTGAGCTTCTCCTGGTGCGGCACATCGTCCTTAAACTTGCGGGCAGCGATGGTTCCCGGCCGAGGGGAATAGGCCGCCACGTGCACCTTGTCGAACCGGAGTTCTTTCAGCAGCTCAACGGTGTGCTGGAACTGTTCCTGGGTCTCGCCAGGGAACCCCACGATGACATCGGTGCTCAGAGCCACCCCAGGGATGATCTTCCTTATTTGGCGTACCAGTTCCCGATACTGTTCCACCGCATACCCTCGCCGCATGGCCTTCAGAATTTCATCCTCTCCAGCCTGGACTGGAAGGCTGATGTGCTCGCAGACCTTGGGAAGTCGAGCCACCGCTTTTATGAGCTTTTGAGTCATGTCTTTGGGGTGTGAGGTTAAAAATCGTAGGCGGTGCAGGCCGTCTACCTGGCTGAGTTCCTCGAGGAGGTCAGCCAGGTCAGGCTTGTCGGGAAGGTCATGGCCATAGGAATCCACGTTCTGTCCCAGCAGGGTCACCTCCTTCACCCCCTGCTGGGCTAGTCGTTTGGCCTCCTGAACAATTTCCTCCAGGGGATGGCTTCTCTCTCGGCCCCGACGGTAGGGGACAATGCAGTAGGAGCAGAAGTTATCGCAGCCCTGGATGATGTTGATGAAGGCGGTAGGGGGAGGAGGGGTGTAGGCCGGCTTCCCCTGAGGGAACCTGGCCTTGACCAGCTCCAGAATGGGGGCGAATTCCTGAGGCCGGGTGAAGAGGTCCACCCACGGGAACTGCTGCCCAAGCTTCTCTGCTTGGGCATCCACCAAACAGCCGGTGACAACCAGAAGCGAGTCAGATTTATGGTATTTAAAAGCCTTGAGGGAGCGGATTTTGTTCAGGGCCCGCTCCTCGGCACTTTGCCGCACCACGCAGGTGTTGACCACCACCAGGTCAGCCTCATCTGGCCTGGGGGTGGACTTATGTCCGAGGGCCTCGAGGTCTCGGCTGAGATAGGCCGAGTCGGCCTTGTTCATCTGGCAACCTATGGTCCAGATATGGAATCGAGCCATAATGAGAAGAGAAACTCGAGGGTTCAGGAACGGGGGCCCTGACTTGGCTATCTGGCGGAGGGGGTGGGATTCGAACCCACGACCCCGCTTTATCGGGGTAAGCGCTTAGCAGGCGCCCGCACTAGACCACTATGCGACCCCTCCCAAGTACAGTATATAATAGAACAAGCCTGGAATTTTTTCAAGCTGCTTGAAAAACTCTGTTTCTTCTGGATAATAAGTAGGTAAGCGTTTGTCGCCAGGAAAGGAGGTGAGAATGGGAAAGCTCGAAGGTAAGGTAGCTGTTATCACTGGCTCCGGGAGAGGGATAGGGAAGGCTATAGCCAAGCTCTTCGCCTCCGAGGGGGCCAGTGTGATGGTCAACGACATCGATGAATCGCCCGCTCTTGAGGTGGTGAAGGAAATCGAGGCCGCCGGAGGGAAGGCCTCGGCCTGTGTGGCCGATGTGACCCGTTTGGAGGAGGCCCAGAGGCTGATGGATGAGACGGTCAAGCTATTCGGTGGGCTGGATATCCTGGTGAACAATGCGGGCATTACCCGTGATGCCCTAATCCACAAGATGAGCGAGCAGCAGTGGGACCTTTGCCTAAACATCAACCTTAAAGGAACCTTCAATTGCATTAAGGCCTCCTCGAGATACTTCATGAAGCGCGGCGGCCGGATAATCAACATCAGTTCGGTGGTGGGACTGGCGGGGAACATGGGGCAGGCCAATTACTCAGCGGCCAAGGGGGGCATCATCGCCCTCACCAAGACGGTGGCCAAGGAATGGGCCCGGTTTGGGGTGAACTGCAACGCCGTGGCCTATGCCCTGGTGGATACCCGGCTAACCCAACCCCGGGAAACAGGCGAGGAGGCCTTCGGGGAGAAGGTGGGCATACCGGCCAAGCTTCGGGAGGCCTGGATCGCCAACACACCTCTTAAAAGGCTTATGACACCTGAGGAAGCGGCCAGACCGGTCCTGTTCCTGGCCTCGGATGATGCCGCCTTCATCACCGGGCATGTGCTCAACGTCAGCGGCGGCTGGTATATGTAAAGTGATCCCCAAATTTAGAAATTGAATTTACGGGGTCCCCAAAAGCCGTAAGACTTTTGGGGAGTTATTAGGGTCAGGCGCCGAACTTGTTCAGCTTCAGGGCATTGGCCAGGGCCAGGGGCATGATATGGATGGCAGAGAAACGGCCCAGTCTTCCCTTAAGGCAGGCTCTTTCACTGAACTCACTGACTTCGTCGGGGAAGCACCAAGGGGAATAGAGAAGGAAGGGCACCGGGTGCCAGCTATGGCCTTTTAGAACTGCTGGGGTGGAATGATCACCGGTGACCAGCAGGACATCGGGGTTCAGGCTCAGAACTTCTGGAAGCAGGGCGTCCACCTCCTCGATGATCCTCACCTTCCTTTCGAAGTCCCCATCCTCCCCGGCGGAATCCGTCCCCTTCACGTGCAGGTAGAAATAATCATGTTCCTCATAGTGCCTGGCTAGGGTCTCAAATTCCTCCGCAATGGAGCTGCCAGTTTCCAATACCTTCATTCCCACCAGCTTGGCCAGCCCCCGATACATGGGGTAGGCGGCGATCGCCGCCGGGTCAAGCTTGAAGACCTCGCTCATCGAGGGGAGGTGGGGCAGGGTGGAAAACCCCCTCAGGAGCACCATGTTGGCCGGGCGAGAGCTCGCCAGGATCTCCCTCGCCTGCGTCAGAAATTTGTTCATGAGCTTGGCAGTTGGCTCGGCCTGTGACGAGAGGGGAATAAGTTCACGTGGCGGGAGACCGGTGGCCTGGGGATCGGTGTCGGGGAGGTCGGAAGATAAATTATCTCCCCGCAGCACCAGGGCAAAGCGATGTTCCCTCACCGGCAGGGCGAAGAGCTCCACCCCGGGCAGCTTTACCTGACTCAGCTTCTGGCAGAGCTCGACGCACTTCTCCTGGGGTATTCTCCCCGCCCGGCGGTCGGCGACCAACCCCTGCTCATCCACAGTGCAGAAATTTCCCCTGGC
>CAZJSO010000104.1:0-4142 GCA_964548795.1 uncultured Dehalococcoidia bacterium | reverse complement strand
GCCAACCTTTACCAGCTTTATCCTGGCACCTAAGGCTACTAAGGCAGGTGCCAGGTCGCCCTGATAAACCGAGTAACAACCCTCCCCACCTTTTACCGCATGGCAGAGCTTCCCCCCGCACTTGAAACAGGCCGGGCGAACCTGACGCCAGAAAGAAGACCGATTATAGTAAATGCATCTGGTGTCCAGACAAAGGTTCCCCCCCACCGTTCCCATGTAACGGATCGCCGGCACCCCGATCTCCTCTGCCGCCTGGGAAAGCACGGGATATCTTTCCCTCACCACCGGAGAGGTGGCTAAGCCATTGATTGGGGTAAGGGCTCCGATCTTTAAGCCATCCTGCTCATCATAATCTATATAGCTTAGCCCTGGAACGGACTTCAGACTGATAACATATTTGGGGGTGAACAGCCTCTGTTCCAGGTAGACCAGTAAAGCAGTGCCCCCGCTGAGGACTTTAGACTCACTCTTGTGCTCTGCCAGTAAAGCACAAGCTTCCTCTACAGTGCCTGGCCGGAGATAATCAAATTTAGGCAGCCTCATTGTTTAAATCAAGGACTCAATAAAACTTAGTCAGGGTAGTCAATAACCCCTTCCCCTTTAAGTTCAGCAAGCTGCTCGGAAGAGTATCCTAGAAGCTGACCTAAGATTTCAACCGTGTGCTGCCCCAAAAGTGGAGGGGCAGTATAGACTTGCTCATGCTCGCTTAATTTGATGGGATTTCCTGCTGCTTTGACCTCCCCATTTATCGGATGGGGGTAGGTAACCACCATTTTCTGGTGCAGAACCTGGGGGTTGTTTAAAGCCCGATCAATGGTATTCACCGGCCCGCAGGGCACATCGGCCTCACTCAATGTCTTCTCCCACTCATCTACTGGCTTAGTGAGAAAAATCTCCCTCAATATGGCACCAAGTTGCTCTCGGTTTCGAGCTCGTATCTCTCCCTTGCTGAATCGAGGGTCGGTGATTAAATCCTCTCGCCCAATAGCTTTACATAAGTTCTGAAAGAACATATCTGTAACCGCAGCAATAGCGATGTATCGGCCATCCTGACATTTATACCAAGCATGGGTAGCATCAGCCCTTCTGCCGATTCCCGAAGGCCCCCAGACCTCCCCGCTGGCGAAATAGTCGGTAACCATGTAAATCAGTAGGGAGATCTGTCCACCGAGTATTGAAGTCTCTACTTTTTGCCCCTTTCCGGTCTTCTCTCGATTATAGATGGCAGCCAACATTCCGATGGCGGCCAGCAACGAGGACCCCAGATCACCGATGGGAATGCCTGGCCTCACCGGTGAGCCATCCGGGGCAAGGGTTATGCTCATCCCGCCCCCCATTGCCTGTCCGATGGTGTCAAAACAGGGCCTAGCGGCGAGAGGACCAGTAGAACCAAAACCAGTGATAGAGCAGGTGATTATGCGAGGATTTATTCGGCTTAGGGTCTCATAATCAATGCCAATTTTCTTGGTAATGCCAGGGCGATAATTATCATAGACTATGTCCGCATGACGCACTAAGTCGTAGAATATCTCCTTACCTTTTTCGTGGCGCAGATTAAGCGCCACGCTTTTCTTGTTTCGGTTCATGGACAAAAAGTGAGTGCCTAGTCCATTAATCATGAAGTCAAATCCTTCAACGCTCCTGTCCAGGATCGCTCTGTCCTGCCTTACAGTGGAGGCTGGGTTTTCAACTTTAATCACCTCCGCTCCCAGATCGGCCAGCAACAAGCTTCCGTAAGGGCCAGCGGTTTCACGTGAAAGATCGAGCATCCTAATCCCCTCCAACGGAGAAGTCATCCTCTCGCCTCCTTACTTTGCTTTAGACCACCCTCACCACCAAGCGCGACCTTGCGGGCATTTTTCTTCACATAATCCACAATTTCATCAAGGGAACTCCCCTCGGGAAAGACCTCGGTCACACCCACCTCCTTCAGCGCGGGAATATCACGCCGCGGAATAACACCACCCACGATCACCAGCTTATCGGTGATCCCCCGCTCTTTAAGAGCCTCAATCAACCTCCGGCTATAATATAAATGGGAACCGGAGAGAACGCTTAAGCCTATTACATCTACGTCCTCTTGGATGGCCGCCGCCACGATCTGAGCAATTGTTTGGTGACGTCCAGTGTAGATCACCTCCATTCCGGCGTTCATCAATGCCTTAGTTATCACCTTGGCGCCTCGATCATGTCCATCCAGCCCCGGCTTGGCCACTAGAACTCGGATTGGAACTTTTTCCGTCATGGTTGCCACTCCCTCTAAAAGATAGCGACGGGCTCTTTAAACACTCCAAAAGCTGCCTTAAAAACAGCAGACATCTCACCGAGGGTAGCGTAGGCCTTGGCGGCCTCCACCAGAGGTGGCATGACGTTCTGCCCTGAGTCTATTGCCGCCCGGAGCTCCCTCAAGGATCTATCAACCATCTCCTTGTCCCGGCGAGCTCGCAGCCTCTGAAGCGATTCGATCTTCTCGTCCACCCACCTTGGATCAACCTCAAAAAACTTTATCGAAGGCTCTTCCTCCTCTGTTCGGAAAAGATTTTCCCCTACTTTTACCCTCTCTCCTGTCTGCAGTTTGACTGCTTCCTCGTAAGCCTCCTGGGCCAAAAGGCTCTGGATATACCCATTCTCGATGCACTCTATGATCCCCCCACGGCTTTCAATATCGGCCATTACCCCCTTTATCTTTTCCTCCATGGCGTTGGTCATACTCTCCACAAGGTAAGAGCCAGCCAGGGGGTCTACTACGTTGGTCACATCAGATTCATAAGCAATGATTTGGAAGGTGCGTAGGGCAGTGCGCTGTGTCTCTGGAGTGGGGATGGTGTATCCTTCGTCTTTAGTGTGCACTCCACAGGCATTGGTTCCACCAAGAAAGGCAGCCAGAGTCTCGATCGCGCCACGCACTATATTATTGTCCGGCTCTGCCCAGCTATAGGTTCCACCCATTGAGGCAGCAATGTAGCGAAGCTGCAACGAGCGAGGTTTCTTGGCTCCAAAATGCTCTTTCATGATGCGTGCCCATAGCCGCCGGCCAGCCCGAAACTTAGCTATCTCCTCGAAGAAGTTCATGGTATTGCCCAGGTTAAAACTGATGCGGGGAGCGAAGGAATCAACATCGAGCCCACGCTCGAGGGCATACTCGATATAAGCTATAGCTATTAGGAACGCAAAGGCCATTTCCTCCGCCGCATTGCAGCCGCTTTCACGAATGTGGTAGCCGCAGACGCTGATGGGGCTAAATCGGGGCATCTCCTTGGAACACCACTCAAACACATCGGCCGTCAACTTCATCATGGGCTTTACCGGGAAGACAAAAGCCCCCCGGGAGATGTACTCCTTCAGGTTGTCATTCTGGATGTTGCCGGAAAGCTTCTCACCGGGAACGCCTTGCTTATCTGCCAACGCCTTGTACATGGCCAGGATTATTGGTGCGGTAGCGTTGACGGTGAAGGCAGCATTTACCCTATCCAGAGGAAGATCCTTAAATAAGATCTCCATATCCTCGAGCGAGTCAATGGCCACTCCTACACGTCCCACCTCATCGCGGTACTCTGGCTCGTCGGAGTCATAACCCATCTGCGTGGGCAAATCGAGGGCGATGTTTAACCCTGTGCCCCCTTGGGCAAAGAGGTACTTGAAACGCTCGTTGGTCTCCTCCGGCGTGCCAAACCCGGCGTACTGCCGGGTAATCGGTGGGCGCTGGCGGTACATCAAAGGATAAATGCCACGGGTATAGGGGTATTCTCCGGGAAGGCCGAGGTCCCGGAGATAATCGAGGGACTCCACGTCGGCCGGGGTATAGAGAGGCTTATACTCTATGCCAGCAGAGGTGTATTTCTTGGGAAGCTTGTCCAGCTCAACTTTCTGCGCCCAGCGCTCGACTTCCTCTTGAAGTCTTTTCTCCTCAAAATCTTTAGCTTCCATTTTCCCCCCTTATCGCTCCCACACTTATTTTAATCACCCCCAAACGGCAATGTAAAGCATGGAGTGTCGCTGTCCCTTACACCATTTATAAAATAGCTACGCAAGTTCTGTCCATCAACTCGACATATTCCAGGCATATCGTTAGACATACTTCTTAGCGGGATAAACCTTACACAACAAAGGCAGAAAGGCTACCGCACCAGTCGGCGGGTCAC
>CAZJSO010000103.1:0-4180 GCA_964548795.1 uncultured Dehalococcoidia bacterium | reverse complement strand
GCGCAGCATCAGGGCACAGCTCCCAATGGTAGCGATGGGATTGACTAGGTTCTGCCCCGCTCGGCGGGGGGCACTGCCATGGGATGGCTCATACATTCCAAAAGCTCCACCTCCTCCCGGTACCCCGGCCAGGCTGGCCGAGGAGAGCATCCCCAAGCTGCCGGACAGCATGGAGGCCTCATCGGTGAGGATGTCACCGAACATGTTCTCCGTTACCAGCACATCGAACTCAGCCGGGCTCTGAATGAGGCGCATGGCACAGGCATCAACGAGCTGGTGCTGGAGTTCCACGTCGGGGTACTCCACAGAGAGTTCGCTAGCTATCTGCCGCCAGAGGCGGGAGGATTCCAGCACGTTGGCCTTGTCCACCGAGGTAAGCTTCCTCCGACGTCGACGGGCCAGCTCAAAGCCAACTCTCAGGATGCGCCGAATCTCCCCCTCGGAGTACTTCAAAGTGTCCATCGCTCGCCTTCCCCGAGAGGTCTGCCATTGCTTTCTCGGCCGACCAAAGTAAATCCCCCCGGTAAGCTCTCGCACGAAGATGAGGTCCACCCCCTGGACTACCCCCGGCTTAAGGTTGATCGAAGGAAGAAGTGCAGGGTAAACCTTTACCGGGCGCAAGTTGGCGAAAAGCCCAAGCTCTTTGCGCAGGGCCAGCAATCCATCCTCTGGCCTTACTCTAGCCAATGGGTCGTCCCACTTCGGCCCCCCTACCGCCCCGAGGAGTACCGCATCAGACCGGCGGCACATCTCTAGGGTCTCCTCGGTTAAGGCCACCCCGTACTTGTCGATGGAAACCCCGCCAACATCCCCGTAGTGAAAGTTAAACTCAGGCCCAAACTTTTGTCCCACTCTCTGTAGCACCTTCACTGCTTCAGCGGTGACCTCTGGCCCCACCCCATCCCCTGGAAGAACAGCGACCTCGAACTTCATTCAGTTCCTCCTGATTCTAGCCTCTTGCGGGTGTATTCCACCAGCCCGCCACAGGAAAGCAACTCCAGCATGAATTCTGGATAAGGCTTAGCCTGAAACCTGAGGCCCCGAGTGAGATTCTGTATCTCCCCGGTGGAGAGCTCAACCTGAAGAATATCCCCGGACTCGCAGGCCAGCACTGCTTCCTCACACTCCAGGATGGGCAAGCCGATGTTTAAAGCATTGCGGAAGAAGATGCGGGCGAAACTCTGAGCGATAACGCAACTTACCCCAGCAGCCTTGAGCGCCAGGGGAGCATGTTCTCGAGAGGAGCCGCTGCCGAAATTGGTGGTGGCCACAACGAAGTCTCCCGGACTCACCCGACGCACGAAATCGGGATCAATCCCCTCCAAGCAATGCTTGGCCAGCTCGCCCGGATCCGATAGGTTAAGATAGCGGGCAGGGATGATGACATCGGTATCCACATTGGCCCCATACTTGTGAACCCTTCCCCTTAATTTCAAGCCATCACCTCCCTGGGGTCGGCGATTTTTCCCTGAATAGCGCTCGCCGCCGCCACCGCTGGGCTGGTCAGGTACACCTCCGACTCCGGACTCCCCATGCGACCGACGAAGTTTCGATTGGTGGTGGAAATGCAGCGCTCGCCTGAAGCTAGAACCCCCATATGGCCACCGAGACAGGGTCCACAAGTTGGTGGACTCACCACAGCCCCGGCCTTTACGAACGCCTCTATTAAGCCAAGCCGCAGCGCCTCCAAATATACTTCCTGAGAGCCCGGAATGACAAGGCAGCGCACCTCCCGGTGCACCCTTCGGCCCGAAAGTATCTCTGCTGCTACCCTTAGATCTTCCAGGCGACCATTGGTGCAGCTCCCAATCACCACCTGGTCGATGTCGACCTCCCCCACCTCGCTTACCGGCCTGGTGTTAGAAGGCAGATGAGGAAAGGCCACCTGGGGTTCAAGCCTGGAGACGTCATACTCAACCGTGCGCTCGTACTTGGTCTCTTCATCGGCCTCATAAACCCGGTAGGGACGGCTGGCCCGAGAATTGACATAGGTGAGGGTTTTCTCATCCACCCGGAAAAGGCCAACTTTGGCCCCGGCCTCAATAGCCATGTTCGCCATGGTGAAGCGCCCGTCCATGGAAAGAGTCTGGATCACGTCGCCCTCGAACTGCATGACCGAGTAAAGTGCCCCATCAACCCCGATGTCCCCAATGGTATAAAGGATCAAATCTTTCCCTCCAACCCACTGTGGCAATCTTCCCCGGTACACCAACCTGATGGTTGGAGGCACTTTCATCCAGATCTCGCCGGTGGCCATGGCCACGGCAATATCGGTGGAGCCCATTCCAGTGGCAAAAGCCCCCAGGGCTCCATAGGTGCAGGTATGGGAATCAGCCCCGACAACCACGTCACCCGGCAAAACTAGCCCTTTCTCAGGAAGAAGTACATGCTCGATCCCCGCCCGGCCTACCTCAAAATAGACCAGCTTCTGCTGGTAAGCAAACTCTCTCATCAGCTTAGCTTGTTCAGCTGAGGCAATGTCTTTATTGGGAACAAAGTGATCCGGCACCATGACCACTCGCTGGGGGTCAAAGACTCTCCTCGCCCCGATCCGCTCAAACTCCCTTATGGCAATGGGCGCAGTGATATCGTTCGCCAGGACGAGGTCTACTTTCACACTTACTATCTCGCCCGGACGGACTTCCTTCCTTCCCGAGTGGACAGCCAGAATCTTCTCCGCTAAGGTCAACGGCACCCTCCTACTCCTGCGATCTATCTAAAAGGAACCGTCAAGCTCAGGTCACAGGAAGGCCGGATAACATTTGTCACTCTTATTATTGTCTGTGCCACAGGCCCAATTCAAGCTGATTTCGCCGTCGGGGGGAGTGCCGTCTTGAGCGAAGCGAAGGAACTGACCGAAGGTCTAAAGCCTGGGATTGAAACTAGCTCGAGATTCTTCCCCAAGCAAAGCTTCCATTTACCACAACACTTGGACAGGACGGAACCCTTTTCTGTACCTCCAAAATAGTATGTCCCCTCCTGTATGATGCAGGAGGGGACATACCACAACACGCAGCTAAGCTCAAATTCGCTGCAACAAGTAATTCGCCTTTTACTTAAACGACATAAGCCCCGTCTGGACGAACTTATACTTCCCCTCAGCTAGCTTCTCCACCTTCCAGATCTTATAAATGCCCGAGACTCGATCGCCCTTCTCGTTGAAGGTTATCACGCCGCTGGCCCCAGGATATGACTTACCCACCTCATGGAGTGCTTGAGCTATCTTCACTCCGTCATAAGCGCCAGCTTTTTCTATCGCTTTAGCTATTAGCCAGGTGGCATCATAGGCTGTATCGTTATATACTCCGGGGTCAACGCCAAACTTCGCCTTGTACTTGGCGCAAAATTCATCGTAGCGAGGACCGGTGGAGGTCAGAGCCGTACCGATGACCGTCTTGGCCATGAAATCAGAAGCATCCTTGGAAAGTTTGAAGTCAAAGCCATAGACGCCCTCAGCGTCTAACCATTGGATCTTGTCCAGCCCTAGTTCCATCGCCTGCCGAAACACCACCGCTGCATCATCATGAAAGCCTACGTGGAGCACACAGTCAGGATTCTTGTCCTTAATGAGCCCCAGCTCGGTGAGGTAATCCAGCTTCTTCGGGTCGTACCTGATGTCAGCCACAACATCCGCCTTGCCCTTTAACGCTTCCTTGGCTACTTTTTCAATCCCCACGCCATAGGCATTGTCCATCACCAGAATGGCGACCTTCTTGAACCCTTTGTCCAAGGCGAGCTTGGCCAGCGCTTTGCCCTGGAAGTTGTCGTTGGGGCAGGTACGGAAGCAGGCCTTGCCCGCCCAGGGCTGTTCAGCCACGAGGGGTGCGGTGGATGAAGGCGAGATAAACACCACCCCCCTTTCAGCGGCATAAGGACCCATGGCCATGACCGCCGGACTTATCATAGGACCGACAACTGCCTGCACCCCATTCACCTCCACCAGCTTTTTGAAGGCCTCGAGCCCTCCCTTCGCGGTAGTAGCCGAGTCCTCCAATAGCATCTTCGCCGGATGTCCGTCTACCCCACCTGCAGCGTTGATCTCATCAACTGCCATCTCAACTGCTTGGCTTATCAGTTTCCCCATGGCCGCCAGAGCGCCTGTCATTGACATAATGGAACCAATCTTTATTTCCTTAGGCAGCTTTGGCGTTGGGGTTGGGGTAGGCGTCGGTGTGGGTGT
>CAZJSO010000102.1:2242-4205 GCA_964548795.1 uncultured Dehalococcoidia bacterium | reverse complement strand
GTCAAGGCCCCAGTAGTCTATCAGGGTAAGGCCGCGGCGGTTTGCTGTAAGAAATGGCTTCTGTTAAACTTGGAATACCAGGCAGTCGAAATGGCAGGCCGGGGGCAGGTGTGCTGCAGCATCGGCCTGCTGCCAGTAAGGGGGTGAGAAAATGGTGCGGGTGATAATTGAGCGCCATATTAAGGAGGGCAAGGAGAGGGATTTAGCTAATCTGCTCCTGGAACTGAGGACTAAAGCCATGCACTGTCCAGGTTACATCACCGGTGAAACCCTCAGGTCACTGGATGACCCCTCTCATTGGGTAGTCATCAGCACCTGGTCCGATGCCGATGCCTGGACAACCTGGGTCTCCAGCCCAGAACGCCAGGAACTGGCCGCAAAGATCGAGCTGTTGCTCAGCAGTCCACCGAAGACGACCATCTTTAGCTCGATCACCTAGGGCAACAACGGAGAAGAAGGTGAAACGAATTTGGCATAAATCCTATGATGAAGGGGTGCCCAGTAGCCTTGATTATCCACAGGCACCTCTTTACCACTTCTTGGATGAAGCGGCCCAGGATTGCCCCAAAAACGTAGCCACTATCTTCATGGGCCGGAGGATGACCTATGAGAAGCTGGCCCAGTTGACCAACAGGTTCGCTGCCGCCTTAGCTGACCTCGGTATTAGAAAGGGAGAGCGGATAGCCCTTTTTCTCCCCAACTGCCCCCAATATTTGATTGCCTTTTACGGTGCCTTAAAAGTGGGGGGCATTGTGGTTCCGACCCATATTTTACTGGAGGAACAGGAGCTGGCCTATCGAATTAATGACTCCGGCGCCGAGACCCTGGTCACTCTAGACCTAGAGATACTCTATGCCAAGATCGCCAGCGTGCGCAAACAAACCAGGCTGAGAAACATCATCGTTTCACAGGTGAGCAAGTATCTCCCCTTCCCCGAGAATTTCCTCTATTCCCGGGTCGGAAAGGACAAGGTGGCTAAAGTCGAGAAAGCTGAGAATACTTACTGGCTGGAGCAACTTCTCCAGGGTGAGCGCGGCCACCTGCCTGAGGTAAAAATAAACCCGGAGGATATAGCCGTTCTGGAGTACACCGGCGGCACAACTGGAACCTCGAAGGCTGCTTGCCTGACCCATCGAAATCTGGTGGCCAATGCACTCCAGTGCCGCTGGTGGCTCCCAGACCTCAAAGTGGGGAGGGAGGTCTTCCTCTGCGTCATACCTTTTTTCTTCCACGCCACCTCATTGAACCTTCCGGTCTACGTCAAGTCAACCATGATTCTAGCGCCCAGGTTTGATGTTGAGGAAATGCTGTGGTTAATCCATTCCTACAAGCCAACCCTCTTCATGGGGGTGCCTCCGATATATGAAGCTCTGCTGCGCCATCCCAAGCTCGGCCGATTCAAGCTGTCCTCCCTTCGCTTTTGCCTGAGCGGGTCAGCCCCTCTGCCGCCGGGAATAGCAGAGGAATTCGAAAAGCTTAGCGGAAGTAAGTTGGTGGAAGGATATGGTCTGACGGAGGCCTCTCCCGCTGCCCTCTCCAATCCCCTCTACGGGCGCAGAAGGGGAGTCGGCCTTCCCCTTCCCGACACCGACTGCCGGATCATCGACCTGGAGACCGGGCAAGAACTTCCCCCAGATACCCCGGGTGAGCTGTGCCTCAAAGGACCTCAGGTGATGGCTGGCTACTGGAACCGGCCCCGAGAGACGGAGAAGGCTCTGAAAGATGGCTGGCTGCATACCGGGGATGTGGCCCTAATGGACGCCGAGGGCTATTTTCACCTTCTCGACCGCAGGGAGGACCTGATCATCGTTCAGAGACCCAATTCCTCGGGCAAAATCTACGTTTACCCTAACGAAATCGAGAAGCTTCTTCGGGAGCACCCCAAAGTTTCGGACGTGGGAGTGGTTGGTGTCCCCGATCCCTCCCAGGGACAGAGGCCTAAGGCCTTCGTAGTGCTTAAGGA
>CAZJSO010000102.1:0-2232 GCA_964548795.1 uncultured Dehalococcoidia bacterium | reverse complement strand
ATTACAAGGTGCCCGCCGAGATAGAGCTCCGGGAGAAACTACCCAAGAGCAGCACCGGGAAGGTGCTTAGAAGGAAACTCCGTGAGGAGCAGTTAGCTTAAAAATACCTTATCTCGAAACGGTCAAACTGACCAGCGTATTCTCCAAACTCCGCCTCAACCCGCTCCACCTTGGCCCACCTGGGCCCTACCCTGAGCTTCTCCAGCAACTGCGCCAGTTTCTCCCTCTCTCCCTCAGCCTTCACCTCGACCGACCTCCCGTCGGGGAGATTTCTCACGTAGCCGGTGAGGCCGAGAGCCTTGGCCCAATCCTCAACGAAGGAGCGAAAGAACACCCCCTGCACCCGCCCCCGAACTACGGCATAAAGAGAAGCCAGCTCAGCCATATTCCTCTTCGCTTGGCTTCTTCCTTTTCTTGACTACCTCCACCGTAGTCGGCGTGTATACTAGGCTGCCAGCCTTAGATTTCTTAGCCCCTTTCTTTGGCTTCCTGGGTTCCCGGCGAGGGAAGTCTCCTCTCCCCGGCATGTCCCACCTCCGGAGGATAAAGAATTTTAGGAAGCTAATAAGAGTTTATCAAAGGGAGGGTGGGGAGTAAAGGACTCCAGGTTTGGTCTTCGGGCAGAATCACAAATCAGAATCTTAAGAGGGCTTCTGTCGTTGGGAGCGGAGCCACTTTCGTTTCTGTTCCCGGCGTGTTTCCTCATCCACAGGCTGATAGTTCCGGAGGAAGCTGGCTTTGAACTGGAGGAAGCTCCCCTCAAGAATGGAGAGCCGCATTTCCTCCATGAGTCGGGTAATGAAACGAAGATTGTGGATGGTCGCCAGGCGGTAGCCCAGCATCTCCTCCGACTTGAACAGGTGGTGCAGGTAAGCTGCGGAGAAATTATGACAGGTGTAGCAGTCGCAGCCGGGATCAATCGGCTCATCCAGCGCCTTAAAGCTGGCGTTGCGGAGGTTGATTCGTCTTCGGCGGGTGAGGAGGGCACCATTACGGGCTATCCTCGTCGGGAGAGCGCAGTCGAAGAGGTCTATCCCGTAGGCCACACACTCCACCAGATCCTCCGGGGAGCCCACTCCCATGAGGTAGCGAGGCTTATCCGCGGGCAGCCAGGCAGCTGTTTGCTCCGTTACGGAATAGGTCAGTTCCTTCGGCTCCCCCACGCTCAACCCCCCTATGGCGTAGCCCGAGAAATCGAGGCTGAGGAGGAACTCAACCGACTCCCGGCGAAGTTCGGGGAAGATGCCTCCCTGGACGATGCCAAAGAGGGCCTGATCCTGACGCTGGTGTCTTTTCAGGCATCTTTCCGCCCACACATGGGTGCGCTGCATCGCCTCCCTCACCGGGCCGATTTTCTCGCTGTAGGGGGGACACTCGTCAAAGGCCATGATGATATCGGCGCCGAGGGCTTCCTGAATCTCGACCGCCAGCTCGGGGGTGAAGAAGTGCTCACTGCCATCAAGGTGGGAGCGGAAGACCACCCCCTCATCAGTTACCTGCCTCAGATGGGCCAGACTGAAGACCTGGAAACCACCGCTGTCAGTGAGGATGGGGCCTTCCCAGGCCATAAATCTATGCAGTCCGCCAACCTTCTTTATCACCTCCATCCCTGGCCGCAGGTAGAGATGGTAGGTGTTGCCCAGGATCATACGCGCACCGAGGGAATGAAGTTCGTCGGGCGAGAGGGTCTTCACCGCGCCCTTGCTGGCCAGGGGGAGGAAGGCTGGGGTGGGGACCGCTCCATGCGTCGTGATGAGGAGACCAGCCCGCGCCCTTGTCCCGGGGCAGGCCTTCACCACCTCGAAGCTAGAAGCAGAGCTCATTTAAGGCGAACCTCGGACATATAGTACCCCAAATCTAAGATTTAATTTACGGGGTCCCCAAAAATTCTTCGAATTTTTGGGGTGAACTGCTTCCCTATTTTACCCTGCCCTTCAGGGGGTTTCAAACGAGGAGGTTCACCTGGTTTTGAGAAAAGGGGAAAGAGGGCCTCAGGAGAAAATCTCGGCGAAATGTCAGCTCTTTGACATGCTACCTAACTTTTCGATCCCAGGCTAATAGACTCATCCCCTTACGGCGAGTTTGGACAGGGAATCACCTTTACTCGCCATGGCCAGGTAATAATTGGGATTATTTTCGATTAAAATTCCTTCCAGCCCGGCGCCGAGCATCAACTTCTTCATCTCCTCCTCTTCAGGAATAAAATCCCGCTCTACCGGCTCCCCGATGTTC
>CAZJSO010000101.1:0-4205 GCA_964548795.1 uncultured Dehalococcoidia bacterium | reverse complement strand
CTAGCTTGGCCATCCTGCCTCCTTCACCATCCGCAGGAATTCCTCAAAGATATACATGTTGTCCTGAGGGCCAGGGGAGGCCTCGGAGTGGTACTGGATGGAGAAGACTGGAAGCTCTCGGTGGCGCAGGCCTTCCACCGTGCCATCGTTGAGGTTTACATGGCTTACCTCCAGCTCAGATGGCAGGGTGTTGGGATCTACGGCATAGCCGTGGTTCTGAGCGGTGATGTGGGCCCGACCGGTCACGAGGTCTCTAACTGGATGATTGGCCCCCCGGTGTCCGAACTTGAGCTTGAATGTCTGGGCTCCGAAGGCCCGGGCGATGAGCTGGTGGCCCAGGCAGATGCCCAGGGTGGGCTTAGTTTCCACAAGCCGGCGCACGGTCGGCAGGAGGTATTCCAGCAGGGCGGGGTCGCCGGGGCCGGGGGAAAGCACTACCCCATCGGGCTGAAGTTCTCTTAAGATGAAATCGGCTGAGGTGGTGCAGGGGACGGCCAGAACCCGGCAACCCAGCCTTTTCAGGCTGCGCAGGATGTTATACTTCAGCCCGCAGTCGAGCACCACGACTCTGGGCTTCTCAACTGCCAACTGCCAACTGCCAACTGCCACTGGTTCCCATTCATAGGCCTCTGGGGTGGTAACCTGCTTTACGAAGTCGGTGAAGTCATACCGAGGGGTGGCTTCCAGCCTTTCCAAAGCCGCTTCGGGCTGGGAGGTTATCATGCCCATCATGACGCCGAAGTTTCGCAGTCGGCGCACCAGCGCCCGGGTGTCCACTCCAACAATTCCGGTGACTCCTTGGGAACTTAGGAACTCGTCCAGAGTTTGGGTGGAGAGGTGGTGGCTGGGGGCGGGGCAGGCTTCCCGCACCACAAGCCCCGCCACCTGAGTCTTCCTGGATTCGAAGTCCTGTTCGTTTATCCCGTAGTTCCCGATTAGCGGATAGGTTAAGATAAGGATCTGACCGGCATAGGAAGGATCGGTGAGCATTTCTTGGTAGCCGGTCATGGAGGTGCTGAATACCACCTCCCCGAAGGTCTCCCCTTTTGCTCCAAAGAGGTAACCCTCGTAGGTCGAGCCGTCCTCTAAAACCAGATACCCCTTTTCCCTCATCATCAGTTGTCCAGGGGCAGCCTTAATTGTCTTAGCCTCTGCGGGGCTTCTTCGACAATTTGCCCCTCGGCCATCACCACCCTCCCCCCGACGATGGTCATCACTGCCTTTCCCTTAAGCCTCCACCCGGCAAAGGGGCAGTTGCGCCCTTTGGATTCGAACCCATCGGGATCAACTACCCACTCCCTCTCTGGGTCAATAATGGTTATGTCGGCTGACCTCCCAATCCCCAGGTACCCTCCCCTCAGTCCGAAAATCCGGGCCGGCTTTGTGGTGAGCTTTTCGATAGCTGAGGTCAAGGAGATTATTCCTGGCCGAACCAGGTGAGTGAGAACAACGCCCAAAGTTGTCTCCAGCCCAATGAGGCCAAACGGGGGGTTAGGGCCAGCTTTCTCATAGGGGGCATGGGGGGCGTGGTCGCTGGCGATGACATCTATGATCCCCTCCCTTAAGGCCTCTCTCAAGGCCGCCACATCTTGGGCAGTTCTCAAGGGAGGATTTACCTTGGCATTGGGGCCTATCTGCCGGGCTTCTTCACGGGTGAGGGTGAGGTGATGTGGGGTGACCTCGGCAGTGACCGGCAAGCCCTCTTCCTTAGCCCGGGCTATTAATTTAACCGATTTCGCCAGGCTAACGTGCAGGAAGTGGAAGCGGCAGCCGCTTTCTTTCGCTAGATGGATGTCTCTTTCGATATACCTGGCCTCGGAAGCGAAGCGAGCCCGCACCAAGGCCTCCTTTCTGCCTCTCAGGCGGGCCTCCTCGGGGTGGGGACACAGGGGAAGGTCATACTTCTTAGCTTCTTTAGCTGCCTGAGCCATAAGGTTGATGTCGACCACCGGGAAACCGTCATCGGTCAGAGCTATAGCCCCCGCCTCCACCACCCCCCTCACGTTCACCAGCTCCTTACCTTTCATCCCCTGGCTGATGGCGGCCATGGTGTAGAGATTGACCAGGCTATCAATTTTGGCGATTTGAAGCACTTGTTTTACCCGTCTTCGGCGGTCGATCGGCGGCCTGGTATTTGGCATGCAAACAACTGTGGTGAAGCCCCCTTTGGCTGCAGCGCGGGAGCCAGTCTTGATGGTCTCCTTATATTCTAATCTTCCTGGCTGACGAAAATGCACGTGTGGGTCAATCAGCCCGGGGGTGACGATTTTGCCCCAAGCATCGATCCCTATCGCCCCCTCGGCCTCAATCCCGGGGGCAATCCCTCTTATCCGACCTCCTTCCACCAAGATGTCTAGGATGTCATCTATCCCACTTTGAGGATCAATCACCCTCCCATTCTTTATCAGCAGCTTCACTGGGGCACCACCTCGTAATCGCAGTAGAAACATCGGGGGGTGCGAGAGAGGCCAGTAATCCGGTAGAACTTGGGCTGAGCGTAAGCTTCCCGGTTGACCACACACCTCTCGTTAGGACATTTCAGCCCGGAGATATCCTTGAGAAGCTGTGGCCTAAAGGGCCTGTTCTCCTCCTCTATCTCGACCTTTACCGACCCCAGGAAAAGAGCGATGAGCGCCATCCTCACCGGAACCCCATAGCCAGCCTGACGGAAGTAGGCTGCTCGGCGGTCCTGATCTACCTCATAGGCCAGCTCGTTTGTGCGTGGCAGAGGATGCATGATGAGCACATCTTCCCTCGTCATCTTAAGCAGCGTTTTGTTTATGCGGTAGCTTTCTTGGACCGAATAGGGCTTCTCCCGGTTGGCAAGCCGCTCTCGCTGGAGCCGGGTGAAGTAGAGAACATCGATGTTCTGCAGGAGCATATTCATGAACCCCTCCTGCTCGCTGCGAGCTGGCCACCGGCGGCGTGTAATAGCCTCCTCCCGATACACCACTAGCGAACCCTCCGTAACTGCTTCTTCAAGCGAGCTATATTCTCGGGGTCGGCATCCATAGGCTTGTAGTATCTCTCTCACGTAATTTGGGAGTTCGAATCCTGGTGGAGCAATGCAGGTAAGCTCTGCCCCTAGGCGAGCCAAGGCATAGGCCAGTGAGTGAACTGTGCGGGCATGGCGCAGGTCGCCACACAAGGCCACGTTCTTACCCCGGATGGAGCCCTTTTCCTTGCGGATGGTGTAAAGATCGAGGAGGGTCTGGGTGGGGTGCTCATGGGCACCATCCCCCCCGCTGAGCACGGGGATGGAGGCATACTCGGCTGCCAGCCTGACCGAGCCATCAAGGGGATGCCGCATGACTATGATGTCAGCGTACTTCTCCAGAACCCTCACCGTATCGGCGATAGTCTCTCCTTTGGCAGTGGAGGAGGTTGTCTGTGCTTCAGCATGGCTCACCGTTGTGCCGCCCAGTCGGTGCATGGCTGTCTCGAAGGAGCTTCTGGTACGAGTGCTGGGCTCATAGAAGAGGGTGTAAAGTTCCTTTCCCTCGCAGAGATGGAGCCTCTCTCCCCTTTCCAGGGCAGAGTTCATCTCTTCAGCTAGGTCCAGCACTGCCTTTATCTCCTCGTTGGAAAGGTCATTAATGGAGACGAGGCTTCTTCCAGCGAGCTGCATTTCTTACACCCTCAGTAGGATTAGCATCATCTCTTTTGACGAGAACCACCTCATCTACTCCGTCAACCTCTTTTACCCTTACTTGCACTCGTTCCTTGTTCGAAGAGGGGATGTTTTTCCCCACATAGTCGGCCTTGATGGGCATCTCTCGGTGCCCTCGGTCAATGAGCACGGCGAGCTGCACCCTGCGGGGCCGCCCCCAGTCAATCAAGGCATCCATGGCCGCCCGGGCACTCCTTCCGGTGAAGAGCACGTCGTCCACCAGCACTATCGTCTTATCCTCTACCGCTAGGGGTATCTGGCTGCCTTGGGGAACTTTTTGCCCCTCCTGCAGATTTAGATCATCTCGGTAGAGGGTGATGTCGATTACGCCTACAGGGACTTCTTGTTGCGTAAGAGACTCGATCAAGGCTGCTAGGCGCTGGGCTAGGGGAGCCCCCCGGGTGCGCAGCCCGATGAGCACTAGATTATTCACCTGCGAGTTCTTCTCGACCACCTCATGAGCCAGACGTTTCAGGATGCGAGAGATGTCTGAGGCAGACAGGATCTGCTTTTCAGCCACAAAAAAACCTCCTGC
>CAZJSO010000100.1:0-4209 GCA_964548795.1 uncultured Dehalococcoidia bacterium | reverse complement strand
TCCGCTACTATGTTGACTCCCTGAGGGTCTTCCGATTCGTCCAGGGGAGGGACAGTATCTGGAGGAAGCATGTTCTTCAAACTGATGAGGCTGACCCCCAGTGGAAGCAGGTGATGAACCTGATGGGCGTAGAGGTCATCTATGCCCTTTCCCCTGCCGCCCTGCCAAAGCCCTATACCTCGGCCAAGGATGTCTTTTGCCTGCGAGAGAAACGCATGGTGAACGGCTATCGAAGGATTTCCCTTTTTAACCACGAAATAGAGGTGCCCGGTGTGCCGCTGAGAGAAGAAGTGGAAGTCCATTTGATTCCAGATCCAGGCAAAGGTGCTTTGGAGGTCAGGATATGGTGGAACAATCGCATGGTGCACTGTGTGACCTATCCGCTAAGGGAGTTCCCAAGAGTTCACTTTTGAAAAATTCCTAACATGAATTCCCTTCCTCGGCGGCTACTTGGAGATTGCCTCAGCGAGCAGCTCGGCTATGTCCGCCGTCCGAAGCTGTCCCTCCACCTCCTTCGCCTTCACCGCATCTTCAAACATCTGGAGGCAGAAGGGGCAGGCAGTAGCCAGTATCTCCGCCTTGGTCTCTATCGCTTCCTCCAGGCGCAGATGGCTTATTCGAGTGCCGGTCTCCTCCATCCACATCCTCCCTCCACCACCTCCGCAACAAAAAGCCCTGGCTCTGCGGCGCTTCATCTCCACTAATTCCACCCCCGAAAGTTGCCTCAGCACTTGCCTCGGCTCATCGTAAATATCGTTGTAACGCCCCAGGTAGCAGGAATCGTGATAGGTCACCCTCTGGGCCAGCCCACCGCCGAGCTTTAGCCTTCCAGATCGGATCAGCTCGGCCAGGTATTGGGTATGGTGCATTACTTCAAAATCACCGCCAAATTGCGGATATTCGTTCTTCAGCACATTGAAACAGTGGGGGCAGGCAGTCACTATCCTTCTCACGCCATATTTCTTCAGGGTCTCGATGTTCTGCTGGGCCAGAATCTGGAAGAGGTACTCATTCCCCATCCTTCGGGCTGGGTCACCACAACAGGTCTCCTCCGTGCCCAAGATGCTGAAATTGACCCCCGCCGCCTGAAGGATCTGGCCCATGGCCAGAGCTATCTTGCGGCTCCGGTCCTCCAGCGCTGCGGTACATCCCACCCAATAAAGAATCTCAATCTCCCCCTCTGTCTCCGAGAGCTCCTTGAGCCCCAATTCCTCCGCCCAATCGGTCCGCGTAAACCTGGTCCCCCGCCAGGGGTGCCCCCGCTGCTCCATGCCTCTCAGTGCTTCCATGGCCGTCTCCGGCAGGCTTCCCCGCTCCATAACCAGATTCTGCCGCAGGTCCACTATACGCTGGACGTGCTCTACGAATACCGGGCAGGCTTCCTCACAGGCCCGGCAGGTGGTGCAGGCCCAGACCTCCTCCTCAGCCACCACCTGGCCGAGGAATTCCCCCACATCATCGCCGGAACTTTTCTTTAACCAGACATCCTTCAGCTTCTCATTAACCAGCTTTGGATTTAGAGATTTACCGCTCAAATTGGCCGGGCAGCTGTCCGAGCACCGTCCGCAGCGAGTGCAGGCATCCAGGTCAAGAAGCTGCTTCCAGGTCAGGTCTTCAATCTTGCCTACTCCAAAGGTCTCGAGCTCCTCCAGGTTAAGCAGAGGGGCCAGTGCCCCCTTGGGCGAAAGCCTCCGCAGGAAAACGTTGAGCGGGGAGACCAAAATGTGGGTCAACTTGGAAAAGGCCAGGCAGATGTAAATCAGGGTTCCCATCGCCAATACCATGTGGAACCACCAGAGGGACTGGTACCAGCCCAGGCTGGCCCCCTTGAAGACCTGGAGGAAAGCAAAGCCAAGAAAACTCCAGCGGGCCCACTCGACCGGGGGATTGGCCACTGCCATCCGCAGACCTTCGAGGATGAAGCCGGTAAGCAGGATGAGGAAAAGGAGCCCCAGCACCAGGGCATCATCCAGCAGGTTGTCCAGCCTTTCAGGTCTCTGGATGTAACGCCGGAAGAGGGCCAGAAGAATGCCCACCAGGGCCAGCACTCCGCCGAGGTCGTTGAGGAAGGAGAAAGCGAGGTAAGTATTGCCCCGCATGAACTCGACCACATAGTGGGAAAGGAAATCCATCCCTGCTCCGAGCAGAGGCAGGGCAAAACCGACGAAGATAAGGAAATGCATTATACCGGGATAGAAGTCACGGAAGAACCTCCGGTGGAAAATCAGGTCCACAATAGCAAAAACAATAAAAGATCTTATCCTGTCCCCCAGCCTATCCAGCCGGTTCTCGGGCCTCCCCAACTTCCACAACCTAGCTCGCCGGCTTAATGCCCAGACCGCAGCCACCACCACTAGAGCTGCCAGCAGGTAAACCACCCAGCCATGGGGTATCTGCCAGAATATCTCTCGATGTGCTTCCATGCCCCCTTACTTACCAGGCCAGGCTTATTTTAATTCATGTCCGCAAAGTTTGTAAAATATTGAGCCTTGAACCAGCAGGCTTCTCCCATTAGAATTAGGTCAGAAATGCTCGAGTCACTCACCGAAAAAATTTCCTCCATTTTCAAGCGCTTGAGCAGCAAGGGTAGGCTGACCGAGAAAGATGTGGATGAGGCCCTGCATCAGGTAAGGCTGGCACTGCTGGAAGCCGATGTGAACTTCAAAGTGGTAAAGGATTTTGTTTCCCACGTACGGGAGCGGGCGGTGGGAGCTGAAGTCCTGGAAAGCCTGGCCCCAGCGCAGCAAGTGGTCAAGATCGTGAATGAGGAGCTGATCCGCATCCTGGGTGGGGGGCAGTGCAAGCTAAACTTCGCCCCCACCCCACCTACCGTCATTCTGCTGGTTGGACTTCAAGGCTCTGGGAAGACTACCACCGCTGCCAAGCTGGCCCTTTACCTGCGGCGGCAGGGCCAGCGGCCACTCCTGGTGGCGGCTGACCCTTACCGCCCCGCAGCCGCTGCCCAGCTACTCACCCTCGGGCGAGGGCTCAACATCCCCGTTTACAGTGAGGAAGGGCAACCGCTAGAACATGCTTGTTCCCAGGCCATCAGACAGGCCCAGCAGTTGGCTTCCACGGTGGTGATCTTTGACACTGCTGGACGACTCCACATTGATGAGAAGCTTATGGACGAGCTGGTAAGGCTGAAGACGCTGCTTCAACCCGTGGAGGTGCTCCTGGTGGCCGATGCCATGACCGGTCAGGAAGCGGTGAGGATCGCTGAAGAATTCCATCAGAAGGTCGGCCTCACCGGGGTCATCCTCACCAAGATGGATGGGGATGCTCGTGGTGGGGCAGCCCTCTCCATTACCCAGGTCACCGGAGTGCCTCTCAAGTTCATCGGGGTGGGGGAGAAGCCTGACGCCCTGGAAACCTTTTATCCCGACCGTATGGCCTCCCGAATTCTAGGCATGGGGGACATGCTCAGCCTCATCGAGAAAGCCGAGGCTGTCGTTGACCAGAAAAGAGCCCTTGAGCTTCAGAAAAAGTTGCGCCAGGCTAAGTTTGACCTGGAGGATTTCTTGGAGCAGCTTCAGCAGATTAAAAAGATGGGGCCCCTAAATCAGTTAGCTGAGCTTATCCCTGGCCTTCCCCACCATAAGTTCCCGCTCCGGGTGGATGACAAACAACTCAAGAAGGTTGAGGCTATCGTGCTTTCCATGACCCCAGAGGAAAGGCGAAGTCCAGAAATCATCGATGGCAGCCGGAGACGGCGCATCGCCCAGGGGAGCGGCACAACCCTACAAGACATAAATCAACTCCTGAACCAATTCCGTCAAATGCAGAAGCTGATGAAGCAGTTGAGCTCTGGCCGCTTGCCCAAACTCTTCCCCTTCCGAATTTAGCAGTCAACCTCTTCCCCACCCCCCAACTTTGCGCTATAATCTAAGGCGTAGGTTCCCCGGTAGCTCAGCGGTAGAGCGGGCGGCTGTTAACCGCTAGGTCGCAGGTTCGAATCCTGCCCGGGGAGCCATTTTGATGGCTGCTTCAAACTCCTTCAGAGTGTCCTTCTGACTTGTCTGCACAAGGGAGAAAGCAGGAAAATAAAACTCTCTCTTTCTCACACCCGCCAGGAAAGTTTGTTTTATCTTGCTATTAATATTATTATGTTAAACAATGATAAACTTTGGCAGGCACAAAAGGAGTTAAACCTACGGTTATGTAAGATATATTGCTGAAAATGAATTTAGGGTGTACCCTTTCTGGAGA
>CAZJSO010000099.1:0-4287 GCA_964548795.1 uncultured Dehalococcoidia bacterium | reverse complement strand
GCGGTGGGCGGGGGGATGGGAAACTTCTAGATAGGAAGCCACGAAGCCAAGGTTGCGTTCCGGCAGCCGAGGCAGGAAGATTCTCACCAGCTCTAGTGTGTCATAGGCCGGTCCTCTCGGAATTACCCCTCGCTTTTGCAGAAAGCCCAAGTCAAAGGAGATATTGTGCCCCACTAGGGGGAAGTCAGCCAGAAACGAGGTAAGCTCCCTGGCCAGGTGGGAGAAGGGGGGTGCAGACTCTACTTCACGCTGGCTAATCCCGCAAAGCCTCCGCACCCGGGCCGAGAGCCTCCGATGCGGGTTAACCAGGGAATCGAAAGTATCTAGGACTTCCTCACCCCGGAACTTGACCGCCGCCACCTCAAATATTTCATCCGCCTCCGGATCCAGCCCCGTGGTCTCCAGATCCAGGGAAACGAAGGCCTTCAACTCAGGTTTCTCCCCACTGTGAGCTCTTCCTTGGGAATTCAACTAAAGTATACTACGAAACTTGCCTACGTGGCTACCTTTGACAAAATTGAGGCCAAGTTGTAGACTGGGCGCAGTGAAAGGAGTGAGATGAGGATAGCCAGAGATATCACCCAGCTTGTGGGAAGTACGCCCCTGGTGAGGCTTAACCGGGTGACCCGTGGACTGCGGGCTGAAGTGGCGGCGAAGCTGGAGTTCTTTAATCCCTGCGGCAGCGTAAAAGACCGCATCGGAGTGAGCATGATTGAAGCGGCAGAGAGGAAAGGCTTGATCAAGAAGGATACGGTCATCGTTGAGCCTACCAGTGGCAATACTGGCAGTGGCCTGGCATTTGTCTCTGCGCTGCCAAGGGCTACCGGATCATTATCGTTATGCCGGAAACTATGTCTCTGGAGAGGAGGAAGGTCCTCAGAGCCCTGGGGGCAGAGCTGGTGCTCACCCCTGGCGGGGAGGGGATGGCTGGAGCGGTGAGGAAGGCAGAGGAGCTGGTGGCCAGTAAACCCAACTATTTCTTGCCGCAGCAGTTCAAGAACCCCGCCAATCCGGAGGCACACCGGCGAACCACCGCTGAAGAAATCTGGAGGGATACGGACGGTAAAGTGGACGTTCTGGTAGCTGGCGTGGGAACCGGGGGGACCCTTGCGGGAATAGCCGAGGTGATCAAGCAAAGAAAGCCTGACTATGCGTGCGTAGCTGGAGCGTCGGCATCTTGTCCCGTTCTGAAGGGTGGAAGGCCCGGCTCTCATCGGATTGAAGGCCTCGGCGCAGGTTTTATTCCCGAGGTTCTAAATTTAGAGTTGGTTGATGAGGTTGTCCCAGTGAGGGAGGAGGATGCTGGGGAGATGGCCCACCGACTGGCCCGGGAGGAGGGGATACTGGTGGGGATATCCTCGGGAGCAGCTGCTTGGGCTGCCTTGCAGGTAGGCCGAAGGCCGGAAAATCGGGGCAAGCTCATCGTGGTGATCTTCCCTGATACTGGAGAGCGTTACCTTTCCACTTGGCTTTTTGAGAACTTTTGACGAAGCTCACGAGATAACAAAGCTATTAGGGAGAATCTAAATGAAAGCGGAGCAAAAGTTAAAGGGACTCAAAGAGACACTCAGGGGCATGAGGGGCGTCGTGGTCGCTTACTCCGGCGGCGTGGATAGCACCTTCCTTCTCCGAGTGGCTCGGGAAGTGCTGGGGAAGGGGGTTCTGGCTGTGACCGCCAGTTCGCCCATCTTTCCCAGGAGAGAACTTCGTCAGGCACAGGAGATGGCAAGGAAGATGGAAGCTTGGTTTCGTTTTCTACCCACGGCAGAACTCTCCCTGCCCCAGTTTGTTCGCAACCAAGCCGATCGCTGTTATCACTGCAAAAAGATGTTCTACTCAGAGCTTCAAGTGCTGGCCGCACGAGAGCGGATGAGCTGGGTAGTGGATGGCTCAACCGTTGATGACTTGGAGAACTTGCGGCCAGGAAGAAAGGCTGCTGGAGAACTGAGCATAAAAAGTCCTTTGCTCATGGTTGGCCTCAGTAAAAGTGAAATACGCCTTTTATCTAAGAAGCTGAAGCTGCCCACCTGGAATAAACCTTCCGAAGCCTGCCTGGCTACTCGAGTACCTTACGGAATTCCCCTAAACCAGCAGATCTTGGAAAGGATAGAACGAGGGGAGGATTTTCTGCTCTCCTTGGGCTTGCGTCAGGTTAGGTTACGGCATCATGGGAAGCTGGCCCGGATTGAGGTGCAGCCACAGGACATAGGAAAGCTGGTAGGCCACAGGGAGGAAGTGGTATCCCAACTCAAGGATCTAGGGTACGCCTTCGTTGCCCTCGACCTCGAGGGATACAGCTCAGGGAGTTTAAACCGGCTGCTTTAGAGAGGTGGGGCCTTATGTTCAGGCAGTGAAGCCAAAACTTTACCACGACCGCAATCTCCAGTTTATTTTCCTGGTTACCCTTACCTCGGTACTGGCTGTTTCCAGCATTACCCCGGCCTTCCCCCGGATGGTGAAGGAACTGGGGATATCCCGTGCGGAAGTAGGGCTTCTAGTGACTTTCTTTACCCTGCCGGGGATATTTTTAGCTCCCTTTTTAGGAATTAGCGCCGATAGGCTTGGTCGGAAGAAGATCCTCGTGCCCTCTCTCTTCCTCTTCGGCCTGGCTGGGGGCGCCTGTGCTCTGGTGAGTAGTTTTGGAACCTTACTTCTTCTGCGGTTCATTCAAGGCGTGGGTGGGGCAGCACTGGCTTCTCTGACCGCCACTATCATCGGAGATCTCTTCAGCGGAAAGGAAAGGGCAGCAGCTATGGGCTATAATGCCAGCGTGCTCAGCCTGGGTGTGGCCTCCTATCCAGTGATTGGCGGAGCACTGGCCCTGCTGGGCTGGAATTATCCCTTTGTCCTTCCCCTAGTGGCCATACCGATAGGCCTTGTCATCCTCCTCTGGCTTCGGATACCCGAGCCTAGGCGGGGTAATAATTTGGGGGATTATCTCAAGGCTACCTGGGCTGATCTGCAAAATTACAAGGCTTGGGCCTTGTTTGGTGCTGGGACCATGGTGTTCATCATCCTTTATGGCGCTTACCTCACCTACCTTCCCTTGGTCCTCGATGAGCACGGAGCCTCCTCGTTCATCATTGGACTTGTTCTTTCCAGCATGTCCCTTACCACAGCTCTTGTTTCCTTTCAGCTCGGGAGGCTGGTCCACTGGGTGTCCGAGGAGACCTTGGTGAAGGTTTCCTTTCTAATTTACGGGCTGGCTCTAGCCGTGATCCCCCTCATCCCCTCTCTTCCCCTTTTCCTCCTCCCAGCGGTTATCTTTGGATTAGCACAGGGGGTCTGCCTTCCCAGCATTCAGACTATGGTGGCAAGCCTGGCACCGATGGAGCATCGGGCGGCCTTCATGTCTCTGAATTCGATGATGCTTCGGCTGGGGCAGACCGTTGGGCCGCTGCTAATGGGGCTGATTTATCTGGCGGGAAACCTTAGGAGCGTTTTTTAGTGGCAGCAGCTCTCGCTGCTGCCACTTCCTTGGTGGCCCTGTCGCCTGGTTTAATGTGGTGGAAAAACAGGCCAGAAAAATTGGAATGAGCCCCAGCCAAGGTAGGCCTCAGCCAGCGAGCGAAGTATCCGCCCGACCCAGCAAAAGAGGAGGAACTTCCACAGTGGAAACCGAAGGGCCCCGGCGGCCAATCCCACCAAGTCAAAGATCAGCAGCGGCACCAGGGCGAAGACAAAAATGGTAGGGCCGCCATAGCGTCTCATCCAGTACTCCGCTCTCTGATATCTCTCTCGATATTCCCCGGCGATGGCCTTTCTGCCCCAATAACCAGCCAGATATCCAGTAAGTTCCCCCAGAGTGCCACCTATGCTGGCTACTAGTGCCAGCCAGAGCGGGTTTAGGACTCCTCCCGCAGCGATGAGCAGGGCTTCACCAGGTAGAGGCAGGATGATGGTGGAACTGGAGACAAGGGTCAGCAGGAAAATACCAAAATAACCATAAACAAGAAATCTCTCCAGGTTGAAGTAAAGTCGGAACAGTATCACCAGGGCCACGCTCAGGCCTAGGACGCCCAGGAAGAAGGTTATCTGAAACGACCTTCGGTGGGTGAGCTTCTCTTCCAGAGAGTGTAGTCTGGGAGAGGAGAAAAGGGAGTGGAGGCCCCTTTTGGGAGAAAACTTCATGGCTTTACTTTACGCTAGAGGCTTCCCTCAGGGCAAGTTTTAGGAAGCCAAATGAATTTCTACCGCTCATTAGGTCAATATCTCAGCAGCTAGCCGGGTGAGCTGGGCCCATTCCCCTAAACTCAGCGTTTCGGCACGGCGCCGGGGGTCTATCCC
>CAZJSO010000098.1:0-4323 GCA_964548795.1 uncultured Dehalococcoidia bacterium | reverse complement strand
CTAACTAATTGTAGCCGGGAGCCATCATATCTTTCTTCCTCCTTATACTAAGGTGCGTATGGGGATGGAGGTTCGGAGATTGCCCGGCCTGGCAATGCTCAGGGAGCGCCGCTTTGCCCGACATCGATAGGGACGTAGTAAACGGTCCATGGTGGACGGGCTCATCTGGCAGAGTTGGGCCTCCATCTCCGGCCCCAGGGTAAATTCCCCATGATGCTTGAGGATGGAGATCAGCTCTGCCATGAAGGGCTTCAGCCTCCGGGAACAGATGCAATCGCTTATCTCCCAGATTGTTTTGAGCGCCAGGGCTGCCTCCAAGCCATACCTCCGGGGCCTCCCCCGAGGGTGACTTGAGGAACTTCCCCTCCTCCCAAGCAGAATCCGGATGGCTGACTTGCGGTGATATCCGGTGACCTGGACAAACTCATCCAGCAGACGGCCTTTTTCCCTACGGTTGGCCTTCAGATACCGGCGACGCATCACCTCAGCATATTCCTTGATGCTCCGCTGTGTCATCCCTCCTCCGGTAACCCTATTTTTGATTCAATAATACCATCTTCGGTAACAAAAATTATGATGCAATTCGAGGGGTTGAAAAGATCGAAATCAGCTTGGTATAATAATTTAGTTGGATTAGAATTCGCTGCTTGGATCGGTCACGACCGAGACGGCGGGTAGAAAACAAAAAACTAGAGCAAAACCTTCTCGGCGTGTCCGAGAAGGTTTTTGTTTTGGTATGAGCCGAGCAATAACCGAAGTTCCAGGAATAAGCGTAGGTCATTACACTAACCTTAAAGCAGCTACCGGCTGCACTGTGGTGCTCTGTCCCGAAGGAGCGGTATGCGGGGTAGACGTTCGAGGCTCCGCTCCCGGTACCCGCGAGACTGACCTACTAAGTCCTGCGAATCTGGTGGAACAAGTTCACGCCATCCTTCTCAGCGGGGGAAGTGCCTTCGGGCTCGATGCTGCTGGCGGAGTAATGCGGTACTTGGAGGAGCGAGGATATGGACTTGTTCGGGGGGCAGTCAAGATCCCTATCGTACCTGCGGCTATTCTCTTTGACCTGACCATTGGCAATCCGCTGGTGAGGCCAGGACTTGAGGAGGGTTACCAGGCCTGCCTGGCATCCAGCAAACAAGTGGCTGAAGGAAGCGTGGGGGTAGGAACAGGGGCCACGGTTGGAAAGGCAGTGGGGATGGAGCTGGCCATGAAAGGCGGGGTGGGCACCCACGCGGAGGAACTCGGGGAAGGTATTATTGTAGGGGCACTGATGGCTGTCAACGCCTGGGGCGAGGTAGTGGAGCCAGAGACAGGGAAAACCATCGCTGGCCCCCGCCAGCCCAGCGGCCATGGCTTCCTCAGCACCATGGAAGTTCTCAGGCATAGGAAGCCTCAGGCAAGGGGGCGGAGTAACAGCACCACCATCGGTGTAGTGGCCACCAATGCTCAACTTACCAAGATGCAGGCCACCAAAGTGGCCCAGATGGCCCAGGACGGGATAGCTCGGGCCATTCACCCAGCACATACCATGTTCGATGGCGATGCAATCTTCTGCCTCTCCCTGGGCAAGAAAGAGGCCGAGATAACCGCCGTGGGCTCGGTGGCAGCAGAAGTGGTCTCCCAGGCAATAATACGGGCTGTAAAACAAGCTGAAGGGCTCTGTGACATTCCTTCAGTTAAGGAACTTCCAAGGGGGTAAACATGAGGACAATGCTGAAAAGCAAAATCCATCGAGCTAGGGTTACCGGGTCTGACCTTAACTATGAAGGCAGCATCACTATTGACCGAGCGCTTATGGAGGCTGCGGATATTCTCCCCTACGAGAAGGTGCAGGTGCTGGACATAAACAATGGAGCCCGTCTGGAGACCTACGCTATCGAGGGAGATGCGGGGGAAATATGCCTTAATGGAGCTGCAGCCAGGCTCGTATCGGAGGGAGACCTAGTGATCATCCTTTCCTACCAGCTTGTCCCTGAGGAAGAGGCAAGAGATCACTTCTCAAGGTTGGTTTATGTAGATTCGAGGAACCAGGTGGTTCTGAAAAAGGAAGCAGCAGTCTCTTAGACACATGGCAACCCCAAAGCCATAGGGCAGGCCACCCCCAGGGAATTACCTGCCTATTTAGAAACTTCCTTGCCATCATCAAGCCTAACCCTCACCACACTCCTGGCATTAGTTTCAACGCTGGATTTCTGCTATAATGAAAGCAGAGCAGCTTTAAGCGGGCCCCCACAGAGTTTGAGTCTCAAGAACCATTATGAGTCGGATCGAAGAGTGCTGTTCGGGAGGCTGGGAAGGTGTCGAGACATAATTTTATTCTTTTGATTGCCATCGTAGCACTGGTAGCCCTTCTATTTTTCGTTTTCTCCCCCAACAAAGAGAAGGTGGAAAACATATCGGTAAGTGAATTTCTGAACAAGGCCAGAGCTGGGGAGATAACCGAGATCGTCAAGAAGGGCGACACTCTCAAAATAACCACCAGCGGTGGCCAGAAGCTGGAATGTATCATCGGAGAGAATACCAGCCTCCCTGAATTATTAAACTTGCTGGACCGAGAGGGTGTTACTCTGGGGAAGGGCGGCCCAGTTATCCGAGAGGAAAAGGCAAGCAGGTTCAATAGGGATTGGCTACTGGTGCTGATTAACTTCGTCCCTCTACTCCTCTTCGGCGCTTTGCTTTTCTTCCTGCTGCAGCGGGCACCTGGTCCAAACCAAGCCCTAAGTTTCGGGCGCAGTAAAGCCAGGGTATTTGCCGGCAATCGTCCTACCGTTACGTTCAAGGATGTTGCTGGAGTTGAGGAGGCTAAAGAGGAGCTCCAGGAGATAGTGGAATTCTTAAAACGTCCGGAGAAGTTTACCTCGCTTGGGGCCCGCATTCCCCGAGGAGTTCTTCTAGTGGGGCCGCCAGGCACGGGCAAAACCCTTCTTAGCAAGGCCGTAGCTGGAGAAGCAGGAGTTCCCTTCTTCTCCATCAGCGGCAGCGAGTTCGTGGAGATGTTCGTTGGCGTAGGCGCTGCCCGAGTAAGAGACCTCTTTGACCAGGCTAAACGCAATGCCCCCTCCATCATCTTTGTAGATGAGATTGATGCTGTGGGACGCCATCGGGGGGCAGGTATTGGCGGGGGGCATGATGAAAGAGAACAGACCTTGAATCAAATTCTGGCCGAAATGGATGGCTTCGATACCAACACCAACGTAATCGTCATCTCCGCTACTAACCGGCCGGATATCCTGGATCCAGCCCTTCTCCGACCAGGTCGGTTTGACCGGCGGGTGGTACTAGACCCTCCCGACCTCAATGGGAGAGAAGCCATCCTAGAGGTTCATAGCAAAGGCAAGCCTTTGGGGGAGGGCGTCGATCTGAAGGTCCTGGCCAAACAGACGCCAGGCTTCAGTGGCGCTGACCTGGCTAACTTGGTAAACGAAGCGGCCATTCTGGCTGCCCGCCGAGAGAAGAAGACCATCGAAATGCAAGAGTTCGAGGAGGCCATTGAGAGAGTGGTTGCCGGGCCAGAACGCAAAAGCCGAGTCATCAGCCAGGAAGAGAAACGCATCACTGCTTATCATGAGGCTGGCCATGCCCTGGTGATGCATCATCTGCCCCATTGCGACCCGGTTCACAAGGTCTCCATCATTGCCCGGGGCATAGCTCTGGGTTATACTCTGCCTCTTCCCGAAGAGGACCGCTACTTGCGTAGTCGCTCAAAATTCAAGGATGAGCTTGCTGGTTTGCTGGGAGGGCGTGTTGCCGAGGAGATCACCTTTAACGACGTGACCACCGGGGCAGCCAATGACCTGGAACAAGCTACCAAACTAGCCCGCAAGATGGTAACCGAATATGGCATGAGTGAAAAATTGGGCCCCAGAACTTTCGGCAAAAGAGAGGAATTAGTGTTCTTGGGCAAGGAGATCTCCGAGCAAAGGGATTATAGCGATAAGATAGCTTTAGAAATAGATGAGGAAGTGAATCAGCTCATCGAACAAGCCCATGAGACTGCTCGAGAAATACTTAGCAGGAACCGTCGTAAGTTGGACCAGCTAGCCAAAGAGCTCATAGCTAAAGAAACAATTGAGGGAGAAGAGCTAGAGGCCTTGCTCGGAACTCCCACATCCGCCAAGAAGAAGGCCAGCCGTCCCAAATCTAAAGGCGGCGGGCGGATTCGAACCGCCGCATAGAGGTTTTGCAGACCTCCGCCTTAACCACTTGGCTACGCCGCCAATCAACCACCAACTGGGGAATTTTCCCTCTGGAGCGGAAGACGGGATTTGAACCCGCGGCCTCCTCCTTGGGAGGGAGGCGCTCTACCCCTGAGCTACTTCCGCC
>CAZJSO010000097.1:0-4425 GCA_964548795.1 uncultured Dehalococcoidia bacterium | reverse complement strand
CATCGGGGTTTTCATACCGAGTCTGGATTCCTTCAAGGTTGAGGACGGCCAGGCCCCCGAGCTGACTTAGCTTGATGGCGAAAGGAACATCTACCACCCCATCCATAGCTGATGCCAGAATAGGGGCAGAGAGGCTTAGGCCATCTATCTCAAAGCTTACGTCTGTCTGTTCAGGGTTGAGGGTGACATCACCAGGGACGATGGCTACTTCGTCGAAGCCATAAGCATACCGCAAAATTTTGTTTGCTTCCTTCATCTATTTCTTCCTTTTTAGAACCTTTCCGCTAGCTGCAGTGGGTTAAAATTACCATATCATCACCATGGAGCTTTGTCAAGCTTTGAGAAAAATTTTTCAAAAAATATTGACAAAAATTTGTTAGGTACCTATAATCATCAGGGGGATGAAGTGGCCTATAAGGATTATTATCGGATTCTGGGGGTAGGGAGGGGAGCCTCGGAGAAGGAGATAAAAGAGGCTTACCGCCGCCTGGCTCGGAAGTATCACCCTGATGTTAACCCGGGCGATAAATCGGCCGAACAGAAGTTCAAAGAGGTAAACGAGGCCTATGAGGTCCTCTCCGACCCGGAGAAGCGCCGCAAGTATGATCAATTTGGTGAGAACTGGCAGTTTGCCGAGCAGTTCTCCCGAGCAGGCGGACAGCGGTTCAGTGGCTTTAGTGTGGGGGACCTCTTCTCCAACTTTGAGAGCTCCGGCGGTGGTTTCGAAAGCATCTTCGATGACCTTTTCAGCAGCTTCGGTTTCGGTCGGCGCGGCGGTAGTCGCACACGGGTATGGAGCCAGCCACTGGAGCAGGAGGTGGAAATTAGCCTAGAGGAAGCCTTTTACGGTACTACCCGGCTAATAGCGGCTAATGGCCACCGTCTGGAGGTTAAGATTCCGCCCGGGGTAGATACTGGCTCTCGAGTTAGGGTGGGTGGCCGGACAGGCGAGCCCGAGATATATCTGAACATTAAGGTTCAGCCCCATGAACGTTTTGAGCGGCGGGGGGATGACCTTTATACAGAGGTGCCCATTTTCTTGACCGATGCTGTGCTTGGTGGTGAGGTGGAAGTGCCTACCCTCAAAGGTAAGCTGTTATTGAGAATACCTCCGGAGACCCAAAATGGGAGAGTCTTTCGCCTGGCCGGACAAGGCATGCCTCATCTGAGTAATTCTGGCCGAGGAGACCTTTTTGTCCGAGTGAAGGTGATGTTACCTACCAACCTCACCCCGCAGGAGAAGGAGCTTTTCCAACAGCTCAGAAAACTACGCTCGAGGTGATATTATGGAGAGCAACCTGGAGGAGCCGCGTTACGCCATTGGGGTAGCGGCTAAGCTTATCGGTGTCCATGCCCAGACATTGAGATACTATGAACGGATGGGGGTAATTGAACCAGTGCGCTCGCCTGGCAGGCAACGACTTTATTCCCTTCAGGATATTGAGAGGCTGCGCCAGGTAAAGACTCTGATGAGCGACCTGGGGGTTAATCTGGCTGGGGTAGATGTTATCTTGCGCTTGAAGCAGCGAATCGCTGAGATGGAACAGCAGATGCAGGAGATGGAAGCGGAGATAAGAAGGCTTAGGTCGTCTGGTAGCTCCGTAGCAGATTTCCGTGGAGATTCCATGGTTTAAGCTAGTAAGGGGGTAATAGGATAATGGAGAGTAATTCGGAAGAGGGGAAACTGGTGCCAAACTGGCAGGTCACGGCCACTACGATTTATTGTGACGTTGTGAAGGACGAGGCGACGATAATGGTCTACAAGGACTGGAGCACGGCTTGTGCTTATTATAAAAGATGGGGGCCCGTTCAACGGGAAAAGAGAAAGGGGATTGGAGCTTTGCTCGCCTGGCTGGGCATTGTAAGTCAGAGAAGACGTATTCCGGCAAGTGGTTGCAAGGGCCCGGAAAGATGTCCCAAGATCTTGGAATACCGGGATAAGCTTTACCGGGAGGAGGAAGAATTGCTGAGGAGGACTCCGGTTGCATCATAAAGGACTGGGGTGATAGATGTTACGCCCGGATAGATTTACAGAACAGGCGCAGGAGGTCTTAGCTGCCTCACAGGAATTGGTGCGCCGGTATCGTCATTCTCAATGGGATGTAGAGCACATTCTCCTAGCATTGCTGAGCCAGGAAGCAGGCTTGACCTCGGAGATTTTGAAACGTTTGGGTGTTGAGCCGGATTGGGTTCGGAGCAAGCTAGAGGAGGCTTTGGAAAGAAGTCCCAAAATAGCTTATGAGAGTCCTCAAATTTACGCTACCCCCCGGACAATGCAGATTTTGCAAAGCGCTGCTGCCGAGGCTGATCGCCTTAAGGATGAATATATTAGCACCGAGCACCTGCTCATTGCCATTGCTGCTGAGCGAAAGGGCGAATCAGCCCGAATACTGCATGATTTTGGCGTTGATCAGGAAAAGATCTACCGCGCTTTACAAGACATTCGGGGTGCTCAGCGGGTAACTGACTCTCGTCCAGAGACTAAGTATCGGGCCTTGGAGAGGTATGGAAGAGATCTGACCCAATTGGCCCAAGCGGGGAAGCTTGACCCGGTTATTGGAAGGGAGAAGGAGATAAAGCGGGTAATGCAGATTCTCACCCGGCGCACGAAGAATAACCCCGTGATCATCGGGGAAGTAGGGGTGGGCAAGACAGCCATTGCTGAGGGATTAGCGCAGCGGATTGCTTCCGGTGACCTGCCCGATTCACTGAAGGGCAAGCGAATTGTGGCCCTGGACATGGGGGCGCTGGTTGCTGGAAGCAAATTCCGGGGTGAATTTGAGGAAAGGCTTAAAGCGGTAATTGATGAGATTCGTCGAGCGCGAGGCGAAATAATCCTCTTTATTGACGAGTTGCACACTGTGGTAGGAGCTGGAGCAGCGGAAGGGGCTATAGACGCTTCAAATATGTTGAAGCCAGCTCTAGCACGGGGGGAACTGCAGTGCGTCGGGGCTACTACTTTGGATGAGTACCGTGAGCGAGTGGAGAAGGACCGAGCCTTGGAGCGCCGCTTCCAGCCGGTGTATTTGGAAGAGCCATCGGTGGAGACCACGGTTGAAATGCTACGTGGCCTTCGCCCTAAGTATGAGTCACATCATAAGGTGGAGATTACCGATTCGGCACTGGAAGCGGCTGCCAGGCTGAGCGACCGTTACATCTCTGACCGCTTCCTTCCCGACAAAGCTATTGACCTGATTGATGAAGCGTCTGCCAGGCTGAGGATTGAGTCGGAGAGCGCACCGCCGGAAGTCAAGGGACTGGAACGAAGGATTCAGCAATTGCTGGCCGAGGAGGAAGCCGCCTCACAGCGGCGTGACTATGAGCGAGCAGTTAACCTCAAGGTTGAGAGGCTGAGGTTAGAGGCTGAGCATCAGAAGCTAAGGGAGAAATGGCTCCAGGAGAGGAAAATTGACACGGTGGTTGATGAGGAGGACGTGGCCCAGCTTGTTTCCGAGTGGACTGGCATTCCTGCAAGTCGCCTCCTGGAGGGGGAAAAGGAGAAACTCCTCCATATGGAGGAGAGGTTACACCAGCGCATCGTTGGACAGGATGAGGCAGTCAAGGCTGTTTCTGAGGCTATAAGAAGGGCTCGGGCCGGGCTCAAGGATCCGAAGCGGCCTGTGGGCAGCTTTATCTTCCTGGGTCCCACCGGGGTGGGGAAGACGGAACTTGCCCGGGCTCTAGCAGAGTTCTTGTTTGACGATGAGGATGCCCTGGTTAGGCTGGATATGTCGGAGTACATGGAGAAGCACACGGTCTCTCGCCTTATTGGAGCTCCTCCGGGATATGTTGGATATGAGGAAGGGGGACAGCTCACCGAATTGGTACGCCGTCGGCCTTACCGCGTGATCCTGTTCGATGAGATAGAGAAAGCTCATTTCGATGTCTTTAATATCCTTCTTCAAATACTGGAGGATGGAAGGCTTACTGATGGACATGGTCGGACAGTTGACTTTAAGAACACGGTTATCATCATGACTAGCAACCTGGGGAGTGAGGAATTTCAACATCAATCAATAGGTTTTTATCGTGGTGAAACAACCATGCAGGATCGGAAGAAGGTGAGAGCGGCGGTGGAAAGTGCCCTCAAACGAACCTTCCGACCAGAGTTCCTGAATCGTATTGATGAGGTAATTATCTTTGAGAACCTGACTGAGGAGCAAATAAAGCAGATCGTTGACCTCATGCTAAAAGAGGTTAAGCTTCGGCTTTCGGAGAGGAAGCTATCCCTCAGCCTTACTCCAGGAGCCAAGGATTGGCTGGCCAAGGAAGGTTTTGACCCCCTATTTGGAGCGAGGCCTCTGCGTCGCCTAATCCAGCGGAAGGTCGAAGCTCCTCTTTCTGAGAAGATCCTCCAGGGAGAATTCCAGGAGGGAGATCACCTGGTCGTTGATTCAGGCCCGGAAGGTCTGCTCTTTGCCAAGG
>CAZJSO010000096.1:0-4493 GCA_964548795.1 uncultured Dehalococcoidia bacterium | reverse complement strand
CTATCGTTATTTCAGCTTTGCTTTGGCGGTATTCCTCATGGTAATGTTGCCCTTCGGCAGGGGCGATGCCCCCACCCTACAGACCTACATCGTCCTCGGCATAGTCGGATTTTACATTATACTCCGGGTTTTCCTCCCCGGTCATCCGCAAAGAGGCCGGGGCAGCATCACCAATTATCTACTCCTGGTGAGCGATCTGGTGGTGGCCATGGGCTCCGTTATCGCCAGTAAAGGCCTGGACAGCGGACTTTTGCTTTATTCCTTCACCCCCATCATCTCCGCCTCCCTCCTCTTCAACTGGGGCCTGACCTCCTCCATAGCCGGAGCCTCTGCCCTTTCCCTGGTTCTCGTTCACGTTGGACTAAGCCAGCTAGGCCAGGGCTTTGCCTGGATCATGCAGGATAATTACCTCATTACATTGCTGCTCTACATCATAGCCTGTGCCCTCCTGGCCATCATACCTTACCATACCAACTTGAATATTCGTCGCCGTGTTGAGACTGAAGCCATCGTTAAAGAACGCCAGCGCGTGCGGAGGGAGATTCACGATGGCATTGCCCAATCCCTTGGCTATCTCAACCTAAAGGCTGGAGAATTACAGCAGTCCCTATCCAAGCAGGGTTCTGAATCAACCTTCCAGGTGATGGGGGAAATTCAGGAGGTCATTCAGAATACCTACGATGATATTCGAGAATCCCTCAATTCCCTCAGCCTTGAAAGGGAGGAGCTTTCACTCGTGCCCGCTCTTAAAGCATACCTGCAGGATTTCACCGCCAAAACCGGCATCCAAGTAGAAAGCAGCTTCCCTGAGGGAGAAATTGACCTGCTCCCAAATGAAGAGCTGCAGATGCTACGCATTGCCCAGGAGGCCTTGAACAACGTGAGGAAGCATGCGGCCGCCACCAGGGTATGGCTGAGTCTGAGGCAAACCGATGAAGCGGTGGAGCTGACGATAAGGGATAACGGGCGGGGCCTGGTCTCGTCCCAGGACCGGAAGGAGCACCACGGACTTCGCATCATGCGAGAGCGAATAGAGGACCTTGGTGGCACGCTCTCCGTCACCGGCACGCCTGGGGAAGGCACCGAGGTTACGGCGAGGCTGCCTCGCTAGGGAAAATGAGGCCCATTAAGGTATTATTGGCCAATGATCATCCGCTCTTTCGCCGGGGAGTCCGGCATGCCCTTTCCCAGAGAGGAGAGGTAGAGGTGGTGGGGGAGGCGGCCAATGGCAAGGAAGTCGTAGAGAAGGCTCGGGAGCTCCAGCCGGATGTCATCCTGATGGACCTCATGATGCCCGTGCTCGGAGGACTGGAGGCTACCGCCGTGCTGCATAAGGAGATGCCCGGCGTTGGCATCCTCATCCTGACGGTTTCGGAGAAGGAGAAGGATCTGGCCCAGGCCCTCAAATTCGGCGCCCGGGGATATATCCTCAAGAACGCCGGGCCTCAAGAGCTTTTGGAGGCGGTGCAAAAGGTCGCCCGGGGGGAGGTCTGTATCTCCCCGGTGATGGCCGCCAAGCTCCTGGCGGAGTTTCCCCGGGAGGAGGAGCCGAAGCTTACCGGGAGGGAGCGGGAGATCCTGGGACTGGTGGCCAGGGGTGCCACCAATAAGCAGATCGCCGAGGGGCTTTTCATTGCCGAGAACACCGTTAAGGTGCATCTGCGCAACATCCTGGAAAAGCTTCACCTGAAGAACCGCGCCGAGGCGGCCGCCTACGCCGTGCGCACCGGCCTGGTTTCTCCCGAAGAGTAGGCCTTCTCACCTCCTCAAGAAGTAAAGTTCAAAGCGCCCACGGCTTCGAGGCCTACGACCAAAGAGCTACTCAAAACCGCCTCAAAGAATTACCTCAAATTACCCTTTTTGGGTATGGTCAACCGGTCTCCTCCAAGCTAAACTCGCAGCAGAAAGCTAAAAAGGGGCCAGAGTGAAGGTACACCAGGGCAAAGAAGGTTTCACCCTGCTGGAGATCATCGTCATATTAGCCATCTTGGCAATTGTAGCAGCCTTAGTGCTTCCTAACTTCACCTCAGCTCTGCAGAAATCCAATGCCATTGCCTTAAAGGGTCAATTCGAAAAGCTCAAGGAGGCCTGCCTTGCCTTCAACATCGACACCGGTGGCTGGCCAGTGGAGTACTCCGATGATCCCGGCAAGAGCCAGCTCGTCCGCAATGTGCCCCCAGTGCCCCTCTGGAATGGGCCTTACCTCAGCCGGCCGCTGGTTACTAATCCATGGGGTGGAGTCGTTCGAATTAGAAGTGACAGCCAGCAACACTTCTTCGTCGCTGGCCTCCCAGTGGCCAACCCATGCTATCTCGAATACACCAAGGTTCCCGATGAGGTGTGTCAGGAAATAGACCGAGAACTTGATGGTGCTCTGGGGGCCACTGAGGGGGTGGTCATCTATGCCTCCGGCGCTCTTCGAATCTTAATAGTCGGCAACGCCGTTGCTGCCCTGGCTCCCCTTCCTCCCACCGTCACGACCCAGGAGGCCACCAACATCGGCACCAGTTGCGCCACCCTTAACATGCACTACGATTTCAAGGATTATGGCTCCGGTCAGGTCAGGTTTGCCTATAAAAAGTCCTTGGCTCCTTCCTGGTCCTACACCTCCTGGGTGGATAAATCCGGCTCAGGCCCCTATTCCGAGACCATCTCCGGGCTCTGCTCCAACACCACCTACCAGTTCAAGGCCCAGCTCAGGTATGACTCCACCGTGATCGAGGGCTCCGTAAAGTCATTCACTACCGGCGCCCTCGCGCCCACTGTCCGAACGGACAGCGCCACCGACATCACCATCAGCTCTGCCACCCTGCACGGAACACTTCTCGACCTGGGTTCGGCTCCCTCGGTAAGGGTCTCGTTCATCTGGGGCACGAGCCCAGGGGCTCTGACCCAGGAAACCACCCCCCAGACCCTCACCTCCACCGGGCCATTCAGCGCCAGTCTCTCCGGGCTCTGCTCCAACACCACCTACTACTTCAGGGCCAAGGCCGTCGGAGATGGCACGGCCTACGGCACGATAAAGTCGTTCACCACGCTCAAAGTTCCTCCCACCGTCACGACCCAGGAGGCCACCAACATCGGCACCAGTTGCGCCACCCTTAACATGCACTACGATTTCAAGGATTATGGCTCCGGTCAGGTCAGGTTTGCCTATAAAAAGTCCTTGGCTCCTTCCTGGTCCTACACCTCCTGGGTGGATAAATCCGGCTCAGGCCCCTATTCCGAGACCATCTCCGGGCTCTGCTCCAACACCACCTACCAGTTCAAGGCCCAGCTCAAGTATGACTCCACCATGATCGAGGGCTCCGTAAAGTCATTTGTCACGCTGAAGAAAAAAGCGAGCGTAAAGACCGAGAGCGTGAAAGGGTGGTACTGGTTTTACTGCTGGAACGGCTACTGGTATGGGCGTATAAAGGTGACAGCGAGGATCGACTATGGCGACTATAACTCAGTCCAGGTTCGGATCAGATACCGAAAACAGGGTGGGCCGTGGCACTACACCCGCTGCGAGACGAGCAGTTCCACCCACTATGTAAAGCGTATCTGGGGCTGGTGGAAGGCCGGCGCCACCTATGAGTTCGAGGCCATGATAAGGTTTGATTCCCAATACGCCTACGGCGGGATAAAGTCACTCCAGGTGCCAGGACCGCTACACTGGGTGCCGAACCCACGCTGGCTGCTGGATCACGGCTTGCACTGTCCCGGGGAAGGCTGAGGAACAAGGCCTTCTTGAGAGGCTCGCCGAGTAGCCTGGAAAGGGGCTCCTCTTCCTTTGTCCTCGACTTGATATCCTGATGCCTCGCTTCAGATGACCTCTTCGCCACTGGGACGACACGCCACCTACTCCAGAAGGATTAGCTCAGAAATACTCCTTTTGGGTTATTGACCGGGTAGATAATTTGGGCTAATCTTAAGGCCGAACTAATTAACAAAAATGGATTAAGGAAGGAAAGGGGGTGAAAGCAAAGGGAAACTCGATCGGCCAAAAGGTTAAATAAAAATCTTAAGAAAGGAGGTTGATAGGTGAAAAAGCTACTGAAGAGGCTAAAGAAGGCAGGAAAAGGGCAGAAGGGTTTCACCCTGATCGAGCTCATGGTGGTGCTGGTCATCCTAGCGCTCATCGTCGGGCTGGTGGTGCCCAACTTCGCCATCATCACCAAGAAGGCCGATTCCACCTTCATCGCCGGGCAGCACGAGAAGATGCGTGAGGCGGTCTATAAATACTACCACGACGTCAACGCCTGGCCCACCGAGTGGACCGAACATACCGACGCTGCGGACTATGACGGCAGCGTTAACAACACAAGCGAAGATGAAAACGATGATACCCACCAGCTCTGGTGCTCGGCCAACGATGATGACAGCGGAACTCTTGCTTCCTGGGCCGGGCCCTACATCGACCGCCCGCTGCTGCAGGACGACCGCTGGGGTGGCGACTGGGGCGTGATCGAGGACTTCGACCTGAACGGGTTCGGCGATGATAAGTTTAC
>CAZJSO010000095.1:0-4520 GCA_964548795.1 uncultured Dehalococcoidia bacterium | reverse complement strand
ACCGGATGGTGCACTGTGTGACCTATCCGCTAAGGGAGTTCCCAAGGGTTCACTTTTGAAAAATTCCTAACAGCGCCGAGTTGACAAAGATGGTATAATTTAAATAGGGTGGAGAGGCAGGAGATCTGGCAGCAAGAAGTAGCTCATTTCATACTTCCTCAGGGTGGGAAATCCATCTCCCCAGCCTGGATGGATTTCCTGTAGCATTCTTTTAAACCCTTCTAAAAGTTTAAAGCCTCCGATTCTTAAAGTTCCCTTTCTCTTCATCGTTCCTCTAGTGGAAGTCTCGCTGGAGGCGGAGTAAATGAAAATACTCTTCACCGCACTTACCACCAGGCTAAAGACCGGAGCCAGATACGCTGAAAGCCTGATTTGCCGGGCACTCCGCCGGGAACATGAGGTAGAGCTTCTTTGCCTGGAGGAAAGTCGACTGGCCCGGCTGGGGAAGCTAGGAGCGGTCTGGTTCGGCTATTTGCCACTTTTCCTACGGCGCAGGTACAACCTTATCTTCACCTCAGACAGCTTCGTTTTCGCTGACCTAGTCTACGTTCAGCCTCCGGCGGGGAAAGACGTCTGCCTACCCATTCGAGATGGAATGTTTTATTCCCCAAGGTTCAATAGAATTTATGACTTAGCCCAGAAGCCTCTAGAGCTGCTCCTAGAGAGGCGAACTCGCTTCCTGGCCAACTCTTTCTACACCAAGCGGCTGATTAAGAAATTCCTGGGGAAGGAGGCAGAGGTTATCTATCCCCCGGTGCCTGTCCACCTTTACCCCGAAAATCCAAGCGAAGAGCGGGAGAACTTGGTGGTTACCCTCTCAGCACTCAACCCGCGCAAAAACCTCAGATTGATCGCTGAGGTGGCCCGAAGAGTGCCCGAAGCGAAGTTCATCTTGGTAGGCTACTTCTATCCCCGGTTCGCCCACATCCTAAAGGAAATCTCAGCCCAGTTAGAGAAGGAAGGGCTGTCAGAGAATTTCATCTACATTCCCTCGACCTCCGACACGGAGAAGGTAAGGCTTCTGGAAAGGGCCAAGGTCTACTTCCATCCGGCTCTTTGCGAGCCATTTGGCATAAGCATTGCTGAAGGGATGGCAGCGGGCTGCATTCCAGTGGTGCACGATTCTGGTGGGCCTCAGGAATTCGTTCCCCAAAGGTGGAGGTACGAAGACGCCGATGAGGCCGCTTCAAAGCTCAGGCTTGCCCTCAAGTTGTGGGATCCCGGGTTGGCCAAGGAACTCCGCACCGCGGTCCTTTGCTTTTCCGAGGAGAGATTTGAGATGCAGATGCTCCAAGTGGTGGAGAATTTCGCTGGCCACCCACGATCCTTTCCCATCTCTCCCCAAGTTGCAGAATTGCCCAAGGTAGTGCATACTAGATAAGGGCTGGCTAATCTAGCCCTGAAGTCAGATGACTATTTTCAGTTCCCTCATTCAATCGGCTGCTGTCGAACGTTTGAACGAGCTCTCCTTTGAGGTCGGGCCCATAAGACCTCCCAGTGAGGCTTTCTCCTTACTTATAAGGGTCACTCGAAACTGCCCTTGGAATCGTTGCGAGTTTTGCCATACCTATAAGGGGAAGAGGTTTGTATATCGAAGTGTTGAAGAGGTAAAGGAGGACATCCAGAAAGCTAAGGCCATCCAAGACGAGATAACGCTCTTGGCCTGGAGAACAGGCTATGGTGGAAGAACAAGAGACATGGCCGGGGTGCTGTTGCAAAGCCCCGAGGTCAGCGATAGCGTGAGAAACGTGGCCCTCTGGCTTTATTATCAGAGCCAAACCATATTCCTCCAAGATGCTAACACCCTCATCATGCGCACTCCAGAGTTAATCCAGGTGATAAAGTTTTTAAAGGAAACCTTCCCAGAGGCTCAGAGGGTTACTTCTTATGCCAGGTCGAAGACTGCGGCCAAGAAGCAACTTTCGGAGCTGAAAGAGCTAAGGGAGGTCGGACTTTCACGATTGCATATCGGCCTTGAGTCTGGCTCCCGTCAGGTTCTGGATTACATCCAGAAAGGTGTAACCCCAGAGGAGCACGTCCGGGGTGGGAAAAATGTACGAGAGGCTGGCATTTCGCTTTGCGAGTATGTCATGCCTGGCCTGGGTGGAAGAAAGCTATGGCGCGAACATGTGGAGGAGACGGCCCGGGTGCTAAACGAGATAGATCCGGACTTCATTCGGCTGAGGAGTCTCCATGTCATCAGCGACTCCCCACTCTACAGGAAAATGGTACAGGGGGATTTTGAGCCACGGACTGAAGACGAGGTGGTCGAGGAAATAGGTCTCTTAATTGAAAGGCTCAATTGCCATAGCAGGCTAAAAAGCGACCACGTCCTAAACCTTCTTCAAGAAGTCGAGGGGGAGTTGCCTCAAGACAAGGAAAAGATGCTGGAAATTATCAGCCGCTATCTTAGCCTACCCCAAGAGGAGCGGACCAACTTCGTGTTAGGAAGAAGAATGGGGTATTATGAAAGTTTGGCCGACCTCGAAAGCCCTTATAAACGTGAGAAAGTAGCAGAGCTCCAGAAAAGAATCGAGAGAGAATACCCTGGAGGCGTGGAGAGAGCCATCCATACCCTGAAGGAGAGATTCGTCTGAGCGGCCGAGAATCGAGCACAAGGCTAGGAAAATGGATGCCGAGGACGAAAGAATCAGATACACTATAGAGCACACTGAGGTGCTGAGGTCTCCTCAACAGACCCTGGCCACCTTCGGGGTGACCAATATCTATTATTATTTGGTCACCGAGCCGCTGTATGTGGAGCTGTTGGATAAAAAGCCGAATGAAACAGTGATCCGAGAGGGAAGGGTGAGTGCAGAAAGGCCTATGGTGGTGACTCCTTCTTACCTCATAAACCTGGAAGGCTTCAGCCAGGAGGCCAAAAGATACTTCCGCTTAATGATGGAGGAGCAAGGACCTTATGCTCCCGGCCTGCTTTACCGTTACCGAAACGAGCCTAAGGGAATGACTATTGTGTCGGAAGACTTGCGCTCGGTGGTGTCCAAGCTCAATGAGAAGATAGATAAAGAAAAGGATCCCTTGAGCACCATAATCAAGGGCGTGGATGAACTATGGGATGTCTCTCTGATTAAATTTATCCACGAGCTCACGGAGAACTCTCTGAAGAGCAACATCACAGAACTCAAGCTAAGAGGATTGCTGGAGGTAGACCGCTCTGGCGTGCCACGAGAGGCCAGACAACGCATTGAGAATCTCTTCGAGCTGGTAAAGAAAGGAGAGATTGAGCCCTACGAACTAAAGCGGGAGCTTGATCGGTGGGATCTATTCTCCGAGTATGAGGACAGATTTCTCCGGCTATTCCGCAGATGAGGAGAAGGAGATAGAGCGTTCTTTTAAAACATGGGTTGGATTTGGGGGTCGTGCTAGGCGGGGAGCTAGCGGTGCCCTGTACCCGAAATCCGCTAAAGCGGGGCTGAATTCCCATCCGAGGTCTTTTCACCTCGGGGACCGGCTCCGCCAAGCAGTGTCGAAGGCTGGGCCCTGTGCAGCAGAGGGCTATGAACCCCGTCAGGTCCGGGAGGAAGCAGCGGTAAGTAGCCGACTCTGGGTGCCGCAGGGGTTCCTGGCTGGAGCTGCCTGTCGGAGAAAAGGCCAGGGTGCGGATCAAAGGTGGGTGCACGATCCCCTTTTTGGCTCAAGAGGTTAGCTTCCTCTCCCTTTCTCGGCAGCTAAAAGCGAGCCTATTCGGTTCTTTCCGAGCCCTATCCGAGAGGAATTCCCAGGAGGTTAAGATAAGCTATAATTGAAAAGCTATGTCTTTACTTGTCCAGACAAAAGGGAGGCTACGACAACTTGGCCTACGGGCCAGGAAGGGACTGGGGCAACATTTCCTGGTGGATCGCCGGGTGCTGCAGAAGCTTATCTCCGCAGCAGAGCTAAGCCAGGAGGATATGGTAGTGGAAGTAGGGCCAGGGTTAGGGGTGGTGACCCGAGAACTGGCACAACACGCCGGAAAAGTCTTGGCCGTCGAGATAGACCCCAAACTCGCCTCGGCCTTAGAAGAGAGCCTGGGCAACTTTCCGAACATACATGTGATCTGTGGCGACATACTCCAGCTCGACGCTTCAGACCTATTAGAGCAAAACGAGCGTAGGCTTAAGGGAGAAGGTGAATATAAAGTGGTGGCCAACCTACCCTATTATGTCACCTCTCCTATCCTGCGCCACTTTCTTGAAGCTTCAGTCAAGCCCCGCCTTATGGTATTAATGTTACAGAAGGAAGTGGCTCAGAGTATCGCTGCCTCCCCTGGCAGCCTGGGCCTTTTGAGCATAGCGGTGCAGCTTTATGCTCGGCCACGCATCGTGGACTATGTACCGGCCAGAAGCTTCTACCCCCTGCCCAAGGTGGACTCGGCTATCCTACGGCTGGAGGTTAGGGATAAACCAGCTGTGGATGTTAACCTGGAGAAATTCTTTGAAATAGTGCGGGCAGGCTTCAGCGCCCCACGCAAACAACTGCGCAATGCCCTGGCTGGGGGGCTTTCCCTCCCCCCTCCCACC
>CAZJSO010000094.1:0-4554 GCA_964548795.1 uncultured Dehalococcoidia bacterium | reverse complement strand
GACAGGATCTGCTTTTCAGCCACAAAAAAACCTCCTGCTCTTGCAGGAGGTTTTTGCCTGTCGCTTAAGAGAGATAAATCCTTTGAACCCAGTTTAGTTTTCCCCATCTTTCCCTTCTCAGCCTCGCCGGGCTGACTTAAAGGCTAGCTTATTATAGCATAAAGGAGGCCAAACAACAGCCTCTGCACCTCCTGCGAATCCAGAATCTACAAGAGACTTAAAGCTCGCACCACGTCGGTAAGATTCTCGAAGGGCTGGCACTCAAGTCCATTTTTCTGAAAGTAGCTCAGCAGCTCGCCCCGGGCCAGCACCTGATGAGCTAACCTTGCCGGGGAGACATCGGAGTCCCCATTCCCCACATATATTATGCGGTAGCCCTGCCCTAAAAATAACCTAACGTAGGCCTCCTTAAAATCGCTGTGAAGCTCCTGCCCCTCAGGCCCAATATAGCGTACTTTTAGCCCTTGAGGTGTGAAGTGGGTCTCTGCCGCATGAAACTCAACTCTTCCAAGGCCAAGTTCCTTCAAGATAGCCCTTATGTAGAAATCCAGTCCATTGCTCACGATGACGAACCTGAACTGTCTTCTAGAGCAATAGTTCACCAGCTCGTGGAATCCAGGTCGTATTTTAACCTTGTCCTTTACGGTCTCGAGCAGAGTGACTTTATCAGCTTTGATGAGGGCAAAGGCCTGAGAGTTGAACTGACCTACGGAAAGCTTGCGCTCACGGTACTGGCGCAGTAACCTCCGCCAGTCCCCCTGGGCAAAGCTATCCAGGAGGAAAAAGCTGGTATCCTCCTGGGTGATGGTGCCGTCGAAGTCGCACTGGACTAAGGTTCTTTTCACCGGGTTATTTCATCCAGAGCCGAAAGCAGGGCCTCGGTATGCTCCGGCTTGCCCACCGTGATGCGGAGCTTATCCTGGAGACCAGGAACATCGAAGTAGCGCACGAAGATGCCTCGTTTGTCCAGCTCTCTTTTCAGCTCTGGAGCACTCCCCTTCAGAACTCGGCAAAGCAGGAAATTTGCTTGGGAGGGGAGAGGGTCGAGAATCCCCTGTTCCTTTAGTCGGTGGTAAAACCTTTCTCGTTCCTGAAGAATTTCCCTGACCCTGGCCTTGAGGTAAGGCACATCTTCTAGTGCCTCTTTAGCTGCTATCTGGGCTGCCACGTTCACACTGTAAGGCAAGGTTATCTGATAGAGGATTTGGGCTATCTTTTGCGGGAAGATGCCATAGCCGACTCGAAGTCCAGCGAGCCCGGCCCACTTGCTGAAGGTTCGCAGGACACATAGGTGCGGGTGCTGTAGAACATGAGGGGCAACTGTCAGCCCACTGAATTCGTGATAGGCCTCGTCCACCACTACCAGAGGGCCACAATCTGCTAGTTCGAGGATGCCCTCCTCGGAGGGGGAAGCGTTCCCGGTAGGATTGTTTGGCCAGGCCAGGAAGATGAGCTTAGTGCGGTCATCAATGGCTGACTTAACAGCTTCTACATCTACTTCGTATCTGGAGTCCCGTGGCACCTCAATCAACCTCCCCCCGAGTATGCGGGTAAACACATTATAGACTATAAAAGAAGGTGGGCAGGTGATTACCCCATCCCCCGGGTCGAGGCATAGACGCATGATGAGCGTTATGAGCTCATCGCTGCCGTTGCTGATGACGATATGTTCCGAGCCGATACCGGTATACTCGGCTAGCTTGCGGCGCAGTTCACGCTGGGAGGGGTCAGGGTAGATGTGGTACCGCTCATATTCCGCCAGAGCTCGCTTGGCCCGGGGAGGGCAACCATAGGGATTTTCATTTCCGTCTAGCTTTATGATCTGCTCGACGGAGATTCCTGCCTGCTCGCTCAGGGCCTCAACTGGCTGGATAGGCTTATATGGCTGAAAACTGGCCAGATGCTTTCGAATTAGTCTTTCCATCCCTCCCCCTTGCTGCCTTATACAAGCTAAATTATACAATTCCTGCGCTAGAATATAAAGACCTCCCGGCTTGTTTAGGTTGGAAAGATGGGGTGATGGCTTTCCTTGACTTGGGGAAAGTGAGGGATTATGCTAGAAATCGCAGTGCAGAAGGTGGGTATCCTGTTCAACTCTAAAATCCCTCAAGCCCTCGGTTTAACTAAGGACTTAACAAAGGTTCTGGAGAAAGAAGGGGTTTCGGTCTGGTCCTGTTCTGCTGGAGAGGAGGAGAAAGCTCGGAAGAAGCTTATCGGCACTAGCCTCGTTCTGAGTTTGGGTGGAGATGGAACACTGCTTCGTGCAGCCCGCCTCGCCTGCCTGGAGGGGATCACTATCCTAGGAGTGAACCTGGGAGGTGTAGGCTTTAACGCTGAACTTGAGGGAGAGGAGATCCTGGGGAAAGTGCCCCAATTTCTCTCAGGGCAAGGATGGATTGATGAGCGGGCTATGCTGGAGGTGAAATTGCCTCAGGAAAATATATCTCCTCTTCAAGCCTTAAATGATATAGTCGTAGGGCGGGGAGCAGTCTCACAGGTTATACAAGTTAAGGCGCTGGTTGATGGCCAACCCCTTACTACTTACAGAGCTGATGGAGTGATCGTGGCCACGGCCACCGGAAGCACGGCTTACTCCTTGGCAGCGGGGGGGCCCATTCTTTATCCCCAGGCCAGGGAAATCCTGCTTACTCCTATTTCACCTCACCTCAGCTTCAACCGCACCCTAGTGCTCTCTCCAGAGGCGGAGGTGAAGCTTGAGGTTGCTCAAGAGGCTAACCTAAGCATTGATGGGCAGGTTGAGTTCCCGCTGCAGAAGGGGGAAGCGGTTCTTGTCCGCCGCAGTCCCTACCAAACTAGGCTTTTGCGCCTTCGGCCGAGGGATTTTTTCTACGCCCGCTTGCTGCAGAAGTTAAGCTTGAGGTGAGGAAGTGAAGGTGGAGAAGGCCAAAGTCGATGATGCTTCGCAAATCCATCTGCTGGTCAATCACTTTGCCAAGCAGGGTGAACTGCTCCCCCGACCATTGAGCGAGATTTACGAGAATCTGCGTGACTTCTTTGTAATACGGGAGGGTGACGAGGTGGTGGGTTGTGTGGCCCTGCACATTTGCTGGTCTGACTTGGTGGAGATAAAGGCTCTGGCAGTAAGCGAGAAGTGGCAAAACAAGGGAGTTGGCAAAGCCCTGGTAGAGGCCTGCCTGCAGGAGGCCAAAGGGCTGGGCATCCCCACGGTCTTCTGTCTCACCTACAGGCCAGGGTTTTTCCAGCAGTTCGGTTTTCACGAGGTGGAGCTGATGAGCCTGCCACGCAAGGTCTGGGGGGAATGCCAGCGCTGTCCGAAGTTCCCCCACTGTGATGAAACAGCCATGGTTCTGCCTCTAAAGGGGGATTGATGGAGACTCTAAAGAGCGATTATATCTACCGAGGGAAGATCCTCAACCTTCGGGTGGACACTTTGAGGCTTCCTTCGGGCAGGCTCACCAAACGGGAGATCGTGGAACATCAGCCCTGTGTAGCTGTTGTGGCCCTCGATCGGGGGAAGAACGTGTTGCTCGTCCGTCAGCCGCGGGAAGCAGTGGGGAGGGAACTTCTGGAGATCCCGGCTGGCAAGATCGAGCCGGGCGAGACCCCGCTGGATTGCGTGAAGCGAGAGTTTCTGGAGGAGACGGGCTATCTAGCGGATAGGGCGGAGGAGTTGGGTGGATTCTATACTAGTCCCGGCTTCTGCTCTGAGTATATCCATCTTTATCTGGTGACCCAATTTCGCCGTTCCGGCCAAGGCCCGGATGTGGATGAAATATCCGAGTTGGTAAGCCTTCCCTTGAAGCAGATCCCGGAGCTCATTTCCTCGGGGAAAATCTGTGACGCCAAAAGCGTTGCTGGGCTGCTACGCGTGATCCTCTGGCTTAAGGAGCAAGGCGAGGATGTATGATGCAATAGTCATCGGAGCCGGGCATGCTGGGTGCGAAGCTGCCCTGGCTGCTGCCCGAATGGGCTGCCGCACCCTCTTGCTTAGCTTGAACCTGGACAATGTGGCTCTCATGCCCTGTAACCCCTCCATCGGCGGGCCAGCCAAGGGTCACCTCGTCCGGGAAATTGATGCCTTGGGTGGGGAGATGGGGCGGAATATTGATAGGACATTCATTCAAATTCGGGTGTTAAATACCGGCAAAGGGCCCGCAGTGCAAGCACTGCGGGCACAGGCGGATAAGAAACTCTATGGTCTTTCCATGAAGTATGTCCTGGAGAGACAGCCTAACCTTGATGTTAAGCAGGCCCTCGTGGAGGAAATTGCCCGAGGAGAGACTGGGGAGGGAAAGGCCGTCTTAAAGGTTAGAACCAACTTGGGCTGGGTTTATGAGGGAGGAGCAGTGGTGCTTACCACTGGCACTTCCTTGGCTGGGCGAGTCATTGTAGGGGAGGAGAGCTTTGCAGCGGGGCGGGCAGGGGAGTTTGCGGCCTATGGCCTTTCGGATAGCCTCCGCCGATTGGGCTTTTCCCTGGGGAGGCTGAAGACAGGCACCCCACCGCGAATTGATGCTCGAACCATAGATTTCTCCCGCACCATCATCCAGCCAGGCAGCCCTACCCCTCTTT
>CAZJSO010000093.1:0-4658 GCA_964548795.1 uncultured Dehalococcoidia bacterium | reverse complement strand
CTCAGCATGGCTGGTGGTTCCCTGAGGTGAAGGACCCCGGGCATGGGTGGAAAGAATCCAATGTTGATATACTAACCGATAACGACCCGGCCGATTACGATGCTGCTATGGGCTCAACTAACTTAAGAGTCTTGCTCTGCAGGATATATCCGGTAGAGGAAAAAGCCTTATGAGGAACTGCTAAATGATCGCCTAATTTTCATAAAGGAGAATTGACCTAGCAGATGCCAGATTTACTCAGAAGTCTCTCCCACTCCTTGTTCACCCAATCTTGGATTGTCCTCACATCCTCTTCCGTTAAATGACTAAACCTGCCCTGAGGCCTGAGATATTCCTCAACCGGCAAGAGGCCTTTGCTTGCTTCTGGTTGATTGAGAACATACCTTTCTCCCCCGAAGACCTCGTAGAGCGGAAAGACTCCGGTTAAGACTGCTAGGCGGGCTAACTTCACCGTCAGATGCGGAGGGAAACGCCACCCGGTCGGACAAGGGCAGAGGAGATCGATGAACCTCAAACCTCCTTTGATGCCCTTAGCTCTTTTAATCTTCTCCTCCAAATCCTCGGGGAAGGCGATGGAAGCTGAGGCAACATAAGGAACCCGGTGAGCTGCCATTATCTCCACTATGGGTTTCTTCGCTTGCCGTTTCGGCTCCGGCAAGGGGCTGGTAGTGGTCCAGGCCCCCCAGGGCGTAGCTGATGATCTCTGAATGCCAGTATTCATGTAGGCCTCATTGTTAGCACAAACATAGATCACGTCCTCTTCTCTCTCCGCTGCCCCGGAGAGCGAGCCAAAGCCAATATCATAAGTAGCACCGTCTCCGGCCCAGATGAAGACGTTTTCCACCTGATTCTCTCCCAGAATCTTTAACGCTGCCCTTATTCCAGAAGCGGTAGAACCGCCTGTCTCAAAATTAGCATGGCAGAAGGGTATCCCTAAGGTGGTCTGGGGATATATCCCGGTGAGCGCACTGCTGCACCCAGCGGGGACAACCCCAAAGGTATTCCTTCCCAATGCCTTCAGAACATGCCGCAAGCCAAGGGCCAACCCACAACCCTGGCAGCCCGGGTGACCGGAGTAGAGAAGTTCACCCTCGGGGTGCCTCTTAATCAATTCAATGCCCTGGTATTTGTCCACGCCGGGATGGCCTTCCTCTATTCCCCTTGGGAGCCAGATCACGCTGCTCTCTGGCCTCTCGTGCTCCAGAGCATAGTCTATGGCCTCCCTGATAATTTGGCCGGTGACGTCCAGTCCGCCCAATCCGGTTATGAAGCCAAATACCCTTGGCCTCCTCTCAAGCTGACACAAGGCCGATTCAATTTCTTCCAAGAATATTCCCTTGTGACCAAGGGAGATATTGCGGTCAATGACGGCCACTTTCTCCACATTTTCTAAAGCCTCTCTCACCTCCTCCTCGGGGAAGGGCCGGAATAGCTTGATTTTCAGCAGCCCAATGTCTCTGAGCTTCTGGTCCTCCATCAGAATATGGCGAGTTGTGCTGGTTATAGTGCCCGAGGTCACCAAAGCCAGCCTTGGGTTCTCCCAATGAAACTTCTCAATCACTCCATAACTGCGACCGAAGGTTTTCCTGAATTCCTCATCCACCTCCTTAACCACTCCCCTGGCCCTTTCCATGGCTCTCTGAGCGTCAATCTTCATCCGGAAATATTCCTCCGCCCTGGTCATGGCTCCAAAGGAACGCGGCTCATCGAGATTCAATCTTTGAGCTGCTTTGGGAGGAGGAAGAAAGCTATCAACCAACTTCTGCTCTGGCAGTTCAATGAGCTCTCCCGTATGTGAGAGGATGAAGCCTTCGGTCACTACCATCACTGGCAACCGAACTTCTGGATGTTCGGCAATCTTAAAGGCCATGATCACGGTATCCAAGGTCTCCTGAGAGTTCTCGGTGTAGAGCTGTATCCAGCCAGTATCTCGCTGAGAGAGGCTATCTATCTGGTCAGTCCAGATGTTCCAGGGAAGCCCCACCGCCCGATTGGCATTGACCATCACAATTGGCCTCCTCATCCCTGAGGCCGTATGAAGCATCTCATGCATGAGAAGCGTTCCGTGAGAGGCAGAGGCAGTGAACGCTCTGGCCCCCACATAAGAGGCCCCGATGGCAGCCGCCATAGCCGAATGCTCTGATTCCAGTGGGATATAGAGAGCATTTAACTTCTTTTGAGCCACGAACTCGGCCAGCAATTCTGATATCCTTGTCGAGGGGGTAATTTCATACTCGGGGCAAACCTGAACCCGGGAGAGCAAAGCTCCCCAGGCTACTGCCTCATTGCCCGTCATTACTACCTTCTTCGACATCCTACTCCTTCACCAGCACTATTGACCCGGTAGGACACTCCTGAACACATATCCCACAGCCCTTGCAATAGTCATAATCGACTTCATAGTGGTCTTCCTGCTGCCTGATGGCTACGTCGGGACAAAAGATATAACAGTTTCCGCAGCCGTTGCAATATCCACAGCTAAAGCACCTTTTCGCTTCCTGCACTGCGGATAAGTGATCGGTTATTCTGGCCTGTCTCGGTCGGGATTCAAAATAATCGAGGTTTAACTCCTCAAACTCCACCACCCTGCCTTTCTCTTCCCCGAGAGACAAGGACTCACCCTTAAGGTATCTGCTTATGGAGCGTGCTGCCTTCCTACCTGCCGCTATGGCCTCAATGACCGTAGCCGGCTGGGTTACCACATCCCCGCCGGCGAAAATCCCTGCCACACTGGTCCCCAAAGTTTCACCTACTTTTACCTTTCCCCCTGGAGTAGGCCGCACCTTCTCTGACAGGAAAGATAAGTCCGACACTTGCCCTATAGCTATTATCACTGCCTCCGCTTCGAAGAGCTTCCTCGTAGAACTATCAAAGGAGGGGTTAAACTTCCCCTGGGAGTCAAAAACAGAGATACAGCGGACAAAGGTTACACCTCTAACCCTTCCGCCCCTCCCCTCCAGAATCTCCTCTGGCCCCCAAGAGCAATTGAGCCTCACGCCCTCCTTCGCTGCCTCTTCAATGTCCCACTCATAGGCTGGCATCTCCTCTCTAGATTCGAGACAAACTAATTGCGCTTCCTTTGCCCCCAGACGGACCGCAGTCCGGCCAGCGTCCACGGCCACCCCCCCACCGCCTATTATAACTACCCTTTTTCCTTCGAATAGATCAGGGGGCAGCCTGCCCAGGGCTCTGTCACGCAGTAAGTCCACTCCGTAGAAAACTCCGTCCAGGTTGATCCCCGGTATCCCAAGTTCCTTTCCGCGCTGAGCGCCCGTAGCTATAAAGATAGCCTGGAATTCTCGCTCGATCTCTGAAAAGGCTTCTCGGTTTACCGGAGAGTTTGTCCTCACCTCGACCCGGAAGGGCAAGAGAATGTTATTGCTGACCTCTTGCTCCAAGGCTTCTCTAGGAAGACGATAATCCTGAATGCCTACCCGAAGCATTCCCCCAATCACTGGCAGGGCCTCGAAGATTGTCACTTTATACCCCAGGCGGGCCAAATGATAGGAGCAGGAAAGGCCAGCGGGACCTGACCCGATAATAGCTACCTTGCCCTCTTCCAGGCTCGTAGCTTCTGGAGGGCGCCACTGGTTCCTAAGCGCTTCCTCCCCCAAGAATCTTTCCAAATCCCTGATGGACAAGGGCTCGTCGAATTGTCCCCGATTGCAAGAAGATTCACAGGGATGAGGGCAGACGTTCCCACAGGCAAAAGGAAGGGGATTCGTTTCCAAGATCGTCTCCCAGGCTCTTCGCAGCTCCCTCTCTTTTACCAAGCCCATCCACTCCGGGATGCTGCTCCTGGCTGGACAAGCAGAGCGACAAGGTGAAATCCCAGCCTGGTAAACAGGCCTTTGAGTCCTCCAAACTCCAGTCTTGTTGGCCAAAGTAGTCTGGCAGGAAACCGCGGTAAAAGGCTCGTAAATTCTCCCCATTCCTCTCACATCCTTACCCGGTCATAGGCCTCTTGCGCAGCCAGGCGATTTCTCTGGTCCCCTTTAAATTTCTCCTGGATGGCCTGGGTTAGCGAAGCCAGGGAAAATCCTAGGATCTTCGCCGTGGCTCCCAGAATAACGGTGTTGACAATCGGCGTTGCCTCAGTGCCAATCTTATGCTTCAGAGCAATTTCATTGGCATCAACTGTGGCCACTTTAAAGGGGCCCAATTCCCTAAATTTTAAAGGCTCCTCCGGGCTGTTGATTATCAAACAACCCCCGGGTTTAAGGCCTGAAATGACCGTCTCTAGCCCCAAGGAAGGGTCAAGAACTACTACACAGTCAGGCTCGTAAATCTGATGTCTTAGATAAATCCTTTTATCATCCACCCTGACGAAGGCCCTCACTGGCGCCCCCCTTCTTTCGATGCCAAAATCAGGCGAATATTGAACATATTTGCCCTCAAGAAGCAAAGCCTTAGCTAGGACCTCACAGCCAACCACCGCCCCTTGCCCTCCCCGCCCGTGAAAGCGAATTTCTATCATGTAATCTCCATCTCTGCTGCCGTGGTTCAAAAGCCTCTCGCGTCCTAAGCCGGTTCTCCTATAGACGCTCCAAAGCTATTCTCAAGGCGGTCCTCACGTGTTGGCGCACAGCTCTCTCAGCCTGACGAGAGTTTCGCTGGCTTACTGCCTCCAGTATTCGCCCGTGCTGGGTGATCATAGC
>CAZJSO010000092.1:0-4716 GCA_964548795.1 uncultured Dehalococcoidia bacterium | reverse complement strand
ATAGTAGACCGGGCCGGGGGGATAGTACCCGCCACTTTCGCTAATGTAGACGGGCTTGCCCAGCGTTACCCCGGTCAGATTGGCTAGTTGCTGGGCCTTGGCTTTGGCCTCCGCCACGGCTTTTTCCCTCGCCTGGGCATAGAAGGGCTTGGGGTCCTCCACCTTGAAACTTATTCCTTGTACCCGGATAAAATCCCCACCGGCCTCAACCGCGGCATCAATTATGGCCCCAGCCTTGTCTATTTCCCTGCTCTTAGCGGTCACTAGGTTAGTTACTCGAAAACTCACTAGAATTTCTCGCCGGCTTTCTCTTTCATATTCCTTCACCGGCTGAATGCTAAGGCGATAGGTCCGGATGTCTCTCTCCGCTACCCCATTGGCCTTTAGTGCTTCCAGGATCTTGCTCATAGCTTGGGCTGCCTGGGTACGTGCTTCAGCAGCGGTCTTTGCCTGAGCCTCGACCCCTAAATTGATGAGAGCTACGTCTGGCTTAACCTTTACCTCGCCTCGCCCAACTACCTGGATACCCATAGGCTGGGAGGGAAGAAGTATGGACCTCCCAGCCGCTGATGCGGGACCAGGCAGGGCTGGAACAGGACTAGATGCAGGGCTTTGCTTGGCCTTACAGCCCGGCAAAGCAAGCCCCAAAATCAGTACCACTCCTAGGATTGCTACTAGCCACTTTCTCATTCTAGCCTCCTTCTTACCTTGCGCTTGATAGCCGAGAACCCAGTCTCCATATATACGACGCTTGCGCCCCGTGCCCTGCTCGCCCGCTGACCGACGGATGCTCAGGTAAATCAGCCCCGAAGGTACCCTATTCGAGTGAAGATGACGTCCTTAAGGAAGATGAGGAGGAAGGAAGGCAGGATGTACTTCACCTTGCTGGAGAAAACAACCCTGGGGGAAAGTCTAACCTTTACCCGCTTTACGACGCCGTCCCGTTTTAGAAGTTCCCTTGCCTCCGGCGTCTTCGGGAGCTTTCTCAATGAGGCCCCAAACCGGAGGCTTTTTCTCCAAACCTCGGAGAAGCTTTCCATCTCCATGTGATAGATTGTATTGGGGATCAAGCCCACCTTTCGGCTGAGCTTGTAGGCCTGATAATAAATTAGGGCATGGTCGAAGTGAATTACTGTCCGGAGAAGGTCCTCGGGGATTTCCTCGAAGACTTTCTCCAATATCCAGCGTTTGAAGAAGCGGGGGAGCACCTCGCCCTTCACCGGATGAAACTCATTCAGGCTGTGAGAGATGATCCTATCAGCATCAAATAGCTTCTGTACCCAGTTATGCGGCCTGTAGGATCTTTCCCCTAGGCAGAGCATGTCGAACTCTTGAAAGAGGGCCACAGCTCTTTCAATGGCATCTCGGGCAAGAACTTGATCCGAGTCGAGAAGAAGTATGAAACTGCCTTTGGATTCCTTAAAGCCCAGGTACCTTGCCCCCAGAAGGCGCCAATCGGTGAGAATCACCTTTGCCCCAAAACCCTCGGCTATTTCCCTTGTTCGGTCTTGGCTGTAACTATCCACCACGATCAGCTCTAGATTCTCATAAGAGGAGGAAAGCACGGCACTAAGGCAAGTTTCGAGGCTCTTCTCTGAATTGAATGTGGGAATGTTAACCGATATAAGGGGGCCTTTTGGTTCCAACTTCACATTCCACCAGTCTTGCTGCGCCTAGTAGTATACTTTCCCCGAGACGCAGCGTCAAGATAGCATGGTGAATTTGAAGCTGTGCCGGAAGATATTGACAGCAAGTAGCCTAACTGCTATCATTAAATGAAAATAATTTTCATCTAGCGCTATGAGACCAACGGGGAAAAGGGTAGCCTCCATACTGAGGCAGCACGGTTATAAACTCACCTCGCAGCGACAGGCAGTGCTAAACGTCGTCACCTGTAGCCCTGGGCATCTCACGCCGTCTGAGATATACAAGAAGGTACACCGTGAGCATCCCGGTATCGGCCTAGTCACGGTGTACCGTACATTGAACACGTTAGTAGAGCTGGGGGTTATTTGCGAGGTAAACATTGGGAACACTCGCAGTTATGTAGGTAGCCCCCTGCAGCACCATGGTCATTTGATCTGCTCCAAGTGTGGCAAGGTGCTTGATTTTACCGGCTGTAACCTCGGCAAGCTGGAGCAGAGGCTCTCCAAGGAAACTGGCTTCAGGATCGAAGGCCATCTCTTGCAGTTTTTCGGGCTCTGCCCAGACTGCCGGAATAAAGCTCCTCATTAGACGAGTTCCACATGGTTTCCACTGCGTTGTTCCAAAGCCTCAAATGAAAAACTTTTTCAATTAGCAAACGAGTTCAGAAGATGAGCAAGCGAATATTAACTGAACTGGGAAGGCATGCTCCTTTTACCTTCTCTGGAGCACTTACCGGGGTCCTCATTATGCTTGTAATAGTTTTCGGCAATTTACTTCCCAAAGTTTCCCTCATCTCAGAGAATGTCTTCTATGTCTTACACCCAACTCATGTTGTCTTGAGCGCACTGGTAACCACGGCGATGTACATGAGGTATAAGAGGGCCAAGATTTGGCTGGCAGTGCTGATTGGTTATACTGGCTCAGTGGGCATAGCTACCCTGAGCGATTCAGTCATCCCTTATATAGGGGAGACCCTGCTTGATTTGCCCTATAGAGGAATCCACATAGGCTTTATCGAAAGATGGTGGCTGGTAAACCCAGCAGCTCTGCTTGGCGTTCTTATTGGCTATCGGGAATGGATAACCAAATTCCCACATTACGGGCACGTTCTGATAAGCACCTGGGCCTCCTTATTCCACGTGATCATGGCATTAGGTGGAGCAATCAATTGGGTTGACATCATTACTACACTCCTGTTTCTGTTCCTTGCAGTTTGGACCCCTTGTTGCTTGAGCGATATAGTTTACCCTCTCCTATTCGTGAAGAAACCTGCCGCGCTATCCCTGCAGGAGCAAAGTTCAGCCGCGAGCAAGCCATAGGTTAGAAAACCGGGCCACAGACTTCATGTAATCAGCTTGCTTGCCTCTTTTCTCCTATGTTAAGATAACCCAGGAAGCGTGGCTCGCATATTCTTGATAAGGCACGGCCAAACCCAGTGGAATCGTGAGGAGAGATTTCGCGGCCGGGCAGACTTGGCTCTCACCGAGCTCGGCCTAAAGCAGGCGCAGGCAGCGGCTGGACGGCTGGTGGGGGCAGGGGTGAGCCAAGTTTACTCCAGTCCACTAAGGCGTGCTCTTGAGACAGCTCACATTATTGGTCAGCGCCTAGGCGTGCCTGTTCAGCCTCTAGAAGAGCTCGTTGACATTGACTTCGGGAGCTGGCAGGGACTGTCCCCCCAAGAGGCCAAGGAGCGTGATAGCGAACTCTACCACCTCTGGTCGGTCTCTCCTCACCAAGTGAAATTCCCCGGTGGGGAAAGCCTGGAGGATGTCCGCCAGCGGGTCTCCCAAGCACTGGAAAAGGTGCTGGCCGAACACCCGCAGGAGACAGTGATTCTGGTCTCACACATGGTGGCCTGTCGGGTCATGATTTGCGCTGTTCTCGGCATTGACAATTCTCACTTCTGGCAAATAGGGCAGGACGTATGCGCCGTCAACATCTTTGAAACGAGGAGGAATGGCCTCGTGCTTCGGCTGCTGAATGATACCTGCCACCTCAGGGGATTATAGAGAAGCAACCAATCTTAGCCATGACCGCAACTGAGATATCCCGATTACTTGCCCAAGAGTATGGAGCCCGTAGGTGGGATCTGCCTCAGGACCCGCTTTCGGAGCTGATCCTGACTATACTTTCGCAGAACACCTCGGGGCAAAATACTCGAAGAGCCTTCTCTTCTTTGACCCGGAGGTTTGATAGCTGGGAGGCGCTGGCTGAAGCCAGCGTGGAGGACATCGCTCAGGCCATAGAGGTGGGAGGGCTGGCTCAGATCAAAGCCGCCCGCATCAAAGCCATTCTGGAGGTTGTAGGACGAGAGAGGGGAGGGCTGGATCTTTCGTTCCTGGGCAAACTTCCCCTCCCCGAGGCCAAAGCCTGGCTGAGAAGACTCCCCGGGGTGGGGCCTAAGACCACGGCTTGCGTCTTGCTTTTCTCCTTTGGTCAGCCCGTTCTCCCGGTGGATACCCATGTTCATCGGGTGAGTCGGCGGCTGGGACTTATCTCTGACCATGCTACCCCGGAGCAGGCCCAAGCGCAGCTTGAACAGCAGCTTCCTCCAGAGGAATTTGAGAAGTTTCATCTGAATATGGTTGAGCATGGCCAGAGGATTTGCCAAGCGCGCCGACCTCGCTGTGAGATCTGCGTGTTACGCCAAGGATGCCCCCACAGAATAAATCCCGCCCTGGAGAGCGATGCGAAGGGAGGAATTTGAGAGGTTGGTCTCCGAGGCCGTTGAAGCCCTGCCACCAGAGTTCAAGGAGAAACTGGAAAACATCGCTGTAACGGTAGCGGACTGGCCCAGCAGCTACCAGCTGTCCAAGGTAGGGGTCCGACGTCGGGAAAACCTGTTAGGCCTTTACGAAGGCGTGCCCCTGTTAAAGCGAGGAACGGGGTATAATCTGGTTCCCCCAGATAGGATAACCATCTTTCGCCATCCGCTGGAACTAAGGTGTAGCTCACCTGAGGAAATGATTCAGGAGATTGGGCGGGTGGTGCGCCATGAGATAGCCCACCATTTCGGCATTGGTGACCGGAGACTCCGAGAAATTGAGGGGAGGTAAACTAATTGAGAAA
>CAZJSO010000091.1:0-4746 GCA_964548795.1 uncultured Dehalococcoidia bacterium | reverse complement strand
TCAAGCTCTTCCATCTTCCCTTGATGTCGGTCCAACCCTCATTGGCGCCTTAGATTCAGCTCGGGCGATAATCCACTTCAGCTCTTCCTTCGCACTGCCCTCCAGTTTCTCGGCTAACTCTCTCAGCTCCCCAAGTAGCTCCTTATAGGCCTCCTCCACCTCAAACCTCTGCTCCAGGTGAGATTGAAAAAGTTCATTTAAGGCCTTAAGCTCTTTAATCCGGTATTCCAGGATAAGCTTCTCCTCTGCCAGTTCTTCCCGGCGCTGACGTTCCAGGCGATAAAGCTCCTTCAGGTCCCTGGCATAAAGCTTAACCTGCTCCAGAGCCATATCCTCCAGCGAGGGTTGATTCTCCTCCATGGCTTCCTGCCAAAACTAAAGGCTTTAGCTCAAGACCTCGTTGACCTTATCCAACAGAGCTCTGGGGCTGAAGGGCTTGGTAAAATAAGCCTCTGCCCCTGCCTCCCTTCCCCGACGAATGTCCTCCTTAGCCCCCTTGGCGGTGAGCATCACCACCCGAATGGAGCTGGTGGAGTCATCATTCTTCAGGCGGCGGCAGACCTCGAGCCCGTCGAGCTTTGGCATCATTATGTCAAGCAGGATGAGATCCGGCTTCTCCTGCTGGCTTATCCTCAGCGCCTCTTGCCCGTCCACCGCTTCAAGCAGATCAAAGTCCCCTTCCAGGGTAGCCCTCATTAGTTCTCGGAGCTTAGGGTCGTCATCGGCCAAAAGTATCCGCTTCAACGCTTGGCCCCCTTGCTTCTCCTGAGCGGTAGGGTAAAATGAAAGGTGGAACCCTGGCCTTCTTTGCTCTCCGCCCAGATCCGCCCCCCGTGAGCCTCCAAGATAAGCTGGCAGAGGCTGAGTCCCAATCCTGCCCCCGATACCTTCCCCTTGAGTGGGCTATCCACCCGATAAAACTTTTTGAAGACATCCTTTAGCTTATCCTTGGGGATGCCGATCCCCGGGTCAGAGATGCTGACTTGAATCTCGCCCTCGACTCTCCTGGCGCTCAGGGTTATCTGGCTTCCCTCCGGCGAGTATTTCACCGCATTGTCCAGCAGGTTATCCAGCACCTGCAGGATGAGATCCGGGTCGGCCTGCACCCGTGGTAGGTTAGCCGGTAGCTGGGCCAAGAATTTATAATTCGGAGCCCTAACTCGAACCCCTTCCAGGGCCCGCTTTGCGAGCTGGGTCAATTCCACCTCCTCCAGCTGCGGCTCCAGTTTGCCCAACTCCAGACGGGAGAGGTCCAGCAGATTTTGCACCATCTTATCCATACGTAGGGCCTCGGCATGGATCTCCTCCGCCCGCTTCTTTGCTACCGGGTCCAGGTTCTCCAGCGAAGTTAACAGCTCACTATAACCTACCAGGGACGAAAGTGGAGAGCGAAGCTCGTGTGACACCGTGGACACGAGCTCGACCTCGGGCGGTGGCTGAGCCTTCTTCACCAGCTTAGAAAAGGTCTCCACCACCTTGGGGTCGAAGTCCTTACCCATCCCAGCTTTTAGCTGAGCGAGGGCAGCCTCTTCATTGAATCCCTCGGTCACCGTAAGTGAAGCCCACTCATCGAGCACGCGCAGCAGCCGGCTTCCTAGAGGGATCTTCTCCCCGCTCAGCCCCTCGGGGTAACCGCTGCCATCCCAGTTCTCGTGGTGATGGCGAATAGCCTGACAGACTTCCTGAGGTAGGCCCATTTCCTGAGCCATTTTCTCCGCCAGAAGAGGGTGCGCTTTAAGCTGCTCTTCCTTTTCCTCCAGGGACAAATCCTGGGCCAAGCTGCCAATCTCACCCACGTCGTGAAGGTAGGCTGCCTCGGCCAGCCCCTCAGTCTTCATTCCCATGGCTTCAGCCAAAGGGACAACCCACTCCGCTACCACGGCCGAGCGCCCTTTGCCCGAAGGTTCACCTGTTTCCATGACCGCCACCAGGGACCTCAGCAGGTTAACATACCTCTGCCTGAGGGATCGGTGCAGTTCATCCAGCCCCTGAAGCCTTTGCTGCTGGTCGTGAAGAAGGCGGTTGAGGCCCAATATCTCCCGCCGCCGCTGCTCCAATAAGGGTTCGTACTCTTCCACCGCCAGGCCCCGCGACTTTATTTCCTCCCGAAGGCGACTATCTTCCAGGGCTAGGGCCAGCGTTGAGGAAAGGGCTGAGATTCTATCTACATCGTGTTGCGTGAAATGGCCTTTAAACTTGAGAAATCCCAGCACCCCAGACACCTGATTCCCCGCCTGGAGAGGAACCAGGAAGGCTGAGGTGAGGCCCAATCCCCCAATCCTGGCCTCAATTTGCGAATCGGGGGAGACTCCCTCAAGCAGGATAAGTGGCCGTCCCTCCTCGGCTACTGGACGGGCCAGGTCGTTCAGATCCCTGGTCAGAGTGGGGCTCTCACCCCTGCGGCTAAAGGTGAATATCGGCGAGAGCCTCTTCCCATCCCAGGATAGGATGACACCATAATCGGCAGCTATTTCCTGGGCCAGTTCCTTTAAGGCTGGTTCCAGAGACGATACCAAGGCCTCTGATTTTTCTAGTATCTGACCCACCTTGAGCAGCGGCGCTATGACCCTTCGCATCGCCTCCTGCTTCAATGTCTGAGCCTCGCTCAGGATATAATTCAGCACCTCCGGATCGGCACTGAGGGAGAGGATCTTGGAATCAAAGCCGCTCAAGATGGCTATGGTGCCATCAGCTCCTCGAGGTCTTACCAGGGCTATCATGGGAGGTGACTCAGCCATTGGGTCTGCCTTATTTTGAGGAGAGGCATTTAGCAACACGATATCCCATTCTCCATTCTGAAGCCCTCTCAGGATTTCGGGGCTGGGAGGCGATCCCATGACCTCAAAGCCTTCGCCGGCCAGAGATGGAATAAGTTCGGCCAAAGCCTTCGGCTGGTCGCTCACCACCAGAACTCTGCCTCGAGACATACCCTCACCCCACCCTTGATAGGCCGAGCATGTACGCTTTCAACAGCACGCTGAAACTAATACCCGAGCCCTGCTTCGGCTTATTATACCCCGCTACCTGAGCAGGGTCAATGCAGCCTTGACAAGCCCAGGATAAGCTGATAGCCTGGGGTCGTCATGCTCCTCGGCATTACCACCACGGTTCCGATAGAGGTCCTGCTCTCCGCCGGATACAGGCCGGTAGACCTGAATAACCTCTTCATCTCCAGCCCTGATCCCGAAAGATTGCTCAACTTCGCCGAGCGGCAAGGCTTCCCCCCCAACTGCTGCGCCTGGATCAAGGGCATCTATGCTGCCTGCCTGGAGCACGGCATAAAAAAGGTGCTTTGCGTTACCACCGGCGATTGCTCCAACACCCTTATGCTCATGGAGGTATTAAAACTGAGGGGATTGGAGGTCGTTCCCTTTGCCTACCCTGACCATCCCGACCTCACCCAGATGCAGCAAGCGCTCAGCTCGCTGGCCTCACGCTTAGGAACCAGCCTCGAGGCCGCAGAGAAGGTGCGCCGGGATCTTGAGCCCTGCCGCAGGCTTCTGCGCCAGCTCGATGAGCTCACCTGGAGGGAGGGGAAGGTTTCCGGGTGGGAAAATCATCTCTGGCTGGTCACCAGTTCCGACTTTGAGGGAGACCCCCAGAGGTTTGAATCGAGGCTGCAAGAGTTCCTCTCCCAGGCTCGGGAGAGGAAGCCCTACCCACCGGACAGGCTACGCCTGGCCTACATCGGCGTCCCCCCGGTGTTCGCCCAGGACCTCTACCGCTTCCTGGAGGAGAACGATGCCCGGGTGGTGTTCAACGAGATCCAGCGCCAATTCGCCATGCCCTATTCCTGCTCATCGCTTTCGGAGCAGTACTCCTGCTATACTTACCCCTACTCCATCTTCGAGCGAGTGAAGGATATTAAGCTGGAGGTCTCCCGCCGGGGGATAGATGGCATAATCCACTATGTTCAGGCCTTCTGCCACCGGGGCATAGGGGACATCATTTTCCGGCACGCCATTGATCTGCCCATCCTGACCCTGGAGGGGAATGATGAATTCTTCCTCACCCAGCACCTGCGCACCCGCATCGAGGCCTTCCTCGACCTCGTGCAGAGGCGCAAAACCTCCTCAGGCAAAGCCGTGCTCAGCGAGAAACTCGGGTGAAATCTCCGGGGGTTTCTGCTGGAGCCGCTCCAGGTACTTGGCCAGGATATCCACCTCCAGGTTGACCAAGTCTCCTGACCGCTTCAGCCCCAGGTTGGTGTTTTCCAGGGTATAGCGGACGAGCGAGATCACAAAGGAGGTTTCCTCCCGCTGGACTATGGTCAGGCTGACCCCCTCTACGGCAATGAAGCCCTTCTCCACCACATAATGCAGGAGCTCCCTGGGAGCGGAAATTCGCCAAAGATGGGCCCCTGCCTCTGATGAGCGAGAGAGGATCTTCCCCACCCCATCAACGTGCCCCTGAACGAAATGCCCTCCTAACCTGTCGCCCACTCGCAGCGCCCGTTCCAGGTTGACCTTGTCCCCCGGCCGGAGCTTCCCCAGGTTGGTGCGGCGGATGGTTTCGGGCATGAGCTCCACCTGGAAGGTCTCCCCCTCCACCTGGGTGACCGTGAGGCAGGCGCCGCTCACCGCCAGGCTATCCCCGGGCTTGGTATGCTCCAGAACCTTCGTGGCGGAAATGACCAGAGAATCGGTCGAGACCAACTTAATCGTGCCTACTTCCTCGACGATGCCGGTAAACATCTTACGAGCGTCCTTCACAAATCGGAAGCTTTATTTCCACTCGCAATAGCCG
>CAZJSO010000090.1:0-4831 GCA_964548795.1 uncultured Dehalococcoidia bacterium | reverse complement strand
TGGTCGCCAATGGCGATGTGAGGGCGGTGATATTCCTTCGCGACCCGTTGATGGCACAGCCACATGAGCCAGATGTCTCGGCTTTGCTTCGGATTTGCGACGTGCACGATGTTCCCTTGGCAACCAATCTAGCTACTGCCGAGGCAGTGCTGCACCTTATCTTTGAGCACCCTGAAGCTCTAGGCGGACATCACCTTGCCGCACAATTTCTCAAGGAAGTGGCGGCAGTTCATGAATAGGAGGTAGCGAAATGTGGAGGCACGATATCGCAATGAAGCTCTCTATCCTTGTAATGGTCTTTCTGCTATCGAGCGGGCATCCAAGCCAAGCAGGAAGAAACTCGTAGAAAGGAGGTCTATGCCCATGAAACAGAAGTAGCATAGAGACGATGCAGGATAACCAAAAATACCGGAAAGGAGGAAGTATGGATCGCAGAATGAAAGGAGGATTGTTTTTATTACCCCTGATAGGCTTGATTTTAGCTGCCCTGGTATCAGGTGGCTGTAGTAGTGGCCCATCTAGCACTATCACGGAGGGTGGCTCAACCACCGTCCAACCCCTGGCCGAGAAGTGGGCTAAAGCATTTGAAGCCAAGAACCCTGGGGCCGAGGTTATTGTCCAGGGGGGTGGCTCCAGTGCCGGAATCAAGGGCTGTGCCGAGGGCACATTTGATATCGGCGCTGCCTCTCGCGAGCTCAAATCCAGTGAGACAAGCCAGTGGCCAGACTTAGTGGTAACCCACGTCGCCGCCGATGGCGTGGCCATTGTTGTCCATCCCTCGAATAACATCGCTGACCTGACCCTTGAGGAGATGAGAAACATCTTCGCCACTGGCTCCAATGCTACCTGGACAGTGATAAACCGTGAAGAAGGCTCAGGCACCAGGGAGGTCTTTGAGAAAAAGGTAATGGCTGGCACTGAGGTTTCCCCCAATGCTGAGTTTTTGCCGTCTAATGGTGCAGTAAAGCAAAAGGTAGCCAGCACCCCCAATGCCATCGGCTACATCTCCCTGGGCTATGTTGACTCATCGGTGAAAGCGTTGAGTATAGATGGTGTTGCCTGTAACAAGGCTAACTGCCTTAACGGAAGCTATCCGGTTATGCGCTATCTCAGCTTTATAACTAAAGGGGAGCCAAAAGGGCTGATTAGAGAGTTTATTGACTTCTGCCTGAGTGCAGAAGGGCAGAGGATTGCAGAGGAAGAGGGCTACATCCCTATCAAGTAGGCTTTTCATCTCCACTCCTTTTGTATCGGGGTGGGTAGCACCAGGTTGGAGGTGCCCCCATCCCGAGAAGCAGGCTGAAGGAGAGTAATGTCTCGTTATTTTGTTGATCGTTTGTCACGACATATCGTCTTTATCTTCGGAGTAGCGGCCTTCTTAATCCTGGTCTTTATCGCTATCTTCATCCTGAAGGAGAGCCTGCCCGCTCTTAGGGAGGTGGGGATAGTTGATATGCTCTTCGGTGCCAAGTGGTATCCGAGCCTTGAAGCCTTTGGCATCTTAACCATGCTTGCCGGCTCGATAGTAACCACCTTGCTTGCCCTAGTGATAGCGGTGCCCCTGGCGGTAGGGTGCGCCATTTTCCTGGCTGAGGTTGCTCCTTTACGTATTCGCAACATAACCAGGGCGGCTGTGGAACTCCTGGTCGGCATCCCTTCAGTGGTCTATGGGCTGGTAGGGATGATTGTCCTCTGCCCCGTTATAGCTGATTTAAGCGGCACCGGTTCAGGGTCTTCAGTGCTGGCGGCGGCTATTGTGCTGGCAATAATGGTCCTGCCCACTATAACTAGTATTAGTGAGGATAGTATCCGTGCTGTGCCTGCCCAGTATAAGGAGGGAGCTTTAGCCCTGGGCGCCACCCACTGGCAGGTTATCCACCATGTTCTGCTACCAGCTGCCCGCCGCGGCATTATTACCGCAGTCATCCTCGGCACAGGTAGGGCTATTGGTGAGACTATGGCTATGGTTATGGTCATCGGCAACTCGCCCATATTTCCTACCAACATCTTTGCCCCGGCGAGAACACTTACCGGCAACATTGCAGTTGAGATAGCGGCGGCTACCGGGATGCATGAGAGCGCCCTATTCGCCACCGGACTGGCACTCTTTATTCTGGTCCTGTTCATCAACAGCATTGGGCTTCTCGTCTATAGGAGGGCATGACAAGCCTGTCGCCAAAATTGACTCAAAAGCTTGCCTGGGGCTTTGCCTGGGTAGTCGGCATCATCACAGTGCTTGTCTTGCTGTTCATTATCGGCTATGTCTTGACCAAGGGGCTTTCCGTCATTAGTCCTGTATTTCTGTTTACCGAGCCTGAGGGTGGACTCAGCGGTAAGGGAGGTATTTCCTCCTGCATTGTCGCCACACTGTGGCTAATAGCTATCACTATGGCTATCCTTAACCCTTTGGGAATAGGCGCTGCTATCTACCTTGCCGAATATGCTCCAGATAACCGATTTACCCACCTCATCCGCTACAGCGTGGAGCTCTTGGCCGGGGTGCCATCCATACTCTTTGGACTGTTTGGCTTTGCCGTCTTTGTTTTAGCCCTTCACTTTAATTACTCTATCCTGGCTGGCGCCCTTACCCTCGTCTGCTTACTCCTGCCTTTCCTGGTGCGCAGTGCTGAGGAGGCGATGAGGGCTGTACCTCAGTCACAGCGTGAAGCTGCTCTCGCTCTGGGAGCAACCAAATGGCAGACGGTAGCCCATGTGATCATGCCCGCCGCCTTGCCTGGGATTGTTACCGGCGTCATTTTATGCATTGGAGGGATAGTAGCCGAGTCAGCCTGTCTCTATGTAACCATGGGTGGCAGCGCCAGGATGCCAACCTCGTTTCTCTCTGAGGGACGCACACTGGCGGTGCATGTCTTCTACCTGGCGATGGAGACCAATGCCCTGGATAAGGCATTGGCTACCGGGGCGGTGCTCATCATCCTCATCCTTATCGTCAATTTTATCACCAGGTGGCTGTCACAGCGCCTTCAGGCCAAAATGAGGGGAGGAACTTGATTATCATGGACCCGAAGATACAGACAAAAGAGCTTAATTTCTATTATGGGAAGCTACAGGCCCTTAAGGGGGTTACCCTGGATATCAAAGAGCACCAGATTACCGCTCTCATCGGACCATCGGGCTGCGGTAAAACCACTTTCCTACGCCTGCTGAACCGGATGAACGACATTATTCCCAAGGCTCGTCTTGAGGGTGAAGTGCTCCTGGACGGGCAGAATATCTATGACCCCCAAGTAGATGTGGTCGAGGTGAGAAGGAGGGTGGGCATGGTATTTCAGCAGCCCAATCCCTTCCCCAAGTCCATATATGATAATGTTGCCTTTGGCCCCCGAATGCTGGGGCTAAATTGCAGAGTGAGGCTCGATGAGGTAGTAGAAAAGAGCCTCAGGGCAGCGGCGCTGTGGGACGAGGTCAAAGATGACCTGAGAAAGTCAGGACTGACCCTCTCCGGTGGGCAGCAGCAGAGGTTATGCATTGCCAGGGTGCTGGCAGTAGAACCAGAGGTAATTCTTATGGACGAGCCCTGCTCAGCCCTTGACCCCTTATCAACCCTGAAGATTGAGGAGTTAATGCAGGAATTGAAGAAAAATTATACTATAGTTATCGTTACCCATAACATGCAGCAGGCAGCCCGGACTTCTGACTGGACGGGATTTTTCCTCGTGGGAGAACTGGTGGAGTACAATAAAACTAGCGAAATCTTCAGCCGACCTAAGGATAAAAGAACTGAGGACTACATCACTGGCCGTTTTGGCTAAGTAGGAGGGATGATGCCAAGAGAAAGTTTTGACCGTTATCTCCGTGAGCTTCAGGATGAGGTTCTTATTCTGGGTAGCATGGTTGAGAAAGCTATTGCCCGTTCCATGAAAGCACTGAGGGAGCACGATTTAGAACTAGCAAGGCAGGTTGTTGCTGATGATGCTAAGATCAACGAGAAGCGTCTCGCTATTGAGGAAAGATGCATAGAACTTATCATTGCTCAGCAGCCAGTAGCCAGCGACCTAAGGGTTATTATTGCTGTCCTGAATATCATTATTGATCTGGAAAGGATAGGCGACCATGCTGAGGGTATCGCCAATATTACCATAATGATAGGTGATGAGCCTCCTCTAAAACCGCTAATTGACTTGCCCCGTATGGCTGAAAAGACGGAAGAAATGCTAGGCCGGAGCCTGGACGCCTTTGTCAACCGCGACGCCGAGGCTGCCAAGCAAATTGCCGCTGAAGACGACGAAGTGGATAATCTCTATGACCAGGTCTTTCGTGAATTACTTACCTTTATGGCAGAAGACCTGAAGACTATTACTAGAGCAACACGCCTCATCTGGGTAGCTCACAACCTAGAGCGTAGTGCCGATAGGGTAACCAATATCTGCGAGCGTGTCGTCTTTACCGTAACTGGAAAGATGGAGGAGATAGGCGCATCAAAGTATTAAAAAAACAGAGGCACCGCCCGAAACGCCATTTTGTTGAGTTCCATAGCCAAACGGCTTCTTTTGGTGGCTAACAAAACGTTAAATGAAAATCGGGGTTATGTAAGATATATTGCTGAAAATGAATTTAGGGTGTACCCTTTCTGGAGAGAAAAACAATAACCAAGAAAGGAGGTACACCCGTGAAGTCGCCAGAAGCGACTTCAATAACTAGTGTACTAGTGTAAAGGAAACCGAGGCCCCGCCTCGCCCGAGGATTTCATCCCGGCAGCCATGGAGCTACTGAAGGTGAAAGAGGAGACTGGCTTAAGCTATGGTGAGATTGCCTCTCAGGTGAAAGAGCTTGCCGCTGAGCGCCAAAGGCTCATTGAGGCCATAGGTGA
>CAZJSO010000089.1:0-4876 GCA_964548795.1 uncultured Dehalococcoidia bacterium | reverse complement strand
AGCTGACCCCTGCTTCAATGGCTGCCTTGGATACCGTAATAGCTGTTCGATAGAATGGCCCAGCGCAGTTAATGACCACATCAACGCCTTTAATTGCCCTGACTAGGCCTGCGTAATCGTTCAGGTCAACTTTATTAAGGGATACCTTGTCACTGGCGCGCAGCTTATCATGTAATTTGCCCGGGTCGGTAACTATATCGCCCAAGATAACCCTCTCAACCTGCTCCTGCTTGATCAGGTCACGGGCTGCCGCCTGCCCCATAGTTCCTGCTCCACCTAATACCAGCACTTGCATTTAGCTTTCCTCCTCAAAGTCGCCATACCGTTCATTTATATATGCCAGAGACTCATCAATTGCCTTGGCTGCTAAGTCCAGATCCTCATCGGTATGCCTGTAGCAGATGTATCCGTGATGGTAGGGGGCCAGGAAGACCCCTCGACGAATAAGTTGAGCGTAAAAGTCGGTTCGCCTCGATTTAAAGACCCCTGCCTTATCCCTTTTAAAGGTTATGAAATACATTGGCGCAACGCCGCTTAGCTCGGCTCCAACCTTATACTTGCTGATTATGGCTCCCAGCTTTTCCAAGAAACGGCCACCCTTTTCCCAAATCTTTTCAATGACGTTTTCACGCTCCATGATTTCAATGGTTTTGAGCGCAGCAACATAACCCTCGCTGTTCCCGAAGAAAGTAGAGGAGACAAAGGCCTTTCCTTCGGCAATGACCTTCATGATTTCAGCCTTTCCGGTAAGGGCACCTATTGCATAGCCGTTGGCCATTCCCTTTCCAACAACCGCCAGGTCGGGAGTAACTCTGTAAAGTTCCTGCGCCCCTCCCATCCTCAACCTAAATGCGGTTCGAATCTCATCAAAGATGAGGACTGCGCCATACTTGTCGGCAAGTTCCCTTACGCCCTCGAGAAACCCCGGTTTAGGTTCTTGCATCTTTTCATGGAGTGGGTGTCCAAAAGGGGTCAAGGTTATTGCAGCGGTCTCGTCTCCATGTTTTGCCATTAGGTCTTCAAGCTGATCAAGATCGTTGTAACGGAACTCATATACATCTTCGTAAAGCTTCTTAGGGATGCCGCCCTTCACCTCAACACACCAGTCATGCCACCCATGGAAGCCACAGCGCATAACCTTAATTCGGTTAGTGTACGCCCTCGCAATGCGGACCGCTGCTGTCATAGCGCCTGAGCCGGTCTTCGTAAAGATGCTCATCTCCGAACAGGGAATCAATTCTCGAAGCTTCTCCGCCAGCTGGGGTTGATAGGGTGGGGTTATGGAGAAACAAAAGCCCTTCTCGCGCATCATTTGCATAACGGCTTCATCAACCTCTTTTTCTCTGTAGCCCAAGCTAATAGGCCCATAACCACACATCAGGTCAATGTACTCATTTCCATCGATGTCAATCACCCTGCCGCCTCTGCCGGATTCAAGGAAGATCGGATATTCCCCCTCGACAAAATTTCTTGGGTGTCTGGCACCTACTACACCACCGGGGATCACCTTCTTTGCTCGCTCGAAAAGTTCCATATTCCTGGTCAGATTTAGCTTTTCCGCTCCTTCCAACATCCTCTCCTTGAGCTTAGCAACTTTTAATGGCTTCCCCTTTCCCCGAGAGTTTTTAAGACCCTCTCCGGGGTAAAGGGTGCCTCGGTAGGCCATATCCCGAGGGCATCATGAATGGCACAGGCTATGGCAGCTTGCATTGACATGTAGATAGACAGGCTGCCCTCTTTAGCCCCAAAGGGACCAAAGGGGTCATTTGAGGCCACGATAATGGGTTCTATATTAGGCACGTCCAAGGCCGTGGGGACCCAATAGTCGAGGAAATTGGCATTCAGGTTTTGTCCCCCATCCCAGAGGATGTGCTCAAGTATGCCACAACGTATTCCTGAGCTTGACGCTGCTCCATGAATTTGCCCCTCCACAGCCATCGGATTTATCGGATACCCACAATCATGGGCTGCCACCATGCGCAGAACCTTCACTCTCCCCGTTTCCCTATCTACCTCGACCTCGGCAATGCTACACCCATAAGAATAAGTAGTGGCAAACTGGCCTCTAGGATTAGTCACCCACTCACGCTCATTATCTATCTTCGGCCAGCGATAGCCTCGGCCCATGATGGTGATGTTGTTGGCCAGGGCATTTATTACCACCCGGCGTAGGGGCATGCTCTTCTTGGGGTCACCTTTGACATAAATATTGCCTTCGCGGGCGTCCAAATCCTCTGGCTTGGTCTCCAGCATTCTAGAGGCCACCTCAAAGAGCTGTCTTTTGGCATCGGCCGCAGCCTCCCTAACTGCTCCCCCGGAGATCAGCGTAGCCGCTTGAGAATAGGCTCCCTGATCGAGGGGACAGATGCCGGTATCCGCCGAGACCAGCCTTACCTTATCCACAGGAAGGCCTAGCTCCTCAGCCGCAATTTGAACCGCCATGCTCTCATTTCCCTGACCATTGTCCACCACCCCCGAGATAACGGTGGCATCTCCATCTTCATTGAACTTTATAAAAGCGGCCGAGCCTCCCCGAATCCCCATGGGAAAACCGCACATGACTGAGCCACAGGCCATGCCTATGCCCCGCCCTGGAGGGAGCTTCCCCCTCTTTTCCTTCCACCTTGCCCTCTCCGCCGCCTTCTGGATACATTCATTAAAGCCACAGGAGGTTATCCTGGCACCAGTGGCAGTAACGAAGCCTGAGGTCATGGCATTCTTCAACCTTATTTCCATAGGGTCCATCCCTAGTTTCTCAGCCGCCATATCGAGGTGCAGCTCAACCGCCATGTGAAAAGCCCGGTTCTGTTCGGGATGCATGCCCCGCGGAGGCTTATTGGTATAGACTCGGTAGCCATCATACCTGAGATTCTTTAAGGGATAAGTCGTTTCCATCTCCATATAAGGGACAGAAACCGCAATGGGACCGGTGCTGGCATAGGCTCCCCCATCTATAAGGCACTTAAAGTCGCCCACAGTCCAAGTGCCATCCTTCCTAAAACCCATCTTAAGGTAGGTTATCCATCCTACCCGCTGACGAATGCAGTTCTCATTCTCCTCACGAGTATAGACCAACTTAACCGGGCGCTGTGCCTTCCGAGATAGTGAGCAGGCGATAACATCTGCTGCCTGTATCTCTGACCTCCCTCCAAAGGCACCACCGATATACACTCGGTGCACTCTCACCTGAGAGGTCGGTATGCCTAAGGCCCTACTTAGTGGACGGGCTTTCATATGTGGTCCGGCATTGGGACACCAGATATCTACCCCTGTCGAATCAAAGTTGGCCAGAATGGCATAAGGCTCAGCCTGGCAGTAATTCTGTTCGGGGGCTTCAAAATGGCCCTCCAAGACAAGATCGGCCTCGGCCAACGCCTTGTCCACCTCGCCCTCATCCACCTTGACGTGAACACAAATATTACCCGGCTTATCTTCGTGGATCAAAGGGGCCCCTTCCTTCATGGCCTCCTCGGGCTCGAAAACGGCCGGCAGCGGCTCGTACTCCACCTGGATCAAGTCTAGGGCTTCGCGAGCTATATCTTCATCGATGGCAGCCACCGCAGCAACCTCCTGCCCAATATAGCGCACCTTGTCTATCGGGAGTAGCTGGTAATCCTGGGTATAGGGGAATACGCCCCACTTATAGGGCTTAGCATCCCTCTGGCCGGTAACTACGGCCTTAACGCCAAGGAGTTTCTCCGCCCTAGAGGTATCAATGCTCAATATTCGCGCATGGGGGTAGGGGCTTCTTAGCACCTTGCCATACAGCATTCCGGGTAGGCCCAGGTCAGCAGTGAATTTAGCCTCGCCACGAACCTTCTCCACCGAATCAGTCCGAGGTACCCTTTTCCCCACTAAAGCATATTCTGGCATCTCATCCTCCGCTTAAACTCTGAGCCGCGGCGGCAATCGCCTCCACGATCTTGGTATAACCCGTACAGCGGCATAGATTACCCGAGATGGCTTTCCTTATCTCCTCCTCGCTGGGGCTAGGATTAGAGTCAAGCAGAGACTTCGCCGCGAGGATCATGCCTGGGGTGCAGAAACCACACTGAACCGCTCCGTAATTGACGAAGGCTTCTTGTAAGGGATGTAATTCCTCCCCTTTGGATAGCCCCTCAATAGTCAGTATCTCTTTGCCCTCGGCTTCAACGGCTAAAACAAGGCAGGAGCGGACAGGCTTCCCGTCCAGGAGAACGGTACAGGCTCCACAGGTACCATCCTCACACCCCTCCTTTGTCCCGGTCAAGGCCAGGTCTTCCCTTAAAACCTCCAGCAGGGTCTTATTGGGGGGGATTAGCAGTTCGTAATCCTCCCCGTTCACCCTCAGCCTGATCATTCGCCTTTCCATAATTCCTCTCAAGAGGGCTGAGCCTCAGCCAGCTTCAGGCATTGGTCTACTGCTCGCTTCAGGAGCACCCGGACCATTCTCCGACGATAGGGTGCCCTGAGACTCAGGTTATTGACTGGATGGGCCTTTTTAAAGGCTTCTTCTGCCGCTTCACCAACTCCCTTAGTGGTGATCTCTCCACCCTGAAGGACTCGCTCAGCCCCAGCTACCTCAATCGGGGCAGGGCCCACCGCTCCGAGGACCACCCGAGCCTCACGGCAAACTCTTCCTCCATCCAAGTTTAGTATCACTGCCACCCCGGCTAGAGGGAAATCTATCGCTTCACGAACTCTGAGCTTCTGATAGGAGCCAATGCTGTTCTGCGGCAAGGGGGGAACTTGAACCTCGGTGAGAATTTCCCCGGGCTCTAGGGCAAGCGGGGCCTCGCCCCTTCCACTGAAGAACTCGTTCAGCGAGAGAAGGCGTTCACCGCCAACCTTTACCAGCTTTATCCTGGCACCTAAGGCTACTAAGGCAGGTGCCAGG
>CAZJSO010000088.1:0-4984 GCA_964548795.1 uncultured Dehalococcoidia bacterium | reverse complement strand
GCCGGCTACCCCCCTTGTTTCCAAGGCCTGACAGATCGATAGGATCACTGGGCTATCCATCGTTCCGCCATAAAGCGGATGGGGGTGACACATGACCACCCCAGGGAATGGCCCCTGGGCATCAGGCAGGTGAAGGACTCCTTCTAGGGTAATGCGGCCGCAGGGAAAGTCAACCTTTTTCATCCCCCCACCATCGATGGAGCCTGGCCTTGATCTCCTTCTCGAACCCCTCGTCACTGGGTCGATAATACCTCTTACCCTTCAGCTCATTGGGCAGATTCTGCTGCGGGACGAAGTGACCGGGGAAATTGTGGGGGTAGAGGTAACCCTTCCCATAGCCCAGCTCTCGCATGAGCTTGGTCTCCGGGTTGCGCAGGTAGAGGGGAACTGGCGGGTTGTGGCCCTTCTGGATGTCCTCCTGTACTCGAGAATACGCCTGGTAAAGGGAGTTGCTCTTCGGAGCGGTGGCCAGGTAGACCACCGCCTGAGCCAGGGCCAGGTTGGCCTCTGGCATTCCCACGAAATGAACCGCCTGTTGGGCCGAGACTGCCTGAACCAAAGCCTGTGGGTCGGCCAGTCCGACGTCCTCCGAGGCGAAGCGAACCAGTCGGCGGGCGATGTATAGCGGGTCTTCCCCGGCCTCCAGCATACGCCCCAGCCAGTAGAGGGCTGCATTGGGGTCGGAGTCACGCATGGATTTATGCAGGGCGGAGATGAGGTTATAATGCTCCTCACCGGCCTTGTCATATAGCAGGGCTCGGTGCTGAAAGGCCTCCTCAATAACTGCCAGCGTGATGCGTTTCTTTCCCTCGGCATCGGGAGGGGTAGCCGTGGTGGCCATCTCCAGGGCATTCAGAGCTACCCGGGCATCTCCGTTCGACATCCTCAAGAGGTGGCTCAGGGCATCCTCGGTGAGCTCGATGTTCTCTCCAGCGAGCCCTCTCTCCTCATCCTCTAAGGCTCGTCTGACGATGAGGGCAAGCTGCTCCTCGGTTAGGGGCTTCAGGGTGAAGACTCGACAGCGGGAGAGGAGCGGGGAGATGACCTCGAAGGAGGGATTCTCTGTAGTAGCGCCGATCAAGGTAACGGTGCCATCTTCAACGTAGGGAAGTATGGCATCCTGCTGGGCCTTGTTGAAGCGATGGATCTCGTCTATGAAGAGGATGGTCCGCTGATTGTACATCCCCCGACGCTGCTTGGCTTGTTCTACTACCCGTCTTAGATCAGCTACCCCAGCGCTCACAGCACTCATGGGGCTGAAGTGTGACTTGGTGACCTGGGCGATGACAAAGGCCAGCGTGGTCTTACCGCTTCCTGGAGGTCCCCAAAAGATGATGGACGGAAGCTCATCCTGTTCAATGGCTTGGCGAAGAACACGACCCTGGCCGATAAGATGCTCCTGCCCCACGAACTCGGCAAAGCTCCGGGGCCTCATCCTGGCTGCCAGTGGAGCCTCCCGCTCAAGCTGTTTTTCCCGGTGCAGGTCGAAGAGGTTCATTTTGGATATCCTCTCCTGCAGGAGATTGAGGTGAGGTGGAGACCTTCCGGCCTATTTATACCGGCGGACTTCGAACCGGTAAAGTTTCACCGGGTCGTCAGGCGATATTCCTGCCTTAGCACAGGCAATCTCGATTTGCTGGTCTACGGTATCCACGCCTTCCAGGTCAGGGAGCAATAGTCCTCTCCGCCCATGGTATTCGACCAGTACACCATATTTCTTGGGGTCGAGTTCGCTTTTGCCGACCACTGGCTCTGGCTGGGTCAGGATATCAACGCTGTAGCTCAGTTCTGGGAGCTCGGTAGGGGTTACCGGCGGAAAACGGGGGTCCCTGGTGGCTGAACTAATGGCGTTGTAGATGATCTCCTCAGCCACGTTTGGCTTGGTGGGCTCAAAGGTGCCGATGCAACCTCGCAGGACTCCCCGCTTCTTTATGGAGACGAAGACACCAGCGCGTTCCTTCATCTCAGGTGTCAGTTTCTTGGGCCGAGCTATTTCCTTGCCTTGAATATACTTTTCGACAGCTTGTTTGGCCAAAGCGACCAGAGGATGAAGCTTGCCCGGATCCACTTGCTACCTCCTATTTGGGCTTTCTCGAACTGCAGCTCAGCTTTTACTCAATTTTATTATAATACCGGCATATCCCACTACGCTACTGTAGTCACCAGAGGTCTCTCCACTGGTCTGGTACTTTACCAGCTCGGCTTCCTTGGCTCCTAGCTCTTTCACGGCCGTGAGCATAGATACAGTAGGGGCATAGCCACACATAGTAATGTGGAATTCCTCCACCCGTCTTAGCAGCTCATCTTCATCAAGCTGGAGGATAGCCTCGATAGCTTGGCTATCCTTCCTTTTGGCTGATTCATAGGGCTCGTAATGAGTCATATCACTGCTGGCGATAATAACGACTTCCTTCCTTATCCTCCTAATTGCTCGAGCCATTGCTCGGCCGATTTCCTTGTAGACCTCAGCGGGCCCGGCCGAGAGGACGAGGGGAACAAGTGTGAAGTCACGCTTGGAGTACTGCAAAAAGGGAAGTTGTACCTCGATGGAGTGCTCGTAGAGGTGAGCTTCAGCGTCCTCCCGTAGGAAGCCCGAGCCAGCCAGGATTTCAGCAGCTAGCCCGGAATCAATTTTTACCTCACCCAGAGGGGTTCTCCAAGTTCCTTGAGTCATAATGCTGAATGGAGCTCCACGGCCGGTATGGTTTGGTCCAAGGATAATGAAGATATCCTTGGGCTTAATCCGGGAGACCACTGCCCCTGCCACTGGCCCAGAATAGATGTAACCTGCATGGGGCGAGATCACCCCGATGACCTCCTCCTTGGCTGCTTCTTCCAGATGTCTCTTAATCTCCGCTTCAAGCTGTGAAGCGACTGCGGGGTAAAACTGTCCGGCTACCACTGGATTTCTAACCATGCCTGCCTCCTGTTCTGAAATTCAGTTCGGCTCCACAGAAGCGGCAGTGAGAGTCCTCCAGTCCCACCAGCCGGGTGGCATAACCCACCCGCTGGACCACCATTTTGCCACAGGAATAACAATTGGTATTTTCGCCGGGGTGCCCCGGGATATTGCCGACGTAGATGAACTTTAACCCGGCCCTCTTTCCTATCTCATAGGCCTTCTCGATAGTCGAGGTTGGGGTGGGAGGGAGGTGCTGGAGCTTCCAGTTTGGGAAAAACTTGGTCACATGCCAGGGCGTGAGTTCCCCCAGATTGTCACGAATCCAAGTGGCGATCCCACTGAGCTGCTCATCATCATCGTTCATAGTCGGGATGATGTTGGTCACCACTTCAAGGTGCATTTTCCATTTCTCTTTTGCCCTGATGGCCACCTCCAGAACCTTACGCCAGTGAATGGCTTTAGCTAGGTCGCGGTAGAAAGCATCGCTAAATCCCTTGACATCAACCCGCCAAGCATCTAGATAGGGTCCAATTAGATCCAGGGCCTCGTCGGTGGAGAAACCGTTGGTTACATAGACGGTATAAAGGCCTTCCCTTTTAGCTAGCCTAGCCGAATCCAAAGTGTATTCTAGCCAAATACCAGGTTCGTTGTAGGTCCAAGCGATGCCCTGGCAGTGGTACTGCTTGGCCAGACGCACGGCCTCTTCGGGGAGAAGCCTTTGGGATCCCTGGGTTCTCTCCCAGGGTGTCTGCTGGGAGATCTCCCAGTTCTGGCAGTGTAGACAGTGGAAATTGCAGCCCCAGCCTCCCAGAGAGAAAACCTGGCTGGTGGGATAAAAGTGAAATAGGGGCTTCTTTTCAATTGGATCCACTGCAAGGGAGGAGATCTCACCGTAGTTCAATAGCTCCAGGGTTCCTTCGCGATTATAGCGTACTCGACAGAGGCCGAAGTGCCCCGGATTTATAATGCAGCGCCACTGGCAGACGTGGCAACGGACCCTGGAGCCACTTAATTTTTCGTAAAGGGTTGCCTCTCGCAAGACCCCTCCCAAATCACATTTGACCCTAATCAGGGGAGGTGAGGATCGCTAACAGATTTTGGGAAGAGGGCGGACCGAATCTTCTAGAGGCCAAGCCCAACTTATAGATGCGATTGGAGGAGCTGTAGCTGTTTTCCCTCCGTCTTTATGCTAGGGGCAGCTACAATCTCGGCTTGGTGCATCTCTTTTATCGTTCGCGCCCCACATATCCCCATGGAAGTTCGCAACGCTCCTACAAGATTCTGTGTGCCGTCAGTAACTGAGCTGGGACCGAAGAGTACTTGTTCTAGCGTTCCGGTGACCTTAACCCTCACTCGTGTTCCACGGGGCAAGGCCGCGTGTGGGGTAGACATGCCCCAGTGGTATCCTCTCCCGGGAGCCTCCTTAGCCTGGGCTAGGAGAGAACCGAGCATTACCGCATCGGCCCCACAGGCAATAGCTTTACAGATATCGCCCCCACTGCGGATGCCACCATCGGTGATTATGGGTACATACCTCCCTGTCTCCCGGAAATAATCATCCCGGGCAGCGGCACAGTCCATGGTTGCAGTTACCTGAGGGACTCCTACCCCTATGACCTCGCGAGTGGTACAAGCTGCTCCAGGTCCCACACCAATCAGCACCCCCGAGATACCCGTTTCCATTAGTTCTTTAGCCGCGTTATAGGTGGCGCAGTTTCCCACTAGGATAGGCACCTTTATCCATTCTCGAAGCTCAGAGAAGACAAGCCCTCGATAGCTTTTGGAGATATGACGAGCGGTAGTGACGGTTGACTGCACCACTAGAATATCCACTCCCGCCTCAGCAGCGATGGGGGCCAACCTCTTAGTGTTCGCTGGCGTTACTGAGACAGCACAAACAGCTTTGCTTTCCTTAATTGCCTTTATCCGCTCTCCGATGAGATTCTCCTTTATCGGCTCAGAGTATCTTCTCTGAAGTAGCTGGGTTACCTCGTCATCCGATGCGGTAGCTATTTCTTGGAGAATCTCATCGGGGTTTTCATACCGAGTCTGGATTCCTTCAAGGTTGAGGACGGCCAGGCC
>CAZJSO010000087.1:0-5015 GCA_964548795.1 uncultured Dehalococcoidia bacterium | reverse complement strand
CTCTATTCCAGCTCGAGAGGTTACTGGAAGGATACCTGACTCACCTCCGCTGGGTCGCCAGTTCACCCCGAACATCTTGGGGATGCTCGGGCCAGTTATGTCAGCGTCGAGCATGCCGACGTCATAGCCTTTGCGGTTCAAGGCAATGGCGAGCAAGGCGGTTACCAGAGATTTTCCTACCCCGCCCTTCCCACTCATCACCGCCACTGTCCTCCGTACCTGGTTTATGTCCTTGGGTTTGGACCCCACGAAGACCAGCTGAACATCTTTTACTCCGGGCAAACTGGCTACTTCCTCTCTGGCCTTTTTCTCCATCCATTCTTTGGCCTGGTCCGGCAGTGCGGTGGTGGACAGGGTAAGCCTTACAGTTTCCCCCTCGAGTTCGATTCCCTGGACAAGGCGCATCTTGTTTAGACTTCTTCCCACACCGGGAACCAGTATGTGAGAAAGCTTCTCCGAGATTTCCTCCTTGGTAGCCATTTCCCTCCTTCTTTAATGTTTAGCCTCAGTGTAGCTTTTCTATCAAGTTTGGCAGCTTGCCTTTAAGGTAAAGCCGAACGGCCTCATAAATACCCTCTACATCGGTAACTATGGGCTCGATCCCGTAGTTTTTCATAGCTTCATAGGCTCCCCAGCCCATGCCTCTGGCCAACAGCACCTGACAGTCCTTGATGGAGTCGCTCATGTTAGCGTGCCGGACATCAGCTCCGCTATCGTAGCCATGCTTCTCGCCAGGGGCAAGCTTGGGAGGCTGGTGGGCAGCAAAGGTGTGGTGCCCGGCCTTGGACCTTATTTCCTTATGCACTATCTGGTCCTCCTCCACAGTTAGCACCACATAGTATGGGGCCCGACCGAAGTGCTCACTTATGCGCAGCCCATCATCGGACGCCGCGGCAATTTTCATGGCTCTCCTCCTTTCCTGGTCAAAGCAGCCAATCTGTGGATGAGGTCATCTGCCTGGTGCCGGAGCTCGGTTATCTCTTCGCTGAAGTCTTTCACCAGGACAGGGACCTCTTCTCGAATAGCTCCGAAGGGGCACGTTTTCTCGCATTGGTGACAGAGGACGCATTTTCGCTGGTCGATCCAGGCTTTCCCCCACACCAAGCTTACTGCTTCCCGAGGGCAGACCGAGGTGCAGAGTCCACACCCCCGGCACAATTGCCAATTTACCCTTAGCCTTTTCTTTGGTAGGCCCTTTTCCACGGTTCACTCCTGAACTTAGAGTAATCCTTGAGCGCTTCCCTGAGCGTATCTGCGGCGAGGATGGAGCAGTGCACGTCGGCTTCAGGAAGGCCACCCAGGGCGTTTAGTATGTCTTGCGAGCGGAGATGGGACACCTCGGCGATGGTCTTGCCCTTGATGAGTTCAGTGACCATGCTCCCACAGGCAATGGAGGTGCCACAGCCATCGGTCCAGAAGGTGGCTTTATCGATCCGCCCTTCCCTTACCTTCAGCCAGATCTGCATGGTGTCTCCACAGGAGCCGGTCGCTTGACCAAACCCATCGGCCTGGGGCAGACTTCCCACGTTTCTGGGGTTCATGGCATGATCCAGGGTGGTCTCGGTATAAATCCTCCGCATCTCTTCCTGGACTTGCCTTTCGAGTTCCTCGAACTCATCCATGCCTTACCTCGGCTCTAGCCGTCTAGCTCGCTCGCTTCTCCTCTATAAGCTCTATCAAGATCCCCTGGGCAGATTTGGGGTGAATGAAAATGTAGGATAGAGAAGGCATATCTACCGGTTTCTCCGGGATGAATTTTACCCCTTTGTTTTTTAGTTGGGCTACCATCTCCTCCAGGTGGCTAACCCGGAAAGCGATGTGGTGTATGCCCTCACCCCGGCCCTCGATGAATTTGGCTATCACCCCATCGGGGCTGGTTGATTCCAGCAGTTGGAATTGAACCCCAGCTATTCTTTCGGACCTTACCCTCATTTTCTCGTGAGGCATGTCCCACCCGGTCTCGAACCCGAACCCGAACAGCTCCTTGAATACTGCGATCGCTTGACCCATGTCTTTGACCGCGATGGCTATTTCCTCCACGTTCTCAATTCTTGGCTGTTTCAACTTAAGCTCTCCTTTCTTCTAAATTTCCAGAACCCTGCCGGCTCCGCAATCAAGATATTTCTCCGGGAAAAGATGCTCTATCTCCGCTTTAAACTGGGTGCAGTGGCAGGGGCAAACTAACTTTAGGCCCTGGAGAAGTTCGAACTCTCTAAATCCATGTAATCCGCCAATGAGGGCGTGGAGCTTACCAAATTTTGAGGCGGCTTGAAGAATAGTCCCTACCCCTGGATGGGAGCAACCATCAATTACGACCAGGCCTTCCTCCGTTCGAACCACGAGAGATTGCTCTATGCCTTTTAGCTCGCCGGTGGAGAAGATATCGGCGTGGATTTGAAGGGGGCTTTTAATGCTGACCACTTCCTTTGCTCCCGAAGGCCTGGGGCAGGAATTAGGGATATAGACCTTAATTTCCCTATTGAGCTGGAGCAGGTCTGCCAGGCCCCCCATATGGTCCAGATGGGCGTGGGAGATGAACACCTCCTGAATTGTGCGGGGGTCGAGGCCCAGTTTCTCCATGTTGTGGAGAAGTATTGAGCCATCGGTCCCGGTATCGAAGAGGATTCTCGGCGCCCTGGCTGTTTCCACCAGGCAGGCGAATCCCCAGTCGGCTTTAAGTCCTTTCTCCAGGACCTCATTATCGTAGATGACGGTCACCTTCATGTGCGGCAACTAGTGTGAAGCAAATTTCCATAGCGATAAGCCGGTTATCCTATCTGGCTGGCGCTCGGGCTTCGGGCCCCTGAGCTCCTGGAGATAGATTTCGGCGGCAAACACCGTCCCTTTGACCAGATGACCGGCTATGGCCTGACCATTTTTGTCAGCCAGAACAGCATGGGCATGAACGAAAGGCTCTCCATCCTTCAGGGAAATATTTCCCAGGCAGCTGGCGATCTCGCAGGGAGAGCTGATTTCTACTTCCTGGTACTGGTGTCGAGCTTGATCGTAATAGCCGAGCTGAGCAGATTTTAGGGCCCCGATGGCGGTAAAGGCTCCCACCTCGATGTTGTTTTCCCTTGCCAGGCTGGCTATGAAAGAGACTAGTTCTGCCTCGTGGTCGGCACGCACCAGGAATGTACGGGCAATTTGATATTCGGCGTAACTCACTGGCTTAAACCTTCTGCCATCCTTTGGAAATTTCTTCCCAGAGCGACTCTATTTCCCGGGCAACTCTGCCCTCCGCATATTCCACCACTGGGGCCCCGTGAGCCAGGGCCTCGGTGACTACATTATCGAAGGGGATTCTCCCTATTACCTTTGTTTCCATGTCCTCGCAGTAGGCCTCTATTCGGCCAGCATTTTCCTCATTGAGATCGTATTTATTGATGCACACCAGGGCTGGGACACCAAAATGCTGGCACACGCTCAGGATTCGACCCAGGTCATGCATTCCGGACAGGGTAGGCTCGGTGACCAGAAGGGCCAGACCCGCCCCGGTGAGGGAGGAGATGACCGGGCAGCCTATCCCTGGTGGCCCGTCGGTGATGATATATTCCGAGTGATTTTCGTCGGCCAGCGCCTTAGCCTTACTTCTGACTAGAGCCACCAGCTTCCCGGAGTTTTCCTGGGCTACGCCCAGCCTGGCATGAACCAGGGGGCCATATCTGGTTTCGGAGATGTACCAGTGTCCAGCCATCCGTTCCCTCATATGGATGGCCTCGGCTGGACAGATCTGGCTGCAGAAGCCGCACCCTTCGCAGGAGAACTCATCCACCTTATAGTCCTTTATGGCTTTAGAGCGGCAAAGCTCCTCACACAGCCCACATTGAGTGCATTTGTCCTGGTCTATGAGGGCAAGCTGCCCGCTCCAGAATTCCTCCTCCTGTTTGACCTGCGGCTGGAGCAAGAGGTGAAGATCGGGGGCATCAACATCGGTATCGGCCAATACCTTGTTCCTGGCCAGGACGGCAAAGGAGCCGACCAGGCTGGTCTTTCCAGTTCCCCCTTTGCCGCTCAAGACGACTAATTCCCTCATATTTCTTCTCCAGTATTCAGCACGCTCTCCACCTCGCGAAAGACGTTCAGGAATTTCTCCTGCCAGCTCGGTATTCCCTCTACCAGGGGAATTCCCTCAGAGTAAAGGTGCGCAATGTTGGTCTCTAAAGGAATTCGAAGCAGGATAGGGAGTTTCTCGCGGAGGCAATATTCCTCTACCCCGGAATCTCCAACGCCCGCACGGTTTATCACCACTCCGCAGGGAATTTTTAGCTTTCTTACCACCCCTACGGCCAGAGCCAGGTCGTTGAGGCCGAAGGGCGTGGGTTCGGTTACCAGAAGACAGAAGTCGCTTTCCTGTATGGCTTCCACCACCGGGCAGGAAGTTCCGGGAGGGACATCAATGATGTTTATCCCTTCGTGACTAAGATGCTCCTTTACCTTTCTGGTTATGGGAACGGCCAAGGCTTCCCCCACGGAGAGCTTCCCTTGCACGAGCTCGATCTCACCCGCATGCCCTACCTCTACCACCCCTATTTCTCGGCCTACCTCGGAGATAGCTTTTTCAGGGCAGAGGTAAGAGCAGGCACCGCAGCCGTGGCAAAGCTCGGGGAAAAGGAGTACCCGATCTGGAAGAACAGCGATGGCATTGTAGGCGCAGACCTCAGCACACTTTCCACAATGGGTGCATTTTGCTTCATCCACCTTGGGAATAGGGAGGAGAACTGGTTCTCTAGCGGTGAAGACCGGCTTAATGAAGATGTGAGCATTGGGCTCCTCTACGTCGCAATCCAAGAGCTTTACCCTTTCAGGCAAAGAAAGGGCCAGGCTAGTAGCGACCAGAGTTTTCCCAGTTCCCCCCTTGCCGCTGGCAACCGAAATTACCATCTCATTCTCTAGCCATCCAGCTACCACACTGAGGGCACTTTATGCTGGTGCAGGGAGTGCCCGCTTGATGGGGAACGCGGGTGCCACAGTTGGGGCAAACACAGTCGCCTCCAGGCCCCAGCCCCCCGGAG